>JBILHX010000165.1:0-5220 GCA_044350285.1 Chitinophagaceae bacterium | reverse complement strand
AACAAAATGAAAACAAAAAATCCAACAAGTAAAACTATTACAACCTTTGATGAGCACCTTAACAATCGTTATGGACAAGTTGGAACTGTTGAGAGAACAGAATTTGATATAAAAGCAAAAGCATTTGCAATTGGAGAAGTAATCAAAGCAGAAAGGCGACTAGCTTCAATGACACAAGAACAATTAGCAGAAAAGACCGGAACTAAAAAGAGTTTTATTTCAAGAATAGAAAATGGACACAGCGATATCCAACTCTCAACCCTTTATAAGCTTATTGAATATGGTCTTGGTCGAAAAATTTCACTGACAATTAAATAGACACCCCTCCCTGACACTCGCTTCGCTCGGTCCAGGAGGGGTGTCTTTGATGAGAAAATCATCTATCTTTTAACAAATTGATTTTCAATGAATTACAAAGTCGTCATTATAAGCGAAGGATCTACAAGCACTCCCCCGTCATTTCGAGCGAAGCGAGAAATGAATGCTCTTCACGTATTTACACTCAGTAAAAAACTTAGAATCATTCATCTTACAAGGATTTCTTAAATTTTCCCTTGGTATAGTTTTTCAATTGGAAAAATGAGATCATAGTCTTGCCAGTTCAGGTTTCCATCAATAATTTCAAATTGTCTGAACACCTGTTCATTTAGGTATTTTTTAATTGATGGATGCATTGAATTTTCAAGAAAAGATTTGAAATCAACAACCTTATTCGAGGAATCATTAAAATAAATTCTAAGGGTATAATCACCTAAATAAACTGCTGAGATAATTTCAATCAAATCATTATTGGGTTGGGTAAATTCTGTCGTAATTCTCATTTCAATTTGGTGTTTATTTTTTCAAATTTTACGTCCTTATGCATTACAAAGTAATCAATCCACTTTTTTACAATTTCTATTGAATAGCTTTCAAGAAATTCTTTGAAATCATTTAATTTTTTTTCTTTTAATGGCCTCTTTCCATTGATGTCCTTGATTTTTATTTCAACAATAATACCGTCTTGAATAAGGAATTCTGCCTTGCATTCAAAATTATCATATTTGGCATGCACATGAATTGGTTCGTGTTCATTTGAATAAAAAAAAACTAAAATTCCCAAATATTCATAAATCTTAGGCATCTATAGAAGCTTTTGATTATTCAAATTTAATCATATTAAAGCTTGTTTCAAACTAAAGTAGTGGATTTTTCACTTCGCTAAGGGGGTTCATTCGCTTCATTTATAGTAACGTCTTTGTTATTAATTGAAAATCAAATTGGAATGTATTTTTTCACTAGCCTGGGGTTTAAACCCCAGGCTAGTGAATTTTAACGGGTTTAAATCCCCGGATAGTGAGCATGAAATTTGTTTCCAATCTTCATAATCACTAGCCTGGGGTTTAAACCCCAGGCTAGTGAATCCCACCTAACAGTCCTTTCGAGAGACTCAGCTAGTGAAATTAAACCCTAAACCTTAAACTTTCAACTCTCCCCCTACTAATTTCTTAATCATAAACTACTCCTATTACGAAAACAAATATGTGTTTTTAAAAGCAGTTTTGAATACCTTTGTACTCAGAAATTCGCTTAGCTTTAACCTCAGCACACACAACACTATATAATGATTTCACCAGTCACCAAAGGGGTTCCTCCATACAACAGCTTTTTACCAAAGCAACTCCACTTTGTACTTAATAATACTGAATTTCAAGTAAACAGTAACTTTAGTGCTCCTTTATCAGCCTTCTATCAATATTTTTAGACTTCCCAGGGAATCTTCATTTCTAGATGTTTTTTTGCATCAACTACAGGTTTCTTTGTACGTTACTGATGAAAGTTTATTAGTTTAAAGTTTAAGGTTTAATGTTTAAAGTGGTTTTTGATTGTGTGGATGTTTTATTGGGTTTCAATTTTTCAGTTGTGTGACTGAGGTGGCGAAGCCATGAATACAAACGTTTAAGCAGGTGCTCAGGGCTGCAAAAAATGCATTAATTTAACGGCTGAATTCCTGAAACCAATGGGTAGGAACAGCCCCGACAACATTAGCTCAAATTTTTTTATGACCGAATTTTCATACAAATCAACAGCAGCAAGGCGTTTCTTCGTCCCGCTTCTTGCCTGTATCTCCCTTTTTGCCATCCTTTCGCTGAACTCTTGCGTTACATACAAGAACCAAATCTTGTTTCAAGGACTCTCTGATACTTCTTACGTTGCAAGTACCAGTCAGCCTGACCCAATCATTCAGCGGGGCGACCAACTGAGCATCATGGTGTTTACCCCAGATCCAATTGCCTCTGCATACTATAACATGCCGATGGGCGGTGGCGGCGGAAACATGCAAGGCGCCATGGGTGGAGGTGGAACCATCATGGGTTATTTGGTGGATGAAAATGGCAACATCATTTTCCCTAAATTAGGAACCATCAACGTGCTGGGAATGACACAACAGGCCCTTCAAAACAAGATTCAAACCAGCATCGAGCCGGTTGTGAAAGATGCCCTGGTGAACGTGCGCCTCCTCAACTTCCGCGTAACTTTTATCAATTCGAACAGAGCCCAAACCGTTACCATCATGAACAACAAAACCAACATGCTGCAGTTTCTGGGCAATGTGGGAGGGGTTGAATGGATGGATAAACGCGATGGCATCATCTTAATCAGACAGGTTGATTCCGTTAGAACCGTATACAGACTCAACCTGGCCGATAAATCCATCTTCCAATCTCCTGCTTACTACCTTCAACCAAACGATGTCGTTTATGTTGAACCCAACAAGCGGAAATTCCTTGAGTCCAACGCCCAACTTCTTAGCCTTTTTGCGAGCGTAACTAGCGCCGTAAGCATCATCATCGTACTTGCCAACAGCGTCTTCTAATGCAACAATATACACAAAACACCGAAATGGACATGGATGAGATACAGGATGAACCTATCCTGAATGTCGTCAAACGAGAATACCTTCCTTATTGGCCGATCATCTTGGTGATGGGCATTGTGGGACTGATGTGCTCTCACTTGTACATCCGTTACCTGAGACCGATTTACACCACCAATGCGGTTATCATGTTCAAGGACAACAACCGAAACCAAACTCAACAGGTGTTGGGACAGCTCGGCATTGCTGGTCAACAGCTAGACAAAACCAGCCAAAACTTGGAAATCTTAAAGGGGAATGATGTTTCTAAAGATGCATTGTCTAACATGAATCTCAATGCCCAATTGTATACCTACGGTAAATACATTTCAATACTAAAACCGCTATATGGCGCTGGAATCAAATACAATTGCATCTTTTTTAAACCAGAATCCATCAATTCTTTTGAGGGTGAACTGACCTTTAATCCCAATTTGAAACTAGCCATCGTGGGCGAAGACACGCTGTTCTTCAACAAAAAATCTACCATTGCAGGCAATGAACTTCTTTTCAGCATCGAACCAGAAGACATCCAATGGCTGAACAATGGGAGCCGTTTTGTTTTTAAAATCATCTCCAACGCAGAACTAAATGCCATTTACGACCAACTCGTTATTACAAAATCCGGCAGTGGTCCTTCCATCGTCTTGGGCTTGGATGGGGAAGATCCTGAACTGGTGAGGGATATGTTGGGAAACCTGTTGAAGTCGTACGACAAGGTTTCTATGATGGATAACATGAATGAGGCGTCCAGCACCATCCGTTTCATAGAAGGCCGACTTGCCTTTATCGAAAAGGAACTTGACAGCGTTGAAACGGGGATTGAACAATACAAACGCGACAATCCTCAAATATCCCTGAGCACCGAAGGAAACTTCGTTTTTGAACAACTCCGAAGCGGGGATGCAAAACTTGCTGAAATTGACCTGCAAAACAGTTTGTTGAATGATGTAGAAAATTACCTCAAGGGTAAGGGCAGCAAACCGGGTATGGTACCGTCTTTTGCGGGGATGCAGTTTGGACAAGAGATCCAGCAGTTCCTCATGAAGCTTTATGATGCTGAACTCGAGAACGACAAACTCAAACTCACCACCTCAGAAAAAAGCGAACAGTACCTGCTATCTCTAGAACGCATCAAGGCACTTAAATCCACTATCCTCGAAATAATAGTGAATGTTCGCCGAAACATCCAAATCATACAGTCGCAAGCCAAAAAAGAAGTGAACCGTTATACGGGCATCATCTCTAGCCTGCCAGGAAAGGAGCGCTATTTCTTCGACATCAGCAGGAAGCAGGCCATCAAAAATTCGCTGTTCACCTCCCTGCTCGAAAAGCGGGAAGAGGCTGCCATACGAGCCGCCGCCGTTGCTTCTGACCTGATCGTACTCGAGCCAGCTTCCTTGAATCCAGACCCCATCAACATCAAGAAATCCCTTTACTACAGCTATGGCTTGTTCGGTGGCATGGGATTGGTACTCCTGCTCATCATCTTGCGCAATACACTCAACGATAAATTGACCTCTAAGGAACAGATTGAGCAAGCCACCCGCATTCCCATCTTGGGTACCATTTCCTATCAGAAGGAAAGCAACCACCTCATCATGGTGGGCAATTCTAGGGGGATGATTGCAGAGCAGTTCAGGGCACTGAGAACGAATATTGGGTATTACAAAAAGCCAGAAAAAAATTGCATGGTGATTGTGCTGACTTCCTCCATTCCGGGTGAAGGAAAAAGCTTCAATGCTGCCAACCTGGCGCTGGCCATGGCCATGACAGGCGAAAAAACATTGTTGATTGAAAGTGACCTCAGGAAACCCAATATTTCCAAGCATTTCAACCTCGACAGAAATTCAGGATTGTCAAACTATTTGGTGGGTAAACAACCATGGCAAGAATTGGTGAACCAAACAGAACACGATCACCTGAGCATCCTTTCTGCTGGACCGATACCTCCCAACCCTGTTGAGCTAATCATGAACGGACGCTATGAAGCGCTGTTAAAAGATGCCTGCAATGATTTTAAATTCATCATCATTGACTGTCCCCCGCTGGGTGTGGTGACCGATGCAGAACAAATTGCAAAGTTCGCAGACTTGATGCTGTTTGTAACCAGGTACGGTGTTACTCCCAAGGAGTTTTTGGGCAAGTTAGTTGACAAATACAATACACAGAAAAAAATCACGCAGTGTGGCATCATCTTCAATGGGGTGCAGTTCAAGGGACTTGGCTATTATGGCTACAGATATGGTGGCAAATATGGGTATGGCTACGGCTATGGTTACGGAAGCGGGTATGGTTATTATGAACAAACCGAAGAAAAGAAG
>JBILHX010000067.1:0-16942 GCA_044350285.1 Chitinophagaceae bacterium | reverse complement strand
TTGTTGATATTTGATGCATTGATTTCGTTTACCGCATTCATTACATAGAGCAATTCCTTGGCTTCTATTGTATCAGAAATCTTAGTTTCATCAATTGTTACAGCAGGAATTCTATATTTGGCCAGCTGATCCTTGATTAATTTACCCTTGTCTTTGGCCCGTACAAGAATACCGATATCAGAAGGTTTGACTCGACGTTTTTTATCTTTTTCGTTTATTTGATACGCCGGTGTGTTGAGTAACTCAATCACAGTAGCAACCGTGGTTTCAATGATGTCTTCAATGTTGTCATTTGAAAAAAAAGTGATTGGAACAACCTCGTTATTTCCATAAAGTAAATTCCCTTTTTCATTGTTGCCAGGAGGTTCAACATTGATGTATTCAATGGCATCTGCAGCTCCATCGAAATGAAAAGTATCAAAATTTTCATCGGGTTTAAAGAAATGATTCTGGGCCAGTATAATGCCATTTGAAGACCGGTAATTGGTATTCATACCATACCTGTTGGAAACGGCATTTCCTGCCTTAAAATAAGTGTTTATATCCGCTTTTCTCCATGCATAAATAGACTGCTTGGGATCACCTATATAAAACAGGATATTGCTGGAGCCGAACAGCTCATTGAAAACCTCGTATTGCTTTTTGTCGGTATCTTGAAATTCATCAATAAAAACTGCCTTGTATTTTTGCTGCAAGGCTGTTATCAAAAACTTGTTTTTCCTAACAACAACTGCATCATGAAGCCTGTCCACCATGTCATCAAATGCCATTAAACTTCTGCGGTCTTTTTCTATACCTACATTGATACAAATCTCTTTGATGGCGAATTGATGAATCTTATTTACATACAATTGAACCTGTTGAGTAAATACCAATTCTGCGGCTAGTGCGGGTTCTAGCAAAGTCAGTACTTCCTTAAATATTTTTTTTACATATAATTTGCTGCTAGCATCAATAATAGCAGTTAAAAGCAATTTATGATCCTCAAACAAATGGGAAAAAGCAGCATCCGCATTTTTATTTGCTTCAACATCTTTTTGAAGTTTAGCTTGATTGGCCCAAATATAATCTAGTGCTTCTTGCCTTGATTTTTCAATTTCATCAACAACCCCGCTCAATTGATTCAACACATCTAACTGAGTTTGACTAGACAAAACGGCATCATCAAAATCAGCCAACGCCAACAATGATTTTCCACCCAACACATTTTTGATAACATCAATCAGTTGTTCCCTGTTTAGATAAAGCGGACATAAATACGCTAGTAAGTGGGTTTCAATAACAACCACGTGCCGCCTCCAAAACCGATTAACTTCATTGATTGTTATTTCTTTAAGATCACTTTCACTCATCGCGTCAGAACCGAAAACCTGGTTGGTTTCAAAGGCAAATTCAGAAAGTGTTCGTTGACAAAAACCATGAATGGTGAGAATCGCAGTTTCATCCAAGAACAACACAGCATTTTTCAAACGGAACGCAGTTTCCTGCTCACCCCTTATTCTTTTTGATTCATTTACGATAAAATCAATGGTGTCATCATGAGAAAGGATTCCTATGGAAGAATTATAAGCGAGTCTCACAAAGGCACGGATGCGGGTTTCCAGTTCTGCAACTGCTGCTTTGGTAAAAGTTACCATCAAGATTTCTTGGATGGGAATATTTTCCTCCAAAAGTAACCTTAAGGATAAAATGGCAATCGAATAAGTTTTACCAGTACCAGCACTGGCTTCTATTAAATTGCTTTGAGAGAGGGTAACTGTTTTGGCTTCAAATGGTGTAGTAGGCATGATTATTTTTTTATGCTATCTGGCATGAGTGTTTCAAGCTGATTGAAAATATCCATTGTATTTTCTTTCATTTTATCATAATTCGCTTCGACAAAGAATTTATTTTCATACGCCTTCAACATATATGGATCAGTGAATGTATAATCATGGGAGTCGTATTTTATTTTTCTGATTTTTTGTTCAAACCCGCTTCCATCTTCATCTTCAAACAATTTATAAGGATTCATCTTAAAGCCAGGATAAAATAAAAATGGCGTGTTAAAACCGCTCTTGTAATAATCGACAAAAATCTTAAGTCGCTCAAAAGCCTCATTCTTTGATATGGTTCCCTTAGAGATAGAAAACACATTTTTTGATTGAAGAACCACAAAATGAAATTCTAGTTCAAACCCTTGTGCAAGTGCAATCATGTATGAAACAAATGCTTCTACGATATGCTTCCTGTAAATCTTTGAATCCGTATATGCGATCAATTTATCTTCGTAAACATTGGTTAAAAACCCTGCTATACCAGCATTTCCAAGGTTGATGTTTATTTCAATTTTTGTATGTAAGGCCCTTTTTTTTACGGATTCTATCAATTCTTTTTTGGGTTCGATTTCACTCAACATAGATTGATATGTAACAGTTCCCATATTCTTTAAAGGGAAAACACCCTGTCTACTTTTCTTCTCGAAATACTGTTCATATTCAGTTTCTGAAAGTTGAAATAAATCTTGGTTTATTTGCCAGCTGCTCAATTTATCAATCGAAAAAACTTCCGTATCTGGCAACAGCAAATCATCTTCCCGATAATAAATTCCAAAAGCCTTGTTAAAATACCATTTAATGGGATCCTTGAAAAACTGCATGAGATCTGTAACCGCAATTTCATTAAAATCAACCGCAATTTCTTCCTTTGTTGCAACGGGAATGTTACCCTGTAGTTTATATTTTTCATCGCTAAGATAACTCACCAAACCGCTGCCATTGAAATACAGTTGACTAAATCCATGCAATGGATGGGCGTTAATCAACACATCTTTCAGCTTTTCATCTTTAGTCGCTACCCCTTGAATAATGTATTCTACAAGTTCATCAACAAGTGAAGATGGAGGAATTTTTGTTCCGTCTTTTACGCTTTTCCCTATGTAGCTGATGTAAAAATATTTTTCAGCTGACAACAACGTTTCTAGAAAAAGATGTTTGTCATTTTCTTTCACGTTTCGGTCGCCTTTTCTTCGTTGCTTATCCAACAAATTGAAACTGAGCTTTACATCTTTTCTTGGAAACTTATCAAAGTCCATACCAAGCAATGCCACAACTTTGAAGGGGATGCTTCGCATTGGGATGAGTGAACAGAAGGTAATACCGGCACTTGCAAAGGATTTTGCTTTGGTTTCCTTTTCCAGAATTTCCAAGAAACTGTGTTTGAACACTTCAAAGCCAATTGGTACATTGCTGACATCTTCCAGCAAGATGATTTTTTCCAAATAATTGATGAGTTGGTGATAATCTTCATCTTCTTTTTCACCAGCCTGAAACACCAAACGTTCAACGAACTCTTGCATATAAGCGCCCCATTGTGCTATACTTTTTGGAGTACTCCGCTGCTTGATGATGATTTCCAAAACCTGCATGAAGTAACAAAAATGAACAACATCATCAGAGTCGCCTCCTTCAATAAAATCCAACGGGATCAACACTTCGTTACCCAATTCCAACAGCGGTTCACCACTGATGCAGAGTCCATACATGATGCGTTTTAAACCATAATGCCAACTCACCAAACGCGTATCGTTGTCATGCTCACCATCCAATCCAAATCGAATATTAGCAGCATCAACAACTTTTCTAATCATTGATATGTCTTTAATGGAAAAGCGGTCGCGGATGTATTTCGATTCCATCAATTCCAAAACCTCTTCGGCTTTGAGACTGTCCAATTGCAGGTTTAAAATCAACTCTATTGCATTGAACAAAGCATTACCAATCGATATGCTTTCATCAGCAATTGTATAGGGGAATCGATAGGGTGCATTGTCAAAAACAGCCCTGATGTAAGGTGCATAATTGTCAATATCACTGACCATGACAACAATGTCTCGTGGAGAAAAAGCCTCATTTTTTGTGTCTACCAATTCAACGAGATAATTATACAATACCTCCACTTCCCTTACTTGTGTAAAACAACTGTTGATGATAATGGAGCCATCCTTGACATCAATTTCCT
Source organism: Chitinophagaceae bacterium (assembly GCA_044350285.1). Taxonomy (GTDB): domain Bacteria; phylum Bacteroidota; class Bacteroidia; order Chitinophagales; family Chitinophagaceae; genus Pollutibacter. The sequence continues at coordinate 12,943 of JBILHX010000067.1, read as the reverse complement.
TGATTTCATTTCTTTCAGCAGAAGATAGGTTGAAGAAAATATCATGTTGAACTTTTTTCAACAAAGTGATTGGTGTTGTTGGCTCATCCACCAAGCTGTCATCATACAAATTGATGTTTCTTTCATCTTCAAACAACAAAGAAAAACTGTCTTTCACAATGCTTCCCCAACTGTTTAAAAGTGCATTCCCGGTTGAAAAATATTCGTCTGGATCTGTTTTCTTTTTTGCTTTTTGAATAAACCTAGAAATCTCCTTTTCAGATTTATCTTCTAACCAATAAGATGTTGGTGCAGGATTCAACAAATAAAAACTGATTGAAATGTGCTTGGATAATTCATTAAACAAACTGAGATAAAATGGGGTAATAACTGCAATTCCAAAAAAATGAAGGTGCGGCAATTTAGTTTTCAACAACAATTGATTCTGCTGCTCCTTTAATGCGTCAACAATATGCTGGATGATATTGGTTTTATCCAGCATCTTGTCCTCAACCAGTGCATGAATGCTGATCCAAAGCCACTGCTGCCAATCATCAGAAACTGCAGTAATATCAGTATTGTTCCATGATGTTATGATATCAGGACGGTAAATCTGATATTGATCGAACAGATCTGCGACCTTGGTAGCCAAAGCGATTTGTTTTATGTCACTGTTTTTAAAATACCCAGCAATAAATGGGAATTTATTCATGAATAACGGATCAGTCAGCAAATGATAAATATTCCACTTCAAATAATCCACACTTAAAACCGGCTTTCCCTTACCTCCCAATAAATAATAAATGTCTGAAACAGCATCATTTGGTTTGCTGAAAAAACAATTAGCGGCAATGCCAAGATGCCCTGCTATATTGATTTTCAGCCAATTGTTCATACCCTCTGTTTGGGTAACAACATGCTTCTTATCAAATACACCCATGTTGTTTTTTCCCAGATCAATGCAAAGCTGGGCTGATAATTTAGGCAGTGAATTTGATACGTATAATTGAATTGACATAATGAAAGAGATTAAAAATTAAATTTCATCAAACCTGTTGTTGATGCCAGATGTTCTTGAGACAGTAGCCTTAGATGTTTCAATCAGAATGTCACCTGTAGCCCTGATGATAACATGCTCTTTTGCCCTCGTTATTGCAGTATACAACAACTCCTTGTTGTATTCAGAACCCTGACTTTTATGAATCGTCATGGCAAAAACAGTTTCCGCATCACTGATGTAAACAGGCATGATGGCCCTGATGTTTTTATCACTGTCTTCAAAGAATGCCCTTAAATTTCCGTTAGAATCTTTTCTGATGATACCAATATCCCCATTGAACAGCTTCAGTTCCTTGTAATTTCTGGTGATGATGATGGGACGATTTTCATAAAAATCAACCTTGTTGTTGATCAAACCGTGCTTGCTTAAATAATTTTCAATCATTTTGTTGATTGAATACAGTCCATCCGCTCCTTCCCTAACGGCACACAAAACCCTAAGTTTGTTGAATTTCTCCAGTGCTTTGGAAATATCAGTTTCTAAAATATATTCTTTGTAACCATCCACAAATGAATTAAAAATAGCATCATCCGAATCTAGATCCAATTCAATTGAATCGCCTCCTTTGTTGGCAATAACTTCAGCTAACACTTTTTCATCATTGTTGATGATGGCATGGCTAAGTTTTCCAATTCCGCTTGAGCTATTGAAACGATGGCTCCGCTTAAGTTCTATGACATGCCCTGCGAGTGGATGATGTGAAGTTCCAATGTAATCACGGGTGATTTTTCTATCTTGATCTTTTATGAATTGGTTGATAAAATCAGCAGCTGATGAACTAAGCTCGTTGTTTTTTTGAAGTGCTTTGCACAAATCCCCAAATAAGCTGCCGGCCTCAACGGAAGCCAATTGGTTTTTATCCCCCAATAAAATAACACGGGTGTGTGAGCCAACTGCATCCAATAATTTTGCAAACATTGCAACATCAATCATGGAGGCCTCGTCTATGATCAACACATCATACGGCAGCGGATTGCTTGCGTTGTGCTTGAAATGTATGGAATCAGGTATTGATTTTAGCAAACGATGAATGGTATTCGGCGACAAGTTTTTCAGCCGCTCTTTAATTTCTGTAGGAACAGATAGTGAAGTACTTTTCAGTGACTCAGCCATTCTCATGGCAGCCTTCCCTGTTGGCGCCGCCAAAGCAACGGTAACGGTTGGATTCAGGGTAAAAAGAATCGACAATACCTTAGCCACAGTGGTAGTCTTACCCGTTCCTGGTCCACCTGTAATAATCGAAAAATTATGCAAAACAGATTGAATAGCAGCAACCATCTGCCAATCTATTTGCTCATCCAGCGGAATACCTGCATTGGATGAGGTTGCCATCAATCCCTCTACAAACGGAACAATTTTTTGGAGGGATGCAATCTGCTCATTTCTTTGACTGGACTCAGATGCAATCAATCTGCCAATTCCATGTAAAATGGTCGTTTCATAGGTGAAATAGCGCTGCAGGTAGACCTGCTCTTTGTGAAGAACAAATGGTAGAATTGTATTTTCCCCATCTGAAACATAACTAGACAGGGAAGCGAGTGTGCTAGGCGAAATAATTTTGGGATAAGGAATCTCCGATGCCAATCTTTCTGGATCGTTTACATTGATGCAAATATTACCATCTTGCAATTGTTTATAAACCAAATATGCATAGGGCTTTATGCGTTCATCGGTAAAAAATTCAGCAAATTGCTGATGCAGGTCATTGGTATAGTTCATGTATAGCCTTAATTTATACAAATATAGACATGAACTCCTCAACCTATTGGAGGTCTTGAAAAGTTTAAAGTTCAAAAATACAAAGTTTAAGGTTTTTGGTTTAATGTTTAAAAATGAAATGTAGTCCCCAAAATATAAACATTAAACCTTAAACCTTAAACTATTTGGTTTTGGGTTTAAAGTTTAAGGATTCGCGTTTCACCCTTAAACTTTAAACCCAAAACCTTAAATTTAAAAAATTACATGGTTGAAATCTCATCACTCACGCGTGCCACTCCATTATCCAAGTTTTCCTTTACATTGCCTTTGAATCGGGCAAATTTGTGGGTAATGTTATCAACGGCAGAAGTAACATTTTCTTTTACATCGTTAACCAAATCGGTTCCACTTTGCTTAATTTTCTTGCGGGTTTCTGACCCCTTTGCTGGGGCAACAAGAACACCAATAGCAGCACCAGCTGCAATTCCAGCTAAAACGCTCAGTACAATTTTTCCTGTAGACATAATTGAATTTTTAAATATTAAAGAATAAGAATTAACAATAGAATGATGATAATAACAGCGCCAACAGAAAGATATACACCTCCTTTCATCTCACTCATTTTAGTCTTTAAGGATTTCACCTCTTTGCGCAACACTTTTCTTTCGGAAGCAGAAAGCTTCGACTTATCCATCCCTTGGATCTCATACAAACGAGCCAAAAGCAAATCTTCATCCACCTTGTTGCTCTTGACAACAACAGCAACTAAGTCCTTTTTAGGACCAGCTTGCAGCGTGTTTTCAACAAGGAATGTTGTACCAACAATCATAAGAAAGACAAAGATTTTCTTTTTCATTTTTTAAGTTTTAGAATTGTTTTTTTAAAATTTAATCTTTCCTGTATTTGAAAAAACCTGTATTGTTTTGCCAAAAAATTTTTGATCTATTATCATATAATTCACCATACAATCCATCTGCAACTACATCAAGATCGCCATCCTTGTCATAATCAAATAAATGAATCCATTTGATCCATGTATTTTTGCCGCCTTCCTCAAAAACATCAAAATATTCTTTGGTTACATCAATAAACTTTGTTCCCCTGTTTAAATACAACCTCAATGCGTAGCCTTGGTAAGCGCTCATGTTGTTCATGGTTAAAATATCTAAACTTCCATCTCCATCAAAATCTAAAAATGCAACATCCATAACCTCTAATCCTGGTAGAATTGGCAGGCTTATAGCGTTTGCCTTGTTGAACAATCCTGCTTTGTATATAACCACTCTCAATCTATCCCTAGCTCCCAAAATCATGTCCAAAAAACCATCACCATTAACATCGAACAATTCTACTGTGTAAAAATTATCATCTCGTGTTTCAGTAAAACCACGAAAGATGTTATTGGATAGTTGAAAATTGTTGTTCCCCTTGTTAATGTAGGCAGTAGGATGAATTGGGACTGTTTTACTTCCTCCTGAGTACGCAATGATATCCTGCAAGCCATCTCCATTGATGTCTCCAGTTGCACCACCCTGAAAATAGCCTCGATCGGCACTGAGGTATTTATACTTCTTTGTTGATGGATAAAAAATTCCAATTGAATCGCCAGGAAATGGCAAGGCATCATACCCTGTCGAGAACAAAACAATCTCTTTCTTTTTGTCGTTGTCTAAATCTGCAACTACACATTTTCTTACTTCAGTCAACCCAAACTGCAAGTCATAGCGTGTTGAATCATTTTGATATTCAGTAAAAAGATGAAGCCCTTTGGAATTGGTTGGCCATGGATTTTTCAAATAATAAGCCCATAAATCTTTTTTTTCATCGCCAGTAAGATCAGTATAAATGTATGACCCAAAATTAAACCAATAATAATTTTTGGAGGCATTCCATAAGTTTTCATTGGTGTAATTAAATGGATAAAACTTGTTATCTAAACCCAATTCAAAACCTGAAAACAACGATTTTTTTACATCGAATAATTCATCAAACGCTTTGTTGGTATTAAACCAAGAGGTACTTTTATTAATCAGAGAAATTGAATCCAACTGCGTGGTTGGATAAATGATACTGCCGTCTAATGGAATTGCCCGTACAAAAATCTCCTCTGGCGGAAGTTCATTTTTTTTACATCCAGCCAATAAAACAACAGTGAATAATAAGGCTACAATCAGGCTGTTTACGTACGATAATAACTTATGCATTGAATAAATTTTAATCATAGGTGCTGTTATTTTTTAGTGAGTAATTTTGTATTCTATCAAAACAAACGTATTGAAAAAGAAATCAGCATTCTATGATTTAGATGTTTCCTACACAGCTAACACATGGTTTATTATTGTAATCTATGAATATGTAAAATCTACTTTGTATGCTGATTTACAAGAAGCCATAAAATATAAAGATTATACCAATGAAAAAACCTTAAATTATTTACTTTTACGCAACTAAAACTACAAGGAATGATCAAAGATTTGATGAACAATAAACCTGCGAAACTCTTTGCACTGATATCCGCATTCTTCGTTGCAAATGCTTTGATAGCTGAATGCATTGGTGGAAAAATATTTTCTCTGGAAGCAGTTCTGGGAATTGCACCATTCAACCTTACCCTTTTTGGTGAATCAAACCTCTCTTTTGCACTCACTTGTGGGGTTATCTTGTGGCCCCTCGAATTTGTAGTTACCGATATCGTCAATGAATATTACGGTCCAAAAGCTGTTAAAAGAATTTCATACACCGCTGTTGCCCTGATTTCCTATGCCTTCCTCATGTTCTATTTAGCCATCAAATTGGCTCCTCCTGCCTGGTGGTTAAGTTCAAAAACAGACAATGGGGTTCCCAACATGCAAGATGCCTTTTCAGCAATATTCGGACAAGGCATGTGGATTATTTTTGGAAGTTTGATGGCTTTTTTAGTTAGTCAAATAATTGATGTGATGGTATTTCACCGCATCAAAAAAGCAACCGGCGAGAAATGGGTATGGCTCAGGGCAACCGGCTCAACAATGATATCACAGTTGTTCGACAGCTTTATTGTTCTATTCATTGCCTTTAAACTTGGAAACGATTGGAGTTGGCAGAAAGTCTTGGCCATTTGTCTAGTTAATTATATGTACAAATTCACCATGGCCATCCTACTTACGCCCCTTATTTACATAATAGAGGCACGCATTGAAAATTATCTTGGCAAAGAAACTGCTGCCAAAATGAAACGGTCGGCAATGGGTCATGAAGAAGAACCCTTCACCAATATTCCAACTGCAGGGTAACACTAAAATAATTTGAAAGGTGAAAAAAGATGGTTAGTATTGGGGTTGTAAAACCAAAACTCTGATCGATGAAATCTCTTTTCCTTTCAATTTCCCTGTTCATTGTCATTTTCACATGCGCTCAGCCTGCTTCTTACAGCATTGCTAATGCGCATTCCCACAACGACTATGAGCAAAAAGTTCCTTTTCTCAATGCGTACAACGAACAGTTTGGTTCGATTGAAGCAGACATTTATTTGATAAAAGGAAAGATTTTGGTGGGGCACGATATCAAAGACTTGACGGATGAAAGAAGTCTTGAGAACCTCTATTTGAAACCACTTTCAACATTTAACCATAAAAACAGGTCACTTCAAATCCTGATTGATATAAAATCTGAGGCCATCAACACCTTGGATTCACTGATATCCCTGTTGAAAAAATATCCAGCAATCATCAATAACAAATCGATTCATTTTGTTATCTCAGGAAACAGGCCTGCTGAAAATCTTTATAAAAATTATCCTTCTTTCATCATGTTTGATGGAAGAATCGGCAAAGAGTATTCAGCTGAAGAACTCAATAAAATAGCCTTGCTGAGTGAAGATTATGGCAAATTCACCATGTGGAAAAAAACATGGCCCATGTTGGATGCTGATAGAGAAAAGATTGTTGCTTCAATCAACAAGGCCCATGAATTAAAAAAACCTGTGAGGCTTTGGGGAAGTCCTGATTACCTTGCTGCATGGGAAGAAATGATGAAATTAAAAGTTGATTTCATCAATACAGACCATATCAACGAACTCTCCGATTTTCTGACAAAACAAGACAAATCACTCAGACTCCTACCCTACAATAGAATCATCAAATCAGCAGGTGATGTAATTCGATATGGCAAACCGGAATTGGAAAACCACGCATTGGATGTAGCTGTTTTATCCGAAGAAGGAATTGTGGTGGTGGAAGACCGGTATGGCATTTCTGCCATTGATGTAAACCAGAATAAGGTTGTTACACGTTGGAGTTATTCAGACATGCAACGCTATGGGAAATACATGAGTACCTATTCCGGCATCAAATCATTTAAGGAAAATGATCAAACCTGGATAGTATGGACTGCTGCAGACAAAGATGCAGGGAAATCAGCCCTGATGATTGCAGAATGGAACAATGGGTTCCAAAACATAAGCGATATCCAATTCGAAAAAATCAATCAAGCCAACAACGCCATTCCAAATGAAGTTGTTGTCAACAAAGAAAATAACAACCTGGCCGTATACGTAACTTTAAATGGAAACGATGAGGTTGCCAAAATAGATTGGCAAAGCAAAAAAATAAGCTGGAAAGCACCCACAAGTGTTGCGCCATACGGACTAGCCATTGCAAACGGCAAAGTATATGTAAGCAATTGGGCTGGAAAAACGGCCACAGATTCTTTAAAAGAAAGAGCTGGTGTACCTTGGGGATTGGCATATACTGATCCACGAACAGGAGCTACTGCAGGAGGATCTGTTTCTGTAATAGATGCCACGACTGGAAAAAAAATTAAGGAAATCATTGTTGGGCAGCACCCAAATATGGTAAAAGTGTCAACAGACCAGCAATATGTTTATGTGGCAAATGGCTCTAGCGACGAGATTTCTGTCATCAATACAAAAACGAACACTGTTGTAGAAAGCATTTATGTTGGACTGTTAAAAGGCAAGCAGACTTACCAAGGATCAACGCCCAATGGAATGCACCTAAGTGCAGACAATACAACATTGTATGTATCAAATGGACTAGACAATGCAGTAGCAGTAGTTCAATTGGGAAAAACAGCATCAATACAAGGCAAGGGAAAATCTATTGTATCCGGTTATATACCAACAGAAGCGTATCCAGCTGGATTGACCATCATCAAGGATAAATTGGTGGTAACCAACTTGGAATCAGATGGAGCCAATGTGGTTGATTTAAGAAAAAATGGACGGTCCATACACAATCAACTAGCATCTGTAAGCATCATCCCCCTTCCCAATAAGGACGGATTGGAAAATTACACACAGCAGGTGTCGCAGTTGAATTTAATGAACAGGACTGAGCAATTGATGCTGCCAGCAAGAAAGAACATGGCGCCGGTGCCAGTTCCTGAACGTTTGGGAGAGCCCTCCGTATTCAAGCATGTGGTGTATATCATTAAAGAAAACAAAACATACGATCAGGTATTTGGTGACATGAAAACAGGAAGAGGAGATTCATCCCTGTGTGTTTTTGGTGAGAAAATAACACCCAATATACATTCAATGGCAAGACAATTTGGTTGGATGGATGATTATCATGCATCGGGAAAATCATCAGCAGAAGGGCATCAGTGGACAGATGCAGGCATGGTATCAGATTATGTGGAAAAAAATGTGAGGGCTTGGTACAGAAGCTATCCGCATAGACAAGAAGATGCTTTGGTGTACAACAAAAGCGGATTTATTTGGAATCAAGCGTTGGATCATGGGAAAACCGTTAGGATCTATGGAGAAGCATGTGAAACGGAATATGATAGAAAATTAAAATGGTTGGATCTATACAACCAATATACACAAGGTCAAAAACCAAATTTTGTCAATAAGAGTACTATTGCCAGAATTAGGCCGATTATTTCCCCAACATTCCCAGATTGCGACAACATTGCTTTTAGCGATCAACAAAGAGCCGATATTTTTATGGAGGAATGGAAGAATTATGAGAAAAAGAATAATTTACCAAACTTGATGGTGGTATCGCTGCCAAACGACCACAGCGCGGGAACATCTCCAGATTTCCCAACACCCAATGCCATGGTTGCAGACAATGATTTAGCGGTAGGAAGGATTGTGGAAATGATTTCAAAAAGCAAATATTGGGATTCAACGGTTATTTTCATCACACAAGATGATTCTCAAGGGGGCTGGGACCATATATCGGCCTACAGAACAGTAGGATTGACAGTGAGTGCCTATAGCACGGGCAAACTGATAACATCCAATTACAACCAAACATCGATGCTTAGAACAATCGAGCAAATATTGGGGATACCACCGATGAATATCATGGATGCAACGGCGAGGTTGATGACGGATTGTTTTCAAAACAAAATCAACAAAACACCGTATCAGGTTATGCAAAACAACATCCCATTGAACCAAATGAACAAGCCGATGCAGAGTTTAAGTGGCAAGGCAAGAAGATTTGCCAAACAATCACAAAATGAGGTTTATAATGAGGTTGATGGAGGGGAAGATGATAAAATGAACAGGATTATATGGTTTTACAGCAAAGGGAATGAGGCTTATCCGGGAGGGTGGTAAAACATTAAAAGCATGTATAGTAATTTGTTTGGGAAACAAGCAATAATTGTAAATCGACAGCGTTATATCTAGCGACAAACAATTAACTAACAGCCACTTGAAAAAATTTTTTTCATCTTATTGGATAAAATCATCTTTCCTTAATATCCTACAAAGATTTTCTGGTATATTATTTGGATTTCTAAATTTCATGATTCTAGCAAGACATATTAATAAAAACCAAATGGGTATTTGGGCTATTTTTATGGTCATTTTAACTGTTTATGAATTTTCAAAAAATGGATTGTTAAAAAGTGCTCATATAAGATTTGTAAGTACAACAAACAATGAGGAAGACAAGAAAAAGATTGCATGGTCTTCACTTGTTATTAATTTATTGATAGCGTTGATTTTAATAATATTTGTAGTGTTCTTTTCCAAAAACATAAGTGGTTGGCTAAATACAGGAGAAGAACTATCAAAACTTCTAATATTATTTATCCCGGGTATTCTTATAATGGTTTTTTACTCTCATTATGAGGCTGTTCAACAATCATATTTAGATTTCAAATCATTATTTTATGGAAATTTTGTAAGACAATCAAGTTTCTTTTTTGCGCTACTCTATGATCATTTTTTCAAAACTGATGTAAACTTAAATACAATATTACTTTATCATACGATAAGTATATTACTAGGTACAATCACATTGTTTATAGTAGGCAAGAAATATTTATCATTCAAAATAGAACCATCGATAGTATGGATTAAAGAAATAATTAATTACGGAAAATATATATTAGGTTCCAGTTTAATATCAAATATTTATTCAAACATAGATCAATTGATGACCTCAAAATTTTTAAATCCCATAATTGTTTCCTATTATACAACAGCATCAAGGATAAGTGGCATTATAGATATACCAATAAATGCTGCAGCCGATGTGTTATTTCCTAAAATGGCTCAAGCTTCAACAGATCAAGACAGCAACAAAGTAAAATATTTATTAGAAAAAACCGTTGCTTTATTGTTATGCTTGATTATTCCTACAACGATATTCATCATTATATTTTCAAAATTAATAATACAGATAATTGCAGGTTCAACATATTTAGAAGCATCACTCATATTACAAGTATATGTAATTAGAATGACGATTGGTATATTTCAACACCAATCGGCCAACACCCTTATTTCAATTGGCAAGTCAAAACTACATTTCTTACTCAATTCGATTGGTTTTGTATTAAAAGTAGTGATTACTTATTTTTGCCTACAGTATTTTGGGTTCTATGGAGCGGCTGTTGGTAGCCTTATTATGCCAACATTAAATTTTATTATTTGGTTTTTTGTGATGAAAAAGCAAATTGATGTAAATGTTAAAAATATAATGAAATACATGCTTGAATTTTATCAAAATCGTTATGAAAAAACAAAAATCATTTTGCTAAAAAAGTATAATTGAAATAATTCAAACTCATTTGATGAAAATTGCCTGTCTCATATTAGCCCACAAAAACCCAGTTCAACTGAATGAATTAATTGAAATTCTAGATTGTAATGAGATTGATTTTTATATCCATCTTGATAAAAAAGTAAAAAAGAAAAATTTCGATTCTTTTGAAGAAAAAAATAATGTATTTTTTATCGAAAATCGGGTTTCTACAAAATGGGCAACTTTTAGTTTGGTTCAAGCTACCATAAATAGCTTGAGGGAAATTGTTAATAAAGAAAAATATGATTACATAAACTTTATTTCTGGTCAAGACCTCCCAATAAAAAGTAAAAACGATATAGTTCAATTTTTAAGAGACAACGATGGAACTGAGTTTATTACAACAATCCCCTTTTCAAAATATAACGAATGGTGGATAGAAAACGAAAGACGAGTCTTTAATTACAATTTCCAAAATTGGAAAATACCATTTAAATATAAAATTCAAAAATTAGTTAATTTAATAACGCAGAAACGAGAAAATCCGAATGGATATATCATCTCAGGCAATGCACAATGGTTCTGTATCACTACAAATTGCGCGAAATACATAATTAATACAATAGATACCAATAAAAAATTAGTAACCTTTTTTAAATATGTTTGGGGTGCAGATGAATTCTTATTTTCAACCATAGTTTACAATTCTCCATTTAAGCAAAAAACAAAAGAAAACTTAACATATGTAGACTGGGAAATACAAAATAAAGGACATCCAAAAACATTAATGATAGATGATTTTGAAAAAATAATGGCATCAGATAAATTATTTGAAAGAAAATTTGATATAAATATTGATCAATCCATTATCAATAAAATTAAAAATAAAATACAATTAAAGGAATATGTTTAAAGTACTAGTTGCATGTTACGCGAATTGGGATTCAATTGCAGAAATACCATATATTTTAAAAAAATCAGGATGTAATCTCGATATATATTGTTCCAATAAATCTTGGTTAGTATCAAATAGTTTTCATGATAAATGGATACCTAGCAATCCTAACAAAGAAATTTTCTTAGAAGAATTGGCCATTCTTGTCAAGAAAGAAAACTATGATTGGGTAATTTTGGCAGATGACTTATTAATCAACTACATGAATGCATTTATTCATGACGAAGAGCTATTTAAAAAAATAATGCCAATATCCAACATTGAATATAGGTATATGCTAAGTTCAAAAAATGGATTTTCAAAATTTTGCTTAGAAAATGGTATAGACACCCCAAGTTATTTTGCATACAATAAAAAAGAAGATGCGGAAGAAATAAGAAATAAATTATCATTTCCTGTTATCAATAAATTAGAATTCAGTTGGGGCGGAACAGACATGTTCATTAGCTGGAACTATGAAGAATTCACAGCTAATTTAGATAAATTACCTATTGATCAAAACGTAATTATACAAGAATATATCAGTGGAGAAGAACTTCGAATAGATGCATTGTATTATAAAGGCATTTTGGTATCCTACCTAAGTTCCAATGCACTAGATAATGCGCAAAGTAAATTTACTTATACTACAAGAAGAAATTATTACGATAACAAACTTATTCTTCCACAATTAATAGAATTAGGTTCAAAAATTGGATTAAATGGATTTGCTCATATTACATATATGCAAGATCCAAGTACTGGAAAATACTATTTAATTGAAGTTGATCCTAGACCGAATTCATTTAAAGCTTACAGCAGATTTATAGCCAAAAATAACTTTTTTGAAGGTGTTAAACGAATAATAAGTGGAGAATACATCAACGGATTTCAAGAAATGGGTATAATTAAGCCCAATGTTGAAATTGGAGTATTTTACAAAGACATAAGAAGAGCAATATGGAAAAAAGACAGGAAAGGAATTTTAAGATGGGTTTTAAATTCAAAGGGATATTGGAGATTTTTACCCTTGTATGACTTGAAACTCACAAAAAGAGTTATTGCAGAAATTTGGGAGGAAGTATTTGTTTTTAAGTGGAAAAGGATATTCAGGAGGATTTATTAATCGTTTAGTCATTTAGTGATATCATTTCTTCTATGCTGCATACCTGACGTGCTTTACATGAAAGTACTTTTGCACTTGCTTTTTATCCCTCTTCCTTCTGTTCATAAAATCTTCAACATTGGAGCGCATTTGAGCCTTATTGATTGGTCTTTTTT
>JBILHX010000121.1:0-8993 GCA_044350285.1 Chitinophagaceae bacterium | reverse complement strand
ATCCTGCCCCTGTAATTGTCAGTCAACCTGCCGTTTCGTTCTACCGACAACCCGCTTTTTTTAAGCAGCTCATCGCTGTAAAGACTTTTTTGTGCCTCACGAGAGAAGGCATCTCCTTGCTCAGGACAATACCCAATTTGGAATTTCTTGATGGTTTCATCATTGAACCCACGTTCTTTGAGGTAACTCAGGGCCTTGTTTTGCCCCTCATCTGTATCAAGTAGCTGGCTTGAAAAGTATTTTGCGGCAAACTGGTTGACAATATGAAGCCCATCGGCCAGCTGTTGTTGTTCTTTGTATTCGGGACTGGTTTCGGTTTCTTCAATTTCAACATTATACCTGTTGGCAAGCCAGCGAAGGGCTTCAACATAGGTATATTTCTCATGCTCCATGACAAACCCAATCGCGTTGCCGCTTTTCCCACATCCAAAGCATTTGTAAATTTCTTTCGATGGGGAAATGGTGAATGAAGGCGATTTTTCGTTGTGAAATGGACAGTTCCCGATATAGTTGGTGCCCCTGCGTTTTAGCTTGACGAAGCTTCCTACGATATCATAAATATCGATTCTGTTCTGTATTTCTTGTATGGTTTGCTGGGATATCAAATGTGTAGGATTGAAGCATGCAATGTAGAACTTTTTTTGGGAAGGACTAAGAATGAAGAATGAAATTCTTCCTCTCACTCCTCAATAAAAAAAGACCTCATCTACAAAAACCCAACCCTTGCTTTTTTTCTCTTGATGCCATTCTGGCAAGGATTTCAGCGTCTGCATTTCAATTTCTATGTAGGCATACGTACCAGCCTTAATCGGAACAACATAAGGAATGGAGGCGTTTGGCCTTCCGCCTGTTGGCATTTCTGGTGAAACTGTTCCAATCACCGTTGTTTTTTTAGGACTTGAACCTCCCTTGATGATTATTTTTGTTGGTGGAAATGCGGCTGATCCTGAGGCTTTTGTGATGTCTGCGATGCTCAACACCACTTCATGCATCTCTTTGTTGTTGAAGTAGAAGCCAGCCTTGAATGGTTCCTTTTTGAATCCCAGCCAACTTGTATAAAGTTGATCACCCGTGTTGCTGTATCCCTTCTCCAAATCAATCAAAATTTTGGCTCCAAATGGTTTTCCCCTGTTTGGATTGCTCAACAGTTTCACTGAGTCGCAAGCAATTCCCTTTTGATAAAACGTGAAGTCTGTAACATCACTCTTGTTCCAACCTTCGGCGGTACTGATGGCTTTGATTCTCAACATGCCTTTGGCGTATAGGGGACCTTTATAAATTTTTCCATTTAGCGAATCTGGCGTTGTCCCATCTGTGGTATACCAAATGGTCGCGCTAGAAAATGAATTCTTTAGGGATACGTATTGCTCTTGTTGTAGAATCATTTTATCCCTGTCCCCAGGAAACGGAACTGCTAGTTGCAACAATTCAGTTTTATCGGTTTGAGAACCCAAGTCCCACCTGATTTTCGGTGAGCTTTCTTTTAACTTCTTCACATCGGCCTCTGTTATTTTTGTGTTCCACAGGTAAACATTCTTCAGTGTTGGCATTTGTGCGATTGACAAAATATCGGCTATTCCAACGGGGGTGCCTGTGAGGGAAAGTTGTTCTAACTTTTTCAATCCGACCAATTCCTTGATTCCCTTTCCTGTGATGGAGGTTGTGTTGAGGTTAAGTTTTTCAAGGTTCGGGAACGTTGATATAACTTGAAATACATTGTCTCCAATCGGCATGCCGGCAAGGCTCAGTTCAACCACCTGCTCACCAACTTGCTTGCATTCTTTCAGCAAGTTGATGTCGAATTTTTCCTTTAAGAAGAATTTAACGGATAGGGCTGGACTGTTGGCCGATAGAGGAATGATCCTTCTGAAGGGTGAATTTAGTTTTGCGATGCTCGCTGCTGAGGCTTCAGAAAAATCATAGGTTTTAGAATCTGTTTTCTTTGGCGTTGTTGCTATGAGTTTTGCTACTATCTTTTTTAATGTATCGGTTTCTGCTAAAGAATGGTAAGTTTTTTTTGCATCAGCACCTTCCCTGATCCACTCTTTGAATAGGGTGATTTCAGTCGAACTTAATTGGGCCTTTCCCTTTGGAGGCATGTGGTTTTTGTCATCCATGTCCAACAACATCCTTTCTATCATCAAACTTTTGTCAGGATCCCCTGAAACCCACATGGCGCCTGTCTTTCCTCCTTTTAACATCAAATCAATGCTTTTCATGTTCAGTCCACCTTTTGTCTTCTGGTCATTGTGGCAACTGGCACATTTTGCGGCTAGAATGGGTTGAACCGCACCTGCATATACGGTTGTTCTTTCAGTGAAAAGGGGTATGTTAACCGCCGTTTTGCTTACTGCCTGAAAAGCAAAAAATCCCTCGCCGTGGGTCAGCGTTCCTCCAAAGTGACTGCCTGCTGTCATCAAAACCATGGTCAGAAAAAGGGATGAATTCCAAACTTTAAAATTTGTTGAATATGCCTTTCTTACATAAATCAAGGCGTGGGTTGAGAGGGCTAATGCTACCCCCAACCACTTATGAAATCGAAGTGATTCTTGATCGTAATTTCCTCCAGCTGCGAGAAAAAATCCCAAAATTGCTGTGGCTGTACAAATCAATGCCACACTGTAAAGTACTCCTTCAAAAAGGGAAAAAAACGAGTCGTCTCCACTTTCAATCTTATGCCTTTTATTAAATTGAAGATAGAGTGAAAATGGAACGATTAAAATCATTAATGCAATGGGTATGTGCAGTATGACAGGATGAAATTTACCCGCAAAAAGCACATAACGAGAACTTCCACCCAAATCAACAAAACAAAATAAAATAAGAAAAACCTGCAAAACGATAAGCAAGTTGGATATGATTGACTGATGTCTTGACATGTTTGACTACTTTTTACCAATCAGAAAAATGACATTAAATGAAGAATGACATTAAATGAAAAATGATTTTAAATGAAGAATGAAGAATGAAAAATGAAGAATGTAACAGACAGGAGCAAATGCCTTCTTCAACCCCTTCAACCCCCTCAACCTCTTCAACAATAGACGGGCATTCTTCATTTTTCATTTGTATTTGTCTGTTAGTAAAAGAAAACCTCATCCACAAAAACCCAACCTTTTTCCCCTTTTCCTCGGTGCCATTTGGGCAATACGCTTATTGGAAATGCTTCAATCTCAATGTATTTGTATTTTTGCTTTTCTACAGCAATCACAAAGGGTTCCAAGTGCTTTCTCCTGCTTTCTTTCGGTTGCTCAGGTATCAGTGTTTGAAGCACTTTCAATGATTTGGGTGAATCCCCGCCTTTGATAACAATCTTTTTAGCAGGAAATACATACCCATCAATGCTTTCGACAGTACTCAGAAAAACTTCCTTGATTTCTTCCCCTTTAGAAAAGTAAAATCCCGTTTTGAATGAATTGTCCCTGAATCCCAGCCAATTTGTGTTTAAATTACCCGACGACCCCTTTATGAGATCGATGATTGTCAATGCGCCTTGTGCCTTGTATTGCTTGTCGGCTGGATTGAGTAGATTGACAGAATCTGGTTTAAAACCCTTTAAAAAATAAGTATTGTCTGTTGTGTCACTGGTATGCCAACCCGGACTTGTTGCAATGGTCCTGACCCTCATAAGGCCGGTTGCCGGGAATGGCCCTTTATACAACGTACTTGTTAATGAATCAGGCTTGGATCCGTCAACAGTATAGCGTATTTGAACACCGGGCATAGGGTGCTTGTAGCCAATTAATTCATCAGGTCCAAAAACCCTTTTTTCTGCATCCAATGGTTGCGGAGCTGTGAGTTTTAACAGCTCGTTTTTATCAGGAACGTATCCCATATCCCACCTGATTTTGGGTGATTTGTTCTTTAAGGCCAACGCATCTGCGTCTGATATCTTGGTGTTCCAGATATAAACACTTTTTAAGGAGTTTAAGGCAGACAATACTGAAACATCACCCATGCTTACAGCGTTGCTGGTTATGGAAAGAATTTCAAGTTTCTTGCAATTCAACAATTCCTTGATTCCCTTTCCTGTGATGGAGGTTGTATTGAGGTTCAGTTTTTCAAGGTTCGGGAAGGTTGAAATAATTTGAAAAACATTGTCATCAACAGGCATTCCTGCCAGGCTCAACTCAACAACCTGCTCATTAACTTCTTTGCATTCTTTTAGTAAGTTGATGTCAAATTTTTCTTTTAGAAAGAATTTAACGGCCAGGGCTGGACTGTTGGCAGACAATGGTGTTAATCTCCTGAATGGGGTATTTAATTTTTGTAGCGTTGATGCAGAAGCCGCCGAGAAAGAGTATGTCTTTGTTTCTGTCTTTTTCGGAGTAGTTGCAATTAACTTTGCCACAATCTTTTTTAAGGTATCTGCTTCAGCAAGAGAATGGTATGTTTTTTTTGCATTGGCACCTGCCCGTATCCACTCTTTAAACAAGGTGATTTCTGTTGAACTTAATTGTGCCTTTCCCTTTGGTGGCATGTGGTTTTTGTCATCCATGTCCAACAACATCCTTTCAATCATCAAACTTTTGTCAGGATCTCCTGAAACCCACATGGCGCCTGTCTTTCCACCTTTCAACATCAATTCGATGTTTTTCATGTTCAGTCCACCCTTTGTTTTTTGGTCATTGTGACAAGCAACACATTTTGCTGCCAAAACGGGTTGGATGGCTCCTGCATAGACTGTTGTTTTATCCGTAAATTCCTGAATGCTAACCCCTGTTTTGGTTTCCTCTTGAAAGGCGAAAAAGCCTTCTCCATGGGTTAGTTCGCCTCCGAAATGACTGCCTGCAATCATGACAACAAAAGTGGAAGCCAATGATACATTCCACGCCAATTGGTTTTGTGAAAATGCTTTTTTCAAGTAGATGAGTGCATGACTGGAAAATGCAATGGAAACGCCAAGCCATTTGTGAAATTTCAAGGCTTCTTGGTCATAGCTGCCGCTGGCTGCAAGAAAAAATCCAGCAATGGCCGTTATGGTTGAAATAATCGCTGCATAATGCAAAAGCAAATCCAAAAAAGAGGATAATTCAGCTGAATTTTTTCTTTTATGAATAAAAATTGAAATTGGCACCAGCAGCATGATTAGTGTAATCGGCAAGTGCAATATCACGGGATGGAATTTCCCGGCAAATAAAACAATTGGAGGGAGTACACTAATGTCTACAAAACAAAAAACCAATAGGAAAACCTGCAGTACAATAAGCAGGTTTGAAAGTACCGAAAGATGTCTTTGCATAAACTTTTTTACTTATGTTATCTAGGAAAGGATACCATTCACAACTTGCCCCGCAATATCTGTAAGCCTGTATCTTCTTCCCAAATGTTTGTATGTCATTTGCTCATGGTTGATGCCCATGAGGTGCAGCACCGTTGCGTGGAAATCGTGCACACTTACCGGATCCTTGACAATATTATAACCAAATTCATCAGTTTCTCCGTAAACCATGCCACCCTTAACGCCTCCTCCGGCCATCCAGATGCTGAAGCATTTTGGATGGTGGTCGCGTCCATAATTGTTAACATCAATCTTGCCTTGGCAATAGTTTGTTCTGCCGAATTCACCACCCCAAATAACCAATGTTTCGTCTAACAAACCACGTTGTTTTAGGTCTTTCACCAATGCCGCTGATGCGCGGTCAACGTCCTCAGCTTGCATGGTCATGTCGTTTGCCAAGTTACCATGGGTATCCCATCCTTGGTGATACAATTGCACAAACCGTACCCCTGATTCTGACAACTTTCTGGCCAAAAGGCAGTTTGCTGCATAAGTACCAGGAACAAGACAATCAGCTCCATACATTTTAATGGTATTGGCAGACTCCTTGCTGAGGTCCGTCAATTCTGGAACCGCACTCTGCATGCGATACGACATTTCATATTGTTGAATCCTTGCGTTGATTTCAGGGTCTCCAAAGTTTTCAAATGAGGAGGCATTGAACTTGGCCAATTCATCCAACATATCCCTTCTGCTCTTTCTATCTTGTCCCTCAGGATTGTTCAAATAAAGCACTGGATCTTCTCCACTGCTGAACACAACGCCCTGATGTTGGCTGTCTAAAAACCCGTTTGTCCAAAGTTTTGAGTAAACACCTTGTCCGTTTCCTCTTCCGCGTGACAACAAAACGCTGTAAGCCGGCAAATTGGAGTTTTCACTTCCCAAGCCATAGCTCATCCATGCCCCCATGCTGGGTCTGTTTCCTTGCTGAGCACCTGTTTGAAAAAAGGTGAGTGCTGGATCATGGTTGATGGCTTCGGTATTCATTGTTTTGACAATGCAGATGTCATCTGCTATTGATGCAATGTTTGGAAACAAAGAGGAAATCCAAGCACCAGATTGCCCATGCTGGGAAAAGCCAAAGGTTGATCCCATCAATGGGAATTTATCTTGGTTGGCTGTCATACCAGTTAAACGTTGCCCATTTCTTACGGATGCTGGAAGATCTTCTCCCTGCATTTTGGTGAGCAATGGTTTATAATCGAAGGTCTCCAATTGAGAAGGTGCCCCATTCTGAAATAAATAGATAATCCGTTTTGCTTTTGGTGCATATTGAGCCAATCCCAACGGCAATGATGATGCCCCACTTGCTCCAAACAATTGGTCTTTAAATAGCATGCCACCCAAGGCTGCACTGCCAAAACCCAGTCCTGCTTTCGTTAAAAAATGCCTTCTGGTTACATTCAGCCTAAACTGTTTCTCCTGATTTTCCATCATTTTTATTTTATCGTTGTTTCATCCAAGTTAAACAGCATGTGATTCACTTGCATCAATGCTGCAGTTTCTGTCAAGTCCTTTGTTTTCATCTGAACGTATTCTCCTGCTTTCAAGTATTTCATGGCGATGTCCTTGTTGGCGTTGAATTTCATCTTTTCTTTCTTGTAATAATCAGAAAGCAAACCCTTTTCTTTTTCAGATGGCATTCTACACAAGATCAGCCTGAAAACCCGCTCCAGTTTTTGGTCTTCGTTCAGTTTCAAATTTGATGTTCTCTCCGCCAAAACCCTTGCTGCTTCTAATACTTGTGGGTCATTCATCAACACGAGTGCCTGTAATGGCGTGTTGGTGCGCATCCTGGTCACCTCACATTGGTCTCTTGTACTGGCATCCATGATGAGCATCGCAGGTGGCGGTGCTGTTCGCTTGATGAATGTATAAAGTCCTCTTCTGTATAATTTACTGCCTGTATCTTGCCTGTATTTAGCCAATTCGCCTCTTCCCGAAGTTGTTGATTCCCAAACCCCTTTCGGTTGATAGGGCTTTACACTTGGTCCTCCAATCTCAGGATTCAACACGCCCGCTGAACTTAGAATTAGGTCGCGCTGCAATTCTGCTTTCAACCTCATCCTTGGGAAATAGCTGTAATATTTGTTTTCGGGGTCTTTTGCAAATTTCTTCTCAGTTTGCTTTGATGATTGCTTATAGGTTGTTGAGGTTACAATAAGTCTCACCAATTTCTTGATGTCCCATCCTTTTTCCCGGAAATCCACAGAAAGCCAATCCAAGAGTTCAGGATGTGTTGGCAATTCTCCTTGCATGCCAAAATCACCGGTTGTTTTCACCAAGCCCCTTCCAAAAAATTCAGTCCAAATCCTGTTCACATAAACCCTTGCTGTGAGCGGGTTCTCTGGCGACACCAGCCATTTGGCCAATCCGAGTCTGTTCTTTTCGAATTTTGATAGGTTGAATGGCATGATGGCTGTTGGTGTTGTCATGTCTACCGTGTCAGATAATTGGTCATACACCCCTCTTCTGAGAACCTGTGTTGCCCGGATGTTCAGGCTGTCTTGCATGATCATGACAGTAACAGCGGCCGTATCTTTTTTGTTGATGAAGTTGAGCACGGTATTTACATCTTCAGTGCTGATTTTCATGATTGGCGGATCTCCAGGCGAAGCCAATCCAATATCTCCCACCAAACCCTTTTCTTTCACTTGGTTGAAAAAGGCAAACATGCTATAATATTCCTTTTGTGACACCGGATCGTATTTGTGGTCATGGCATTTTGCACACTCGAGTGTAATGGCAAGAAATGCTTTCCCGAAAGTATTGGTTCTGTCGCTCACATATTCAATGCGATATTCTTCATCAATGATGCCGCCTTCCTGGGTGATCTTGTGGTTTCGGTTAAAGCCGGTGGCAAGCAACTGTTCTTTGCTTGGATTTGGCATAAGGTCGCCACCAATTTGCCAAGTGATGAACGTTGAAAACGGATAGTTTTTGTTGAATGCATTGATTACCCAATCGCGCCAAGGCCACATCGTTCTGTAGCCATCATCTTGGTAACCATGACTGTCTGCATAACGGGCAATATCAAGCCATTGAATGGCCATCTTTTCGCCGTAATGTTTGTCAGCCAACAATTCATCAACCATCTTTTCATAGGCCTTGGGTGAATTGTCTTTTAAAAACCGATCTTGTTGTTCGAGGGTAGGAGGCAATCCGGTGATATCCATGCAAACCCTCTTCAAAAGAGCCTCTTTGTCCGCTTGCTCACTTGGTGCCAACCCCAATTTCTCCTGTTTTGAAAAAATGAAATTGTCTATTGGATTTACAGGATTCAAATCTTCATCCACTTCAGGCACTTCGGTTTTTTCCGGGACCAAAAAAGACCAGTGTTTTTTGAATTTAGCGCCTTGGGATATCCATTTTTTAATAATTTCTATTTCGTTTTTGGTCAGCGATAGGTTGGAGGATGGGGGAGGCATTACCTCTGAGGTATCTGTACTGACCATCCTTGTGTACATGGCTGATTGGAGAGGATCTCCGGGTACCAACACATGGTGGGCTGGATCATCTTTCAATGCAGCAAATGCGCCTTCCTCTGTATCAAGGCGCAATCCTGCTTTTCTTGCCTTTGCATCAGGTCCATGGCATTTAAAACACCTGTCTGAAAGTATGGGACGAATATGATAATTGAAATCGACAATTTCTGGAATCGCCTCTTCTTGACTGGTCTGGGTCATTGCAAAATAAATAGATCCAACAAGCA
>JBILHX010000132.1:0-8074 GCA_044350285.1 Chitinophagaceae bacterium | reverse complement strand
GGAGCTTCATTTGAGGTTACAATATACTGATTTTTTTGATAATGGCGTTCGATTGCGGGGTCTTTTCATCTCAAAATCGTTTCCTCTTTTTGTAGGTGTTTTGTATATGTGCCCTTTCGCATAAATAAAATGCGTAAAAAAGGCTAAAATTGGGGATTGAATTCACGTTTATCTGGAAATTAGCGTTCATTCCGTTTAAGATTGAATTTTAAAAATATCATGAATATGACAATCCCTTCTTACGTTAAAAACACGGCATTGGTTTCTTATGTCAATGAAATAGCTGTGCTTACCTCTCCCAACAACGTGCATTGGTGCAATGGTTCCAAGGCTGAATATGACGAGCTGTGTAATTTACTTGTGGATAGCGGAACTTTCACACGATTGAATCAAGATCGTTGGCCTAACAGCTTTGCCTGTAACTCAGATCCTAGTGATGTGGCCAGGGTAGAGGACAAAACATTCATTTGCAGCAGAAGGAAAGAAGATGCTGGCCCCACAAACAATTGGATGGATCCCAAGGAGATGAAGGTGAAATTAAACGGACTTTTTAAAGGATCGATGAAAGGCAGGACCATGTATGTGATCCCTTTTTGCATGGGACCGTTGGGGTCGCCTCTTTCTAAAATAGGGGTGCAAATCACCGATTCTGCCTATGTAGTGGTGAACATGCACATCATGACCAGAGTTGGTGAAAAAGTTCTTCGTGCACTTGGAGATGAAGGTGAGTTCATTCGTTGCTTGCATTCTTTGGGCGCCCCATTGGAGCCCAATCAAAAAGACATTTCTTGGCCTTGTAACCCGACCACAAAATACATTGTTCACTACCCTGAAGATCGTGCAATTGCTTCTTATGGTTCCGGCTATGGCGGAAATGCCCTGCTCGGAAAAAAATGTTTTGCATTGCGTATCGCATCAGTCATGGCAAAAGAAGAAGGTTGGCTGGCTGAACACATGTTGATTCTCGGTGTGGAAAACCCCAAAGGGGAAAAAACCTATGTTGCCGCTGCATTTCCCAGTGCCTGTGGCAAAACGAATTTTGCGATGTTGATTCCTCCTGAAGATATGAAGGGATGGAAAGTTACAACCGTGGGAGATGACATTGCATGGATAAAACCAGGGAAAGACGGCAGGCTTTATGCCATCAATCCTGAGAACGGTTATTTCGGTGTGGCTCCCGGCACAAATGAAAAAACCAATCCCAATGCCATTGCTGCGTTGTCAAAAAACAGCATTTTTACGAATGTTGGCATCACCCCAGATGGGGATGTTTGGTGGGAAGGGTTGACAGAAAAAGTTCCTGAAAAAATTTACAATTGGAAAAATCAGCTGCATGATCCAGCTTCTGGTCAACCCGTGGCCCACGCCAATTCAAGGTTTACGGCACCTGCTTACCAATGCCCAAGCATTGATCCAGCATGGGAAAATCCCAATGGTGTTCCCATCAGCGCCTTTATTTTTGGGGGAAGAAGAAGCACAACCATCCCTTTGCTTTACCAGGCCTTTAACTGGAACTTTGGCGTTTACATGGCAGCCACGATGGGTTCTGAAACAACAGCGGCTGCATTTGGTGAGTTGGGTAAAGTTCGTCGCGATCCTTTTGCCATGCTTCCTTTCTGTGGCTACCACATGGCTGATTATTTCAACCATTGGCTTCAACTGGGCAGAAACCTTCCCAACCCTCCCCGAATTTTTGGCGTGAATTGGTTCAGGAAAGATGAAAATGGCAAGTTCTTGTGGCCTGGTTTCGGAGAAAACATGAGGATGCTTAAATGGGTCGTTGAAAGGGTGAATGGAGAAGTCTCTGCTATCGAAAGCCCAATAGGTTGGATGCCAAAATTTGAAGACATAGAATGGGGAAACCTCAACTTCTCCAACAAACAGTACGATGCTGCAATGGACGTTGACAGGGAAGCTTGGAAGAATGAAATTTTGGCCCACGAAGAGTTGTTTTCAAGAATGTTTGATAAACTGCCCAAAGAATTTTTCTTCATGCGAGAACTCCTGCTATCAAGCCTGTGGAGATCCCCGGAACATTGGACGCTTGCACCCGAAACACATTGAGTTTAAAGTTTTTGGTTTAAAGTTTAATTGCGAGTCAACAGAATTAAACCTTAAACCCAAAACCTTAAACTATTTTCCTATCTTAATGGTATCAACCATTTTACAATGTATTGTTACATGAAAGGGATTTTCTTAATAACTGTAATTATTATGTCAACTGTCACAGGCTTCAGTCAATATGCAAACGTCAAATCCTATCCAATTTATAGTGGTACAGATTTGGGGATGCAATATTCAACATCATCCTCTTCATTCAAAATTTGGAGCCCTACAGCCCAAAAAGCAACCATCATTTTCTACAAGAGTTCCTTGGGGAATGATCCCATTGAAACTTTTGAAATGACCCGAAGCACAAATGGAACATGGGTTAAAAAAATTGATAGGGATCTCAAAAACATCTATTATGTTTTTCGTGTATTTATTGATGGTAAGTGGATGGATGAAGTGCCTGATCCTTATGCCAAAGCTGTTGGAACCAATGGCAAACGCGCCATGGTTGCGGATTTGAAAGAGGCTGACCCGAAATCTTGGAAGGAGGATAAATCACCCCGATTCAGCAACAGAATCGGATTGAAAAAAGGAATTGGAGGGTTGCCTACTGATGCTGTTGTTTATGAACTTCACGTCAGGGATGCCAGCATCAACAAGAATTCAGGAATAAAACAAAAAGGGAAGTTTCTTGGATTGGCAGAGTCCGGTACCACAAATGGGGCAGGGCAGTCAACTGGGTTGGACCATCTCAAGGAACTGGGTGTTACGCACATTCACCTTCTTCCATCCTATGATTTCTTTAGCATTGATGAAAGCATGCCCGACAGCTCACAATACAACTGGGGATATGATCCCCTCAATTACAATGTTCCAGAAGGTTCTTATTCAACAAATCCAGAAAATGGACTAACGCGCATCAAGGAATTCAAAACCATGGTGTTGGCCATGCATAAATATGGACTTCGTGTGGTGATGGATGTTGTTTACAACCACACCATGCTCAACGATAATTCGTATTTTAATCAATTGGTTCCAGGATATTATTATAGGCACAAACAAGATGGTACTTTTTCAGATGCATCTGCCTGTGGAAATGAAACGGCCAGTGAACATCCGATGATGCGAAAATTCATGATT
Source organism: Chitinophagaceae bacterium (assembly GCA_044350285.1). Taxonomy (GTDB): domain Bacteria; phylum Bacteroidota; class Bacteroidia; order Chitinophagales; family Chitinophagaceae; genus Pollutibacter. The sequence continues at coordinate 4,882 of JBILHX010000132.1, read as the reverse complement.
GAGTCCTTAAAACACTGGGTTAATGAATACCATGTTGATGGATTTAGGTTTGACTTGATGGGAATCCATGACATAGAAACAATGAACATCATTTCCAAAGAACTTCGCCTCATCAAGCCTGATATTTTGTTGTATGGAGAGGGATGGACAGCAGGAACCTCTCCCATTCCAGATTCTTTAAGGGCCCTTAAAGGCAATGTTAGAAAACTAAAGGATATTGCAGTATTTAGTGATGATATACGAGATGGCATCAAAGGAAGTGTATTTGAACTTGCAGACAGGGGGTTTGCTTCCGGAAAATCTTCCATGGAAGAAACCATCAAGTTCGGTGTAGTTGCTGCTTGTAAACACCCCCAAATTGATTACTCAAAAGTTAATTATTCAAAAGAACCTTACGCAAATTCACCTTCTCAAGTGATTTCTTATTGCGAATGTCATGATAACCATGTGTTGTGGGACAAGCTCAAGGCTTCAACAAAAAGTACCAACCTTGATGAGTTGAGAGACATGCACAAATTGGCACTGTCCATCGTACTTACTTCTCAAGGCATCTCATTTTTGCATGCTGGAACAGAGTTTCTTAGGACAAAAAACGGGGTTGAAAATTCATTCAAATCTCCTGATTCCATCAATGCAATTGACTGGGCTCTTAAATCTGAAAACATCGATGTTTTCAATTACGTAAAGTCTTTGATAAGGATGCGGAAATTGCATCCCGCATTCAGGTTAACAACCCAAAAAGAAGTGGCTGCATTGATTAATTTTACCCATACACAACAGCCTGGAGTAGTCTCATATCAAATAAATGGACAGAAAGCAGGGGATACTTGGAAACAAATTTTTGTTGCCTACAATGGAGGAAACAGCTCCGTTAATTTGTCACTTCCTACAGGTACTTGGAAAGTGTTTTCTGAAAATAATTCCATCAACACATCCAATAAAACAGCAGTTAAATCAACTGCGTTAAATCCATTCAGTGCTGCCATTTTTTACAAAGATTAATTTATGCAAGAAGTATATATTTTATCAGCTGTTAGAACACCAATTGGAAGATTTGGTGGTGTATTGTCAAGTTTGTCTGCGACGCAATTGGGTGCAAAAGCAATTGCTGCAGCTGTGGCCAGGGCAGGTATAAAAAATGATGAAGTTGATGAAGTGCTTATGGGCGCTGTATTGCAGGCCAACATGGGGCAAGCACCAGCAAGGCAGGCAGCCATGTTGGCTGGCTTGTCTCACAACACCATTTGTACTACCATAAACAAGGTTTGTGCCAGTGGCATGAAAGCGATTTCAATGGGTGTGCAAAGTATTTTGTTGGGGGATGCTGACACTGTTGTTGCCGGCGGCATGGAAAGTATGAGCAACGTTCCTTATTACCTTGATGCACTCAGGTGGGGCAACAAATATGGCGATAAAAATATTATTGACGGCATTTCGAAAGATGGATTAACAGACGCTTATGATAAAAAAGCCATGGGTATTGCCGCAGAATTATGTGCCAAGGAATGTGGCATAACCCGTGAAGAGCAAGATCAGTTTGCCAAGGAAAGTTATGTTAAGGCCCAACATGCATGGAATGAAAATAAGTTTAACAATGAAGTGATTCCTGTAACAATCCCCGGTAAAAAAGGAGAACAAATTATTGACAAGGATGAAGAACCTTGGAGCGTGGATTTTAATAAAATGACATTGCTCAATCCTGCTTTTGATCCTGCTGGTACAGTAACTGCTGCAAATGCAAGTACCATGAATGATGGCGCAGCTGCCTTGATATTGATGAAGAAAGAAAAGGCGGATGCTCTTGGGCTAAAGCCAATCGCCTCCATCATTGGCTATGCAGATTCAGAACAAAGTCCAGAATGGTTTACAACGTCTCCTTCAATAGCCTTGCCGCTTGCCATTCAAAAAGCTGGACTTACACTAGAAGAAATTGATTTTTGGGAAATCAATGAAGCATTTTCCGTTGTTGGCATTGAAAATACACGAAGATTGCAGTTGGATGCCGGTAAGGTAAACGTTCACGGTGGGGCAGTGGCCCTAGGCCATCCTTTGGGCTGCAGCGGTGCCAGAATTGTTGTTACACTCATCAACATCCTCAAGACCTATGGAGGAACATACGGAGCCGCAGGCATTTGCAATGGAGGGGGTGGCGCTTCAGCATTGGTGTTGCGCTCTTTTAAATGAGGTTTTATCAACGTAGTTTTCATTCTATTAAGCCTTAAACCTTAAACTTTAAACTCAAACTACGTAACAGAACCCAAGCCCCTTAAGAGTAAATACGTAATCTCTAAACATAGCCCACAAATTACTTTTTATCACAAAAAACACGCCTTATTTTTACATTGTCAACGCGGTTATGGTTTCCGGAAAGCCTGATTGCTGACAAAAACCAATCCTAAGACCATTTCCCCGTAAGAATCCAATTCCTAAATCAAACATCGATTATCGACAAACGACTATCGAAAAACCAAGCCTAGAAATCCAATTTCCTACTTTCATAAATTAAAATAGATTTATGAATAGAAAACAAAATAGTTAATCCAATATCCTAAAAAGGGTAATCTGAGTAGATTGCCATCAAAAAAGCCACAGGCGTCCTGACTATGAAACCAAAAAAATTACCATCACGCCTGAAAATATTAGTCCCGAGAAATCGGGACTTTTTTTTATTAAAAATGTTGTTTGAACATCTTTTGTTGATATCCCCGTCTTGCAATACTTTTGCATCACTTTAAATTGAACTTATGGGAAGGATTATAGCATTTCGCGAAGCCCTCAGAGAAGCCATGCAGGAAGAAATGAGAAGAGACCCTAGGGTTTTTCTCATGGGAGAGGAAGTTGCTGAATACAACGGGGCGTATAAGGTCAGTCAAGGCATGCTCGATGAGTTTGGACCAAAACGTGTAATTGACACACCAATTGCGGAACTTGGATTTACAGGAGTTGCTGTTGGCGCTGCTCAAAATGGCCTTAGGCCAATTGTTGAGTACATGACATGGAACTTTGCAGTACTTCCCCTTGACCAGATACTCAACACTGCATCAAAGATGCTCGCAATGAGTGGTGGTCAGGTTGGTTGTCCAATTGTTTTCAGGGGTGCAAACGGCTCTGCCGGTCAGTTGGGTGCTCAACACTCCACTGCTTTCGAAAGCATGTATGCCAACATTCCAGGTTTAAAAGTAATCTCAGTTTCCAATCCTTACGACGCAAAAGGATTGTTGAAGAGTGCCATCCGTGATGATGATCCAGTTATTTTTATGGAAAGTGAGGTTATGTATGGTGACAAGGGAGAAGTTCCTTTGGAAGAATATTTGATTCCCATTGGTAAGGCAGACATAAAGCGCCCAGGAAGGGACGTAACCATTGTGTCTTTCAACAAAATGATGAAAGTTGCCCTTGGTGCTGCTGAAGAACTGGAAAAAGAAGGTATCAGTGCTGAAGTGATAGACTTGAGAACAATTCGTCCCCTAGACTGGATGACCATTCTTGAAAGTGTTAAGAAAACAAACAGGCTGGTGATTGTAGAAGAACAATGGCCTTTTGCATCAGTTTCTTCTGAAATTGCTTACCGCATTCAAAAGGAGGCATTTGACTATCTAGATGCACCAATCAGGCGCATTACCAATGCAGATGCCCCAATGCACTATGCTCCAAACTTGGTAGCTGCGTATCTTCCAGACATTCCACGCACAGTAAGCTTGGTGAAGGAAGTGATGTACCTCAAAAAATAAGAACAATCAAATAACTCATAACCCGGTAACCTACCGGGTTTTTTTTTAATAAACATTGCAACATGATTAAAGTAGGTGCCATCATTTCTGTAGCATTCTTTATGTTTTCCTCAACTTTTTCTCAGGTAAAAAAAGATACGTTGATTCAATTGGACCAAATCGTCATAAAGGGATATGAATCAAACGCAAACTCCCGCTTTGTTCCTGCGTCAATTTCAACCATCACGCAAAAAGACATCCAAAAATTATCCTCCTTTTCCTTGCTTCCTGCTTTTAACAACGTTTCGGGAGTTAGATTGGAAGAGCGTTCGCCTGGAAGCTATAGACTTTCATTGAGAGGGAGTTTGTTGCGCTCTCCCTTCGGTGTTAGAAATGTAAAGATTTACCTTGATGATTTTATCCTGACAGATGCAGGAGGAAATACCTACATCAATTTATTGGATGTGAATGCAGTTGGACAAACAGAAATAATCAAAGGCCCTTCGGGAAGTCTTTATGGCGCTGGAACAGGTGGAGCGGTGCTTTTTTCAACACCATCTTCATTTGAAGGAAGAACCAATGATACCTCTTCATTCAGCGTAGCCTTGTCCAGTGGCAGCTTTGGGGCTTTCAATGAAAAGGTATCTTATCAACATCAATCAAAAAACTTTTCAGCCAAACTCATCCAAACCCATAACCAATCAGAAGGGTATCGGGAACAGAGTCGCCTTAGAAAAGATAACATTCAATATCAATTCAAAAGCAATAGCGGAAAAAATATCTCAACCGAAGGAATTATTTTATTGTCTGATTTATACTACCAAACGCCAGGTGGTTTGAATGCTGCTCAATTTGCTGCAAACCCACTCCAGGCAAGACCTGCAACAGTGACATTACCCTCAGCACTGACCCAACAAACGGCAATTTTCAACAAGACAGCCTTGGTGGGTTTTTCCAATTCTTTTGTGCTATCCAATCGTTGGAAAACGGTTACTTCTTTTACCACATCAATCACTTCGTTCAAGAATCCATTTATCACCAATTATGAAAAAAGACGGGAAGTAAATGTGGGAATCAGGACCAAATTGGTTTATGAGAAGAAAGATGGCATGCCCCTTCAATGGGTCAGTGGTGCTGAAGTACAAAGGGGAAATTATAAAATTGTCAGCAGT
>JBILHX010000066.1:0-17168 GCA_044350285.1 Chitinophagaceae bacterium | reverse complement strand
TAATTATTAGAACAATTTGAAATAACTATAGGAAGTCCGTAAGTATGGTGATAGGCTTTTACCAAGTGGTCTGATGATGCTTTAGAAGCAGAATATGGAGAACGTGGGTCGTATGGCGTTTCCTCAGTAAAGAATCCGGTTTCTCCTAATGAGCCATACACTTCATCAGTGGAAACATGATAAAACAATTTACCTTCTTTCGATGCCCAATGTTTTTTTGCAGCGTTAAGTAGAACACCGGTACCAAGTACATTTGTTTTTACAAACGACATGGGATCTAGTATAGACCGATCAACATGGCTTTCTGCTGCAAGATGAATAACTGCATCAAAGTTTTTTTGCTTGAATAACTCATCAATGAAAACTTCATCTGTTATATCCCCTTTTACAAATTCATAATTTGGAAGAGTCTCTATATCAGTAATATTCTCCAAATTTCCTGCGTAAGTTAAAACATCCAAATTGGTAATAAAATAATCAGGGTATTTATTTACAAAAAGCCTGACTACATGAGACCCGATAAATCCGGCACCGCCGGTTACTAAGATTTTTTTCATTGATTTAAATTATAAAGTCCAATATGCTCTTTCCGTAATTTTATCTTTCATGATACCTTTTAAATCGGCAATGCAAGCACTTGACTTTGTGATGGAACAATAATATCCTTCATCCAAATGTAGGTATTGATCATGAGGAACCGTTATTAAAACAGCATCGTATTCTTTCCCAATTGACTTGGCCAACTTCAGCCCATATTCTTTTTGCACTTCATCCCCATCAGCATAAGGATCTTCTATATCGACATTAATGTTGAAAGCCAAAATCTCTTTAACGGTATCAATTATCTTTGAATTTCTGATATCACTCACATTCTCTTTGAAGGTGACTCCCTTAACCAATACACTGGCCTTATTCAAATCAGGTGTCGTCCTTAATACATGGCGAATGATTTTACGTGCCACATTTCTCGCCATGTTGTCGTTTATAAACCTAGAGGCAGCAATAACTTTGGCTTCATACCCTAAAGATGCAGCTTTGCTAGTGAGGTAATAAGGATCAACCCCTATACAATGCCCTCCTACCAAGCCTGGAGAAAACTTTAGAAAATTCCATTTGGTTCCTGCGGCCTCCAATACATCATAAGTATTGATATCCATTTTATCAAATATCAAGGAAAGTTCATTCATTAACGCGATGTTTAAATCGCGCTGTGTATTTTCAATAACTTTTGAAGCTTCAGCAACCTTTATTGACTTTGCCTTGAAAACGCCAGCATCAACAACAGTTTCATAAACTTTGGCCACCTGATCAAGTGAATGATCATCAGAACCTGAAACTACTTTAACAACAGTTCTTAACGTTCTGTGTTTATCACCTGGGTTAATTCTTTCTGGTGAATATCCCAATTTAAAGTCTTCATTGAGTTTTAATCCTGATAGAGACTCTAATAAAGGCAAGCAGTCTTCTTCTGTACATCCTGGATATACAGTAGATTCATAAACAACATAATCTCCTTTTTTCAACACATTTCCTACGGTGTTAGATGCTGAAATGACAGGTCTCAAATCCGGCTTGTTGAGCGCATCTACCGGAGTAGGCACTGCTACAACAAAGAAACTAACTTCTTTCAGTAGCGCTGGGTCATTGGTAAAAACAATATCAGCACCAATAAATGCATTAGATGAAAGTTCCTTGCTTGGATCAACACCATTTTTCATCAACTTAATCCTGCTCTCATTTACATCAAATCCAACTACAGAGAATTTTTTTGCAAACTCAAGAGCCAACGGCAAACCAACATAGCCTAGCCCAATAACGGCCAACTTTGTTTTTTTGTCAATCAAAGATTCAAATACATTCATGTTAATTTCTACTCTTAAATTCTTTTGGGTGTTTGTTGAGTTCATCGGTTGGTAAGTTTTTGAAATATTCGTAGGTGATTTTTAATCCTTCGGAGCGACTAACTTTGGGTTCCCAGCCTAGTAATTCCTTTGCCTTGGTAATATCCGGTTTCCTTTGTTTGGGATCATCAACAGGTAGGGGTTTGTATACAATCTTGGTATTTGCCCCTGTTAATTTTAAAATTTCTTCTGCAAAATCTTTTAATGATATCTCAACGGGATTTCCAATATTAACGGGGTATGGATAGTCACTTAACAAGAGCCTGTAAATTCCTTCAACCAAATCATCAACATAACAAAAAGAACGGGTCTGCGAACCATCGCCAAAAACCGTTAAATCTTCTCCCCTCAATGCTTGTCCAATGAATGCAGGCAATGCTCTTCCATCATTCAACCTCATCCTTGGTCCATAGGTATTAAAAATCCTGATAATACGCGTTTCCACTTGGTGGAAAGTATGATAAGCCATGGTAATTGATTCCATGAAACGCTTGGCTTCATCATAAACGCCACGTGGCCCTACAGGATTGACATTTCCCCAATATTCTTCGGTTTGTGGATGAACCAATGGATCTCCATATACCTCAGAAGTAGATGCTACCAACATACGCGCACCTTTTACCTTAGCAAGCCCCAAACAATTGTGTGTTCCAAGAGCTCCCACCTTTAGAGTTTGTATTGGAATTTTTAGATAATCAATGGGGCTGGCCGGTGATGCAAAATGTAAAATATAGTCTATCGGGCCAGGAACATGAACAAATTTGGTTACGTCACAATGATAAAATTCAAATTCTTTCAATTTAAATAAATGTTCAATATTCTTTAAATCTCCAGTAATTAAATTATCCATTCCCACTACATCGAAGCCTTCCTTGATGAACCTATCACATAGATGAGAACCCAAAAAACCTGCAGCTCCCGTTATTAAAACCCTTTTATTTGCCATTTTATTTTATATTAATTTATTGAAGCCCTTCCGATGCTTTCATAATGGAATCCTAATTCACCAATGTTACCCACATCAAACAAATTTCGACCATCAAATATAACCTTGCTCTTCATATTTCTAACAATCTTTAAAAAATCAGGCGTTCTAAACTCATTCCATTCTGTTGCAATGATCAATGCATCAGCACCAATCAATGCATCATATTGGTTCTCTGCATAAGCGATTTTATCGCCAACAACACCTTTGACATTTTCCATGGCTTCTGGGTCAAAAACATGCACCGTTGCACCTGCTTCCAACAATGCGTCAATCATATACAATGCAGGAGCCTCGCGAATATCATCTGTATTGGGTTTGAATGCAAGTCCCCATATTGCGAAATGCTTACCACTCAAATCATTATTGAAATATCCAGTTATTTTTGGCATTAAATGAAGCTTTTGCTTTTCATTTACATCCATTACTGCGCTCAAAATCTTAAATTCATAGTCAACTTCACTTGAACTTTTAACCAAGGCCTGAACATCCTTTGGAAAACAACTGCCACCATATCCAATGCCCGGGAACAGAAATCTTTTACCAATTCTTGCATCACTACCAACGCCTAGTCGAACCATGTCAACATCAGCACCCAATCTTTCGCAAAGTTGTGCAACCTCATTCATGAAAGAAATTTTAGTAGCAAGGAATGAATTGGCTGCGTACTTGGTAAGTTCAGCAGAACGAACATCCATAAAAATTAAAGGGTTGCCAGAACGAACAAATGGTGCGTACAATTCATTCATTAATTTTTTTGCACGGTCTGATGAAGCACCTATAACTACCCTATCTGGTTTCATGAAATCCTCTACAGCCACACCTTCTCTTAAAAATTCAGGATTTGACACAACATCAAAATCTACCGTGGCATTTGCAGCTATGGCCTTTTGAACCTTTTCCGCTGTTCCAACAGGAACAGTACTTTTATCAACTACCACAACATACTCAGAAATAATCTTCCCTAAGTCGGCTGCCACTCCTAACACATATTTCAAATCAGCCGATCCATCTTCACCTGGCGGTGTTGGCAATGCAAGAAATAAAATCTTTGCGTCTTTGATTCCTTCCTTCAAATTTGAAGTAAAATGCAATCTTTCTTCCTTCAAATTACGTAAAAACAATTTTTCTAACCCAGGTTCATAAATGGTAATTTCACCAGCATTTAGCTTATCTATTTTTCGCTGGTCGATATCAACACAAACCACATCATTACCCGTTTCCGCAAAACATGTTCCTGTAACAAGACCAACATAGCCAGTTCCTATAACGGCGATTTTCATAACTTTTCTTATTTATTGATAAAATTTAATACATGTTTATTGATAAATTCCAATTGCTCAGTGTCTAATTCCGTGTGAATTGGCAATGAAACCACCCGCTCAGTCAACCAATCTGTATTTGGCAGGTTTACTTCAGGAAGATTCAAAAAAGAAAACATTTTTTGTCTGTGCGCAGGTACTGGATAATAAATCATGGCAGGGATGTTATGGGAGCCCAGATAATCCACCAACCCATTCCTATCAACTCCTTCCAAAATCAACGTATATTGGTGAAATACGTGCGTATTGTTGTTAGCGATAGTTGGAGTTTTGATCTTCGGGTGATTTGCAAATGCAGAAGAATAATGACTTGCTGCTGCACCCCTTGCCTTGTTATATTCATCAAGATAGTCAACCTTCACATTGAGTACTGCCGCTTGCATGCTATCCAACCTTGAATTACATCCCACTATATCATGATAATATCTTTTACTTTGACCATGGTTGGCAATCATTTTTATTTTTTCTGCTAACGCAGAATCACGTGTAAATATTGCCCCGCCATCCCCGAAAGCACCAAGATTTTTAGATGGGAAAAAAGAAGTGCAACCAATATCTCCAATAGTACCGGTTTTGTGTATCGAACCATCTTTAAAAGTAATCGAGGCCCCAATCGCCTGAGCATTATCTTCTATAACATAAATCCCAAATTCTTTGGCAATCAACATTATTTCTTCCATGTTTGCCGATTGCCCATATAAATGAACAGGCACAATTGCCTTCGTTTTGCTTGTTATCGCTTTTCTTATGGCATTAGTATCGATGTTGAATGTATCAAGATCTACATCAACAAAAACAGGCTTCAGTCTCAATAATGCCATCACCTCAGTAGTAGCAATGTAAGTAAAGGAAGGTGTAATTACCTCATCTCCTGGCTGCAAATCAAGAGCCATCATGGCAATTTGAAGGGCGTCAGTGCCGTTTGCACAAGTAATGACATAATCAATCCCCAAATATGTAGAAAGTTTTTTTGTGAAGTCTGATACGGCATTGCCGTTAATAAAGGATGTATTATTCATTACATCAATTACGGCTTCATCAATTCTGGTTTTGATTTTTGCGTACTGTCTTTTTAAATCCACCATCTGGATTGGAATCATAGCCTTATTTTAAAGGAGCAAAGGTAAGAAAAATGGTTTGTAGACATGATAAGATTGTAGCTTTGAAATGAAAATTTAATTCACATGTTGTTTTTTTATCATTTGTTTCTGTTGATTTATGCATTTGGCATTAAAATTAGTGCCCTCGGAAATAACAAAGCCCAACTTTGGCTTAAAGGTAGAAAAAAAATTCATGATAGAATTAAAGCCTCTTGCAAAGCATCACCGCAACCTATCGTATGGATGCACTGTGCTTCACTGGGAGAATTTGAACAAGGAAGGGAACTATTAGAAAGAATAAAAAAACAGTACCCGTCATACCGAATACTACTTACTTTTTTTTCACCATCAGGGTATGAAATCAGAAAAAATTACAAAGGAGCGGATATGATTTTTTATTTGCCTTTAGATGGGAGTAAAAATGCCAGCACTTTTTTGAACAACGTAAAGCCTAAATTGGCTTTGTTCATTAAGTACGATTCTTGGTACTATTATCTTCATGAATTAAAATCCAGGGGTATTCCGACCTTGTTGATTTCGGCAATGTTCACACGAGACCTCGCTTTCTTTGGCATTGGAGGTTCATTTTTCAGAAAAATGCTTGAAGATTATTCGCATATTTTTTTACAGGATTTAAATTCTAAGGAATTACTGAAAGAATTCAAGATACAGACCCCCATGTCAGTAAATGGAGATACGCGGTTCGACAGGGTTCTAGACATTGCAGCAACGCCTTTTTCGCACCCGGTTTTTGAAAAATTTTGTAAAGATGGAAATGTTTTGATAGCAGGTAGCACGTGGAAAGACGATGAGAAAATACTCGCCTACTTATTAAAAGAAAACACTGAAATCAAGCTCATCATTGCGCCACATGAAATAAACAAAAACCACATTGCTGAATTAAAAATACAATTCCCCAATTGCACTTTATTGTCCGAAACAGTCAATAATAAATTGTTTGGAAATACTAACGTGTTGATAGTAGACACCATCGGAATCCTCTCCAAAATTTATAGATATGCAACACTATGTTATGTTGGTGGTGGCTTCAACAAATCCGGTATTCACAACATTCTCGAAGCAGCTGTCTATGGTAAAATAGTTTGTTTCGGAAAAGAATATTGGTTTTCACGAGAAGCGGAAAGCCTTATAAACCTCGGGGCAGCTTTTTCATTTGACACCAAAGATTCCTTCATTACCTACATAAATAAAATACTTTCAGATAAAGAAGCCCTCGATGTCAAAAATAAAATAGCAAAAGAATTTGTTGAATCAAATAAAGGAGCAACCAACAAAATCATGAATTATTTAGAGGGAAACCGCCTATTAAGCAATTCAATAAACTGATCTGTGGTATCAGGATTGTTATTCAAAACTTCTGGAGGCAAAATATTTCGGAATAGCTGATTTGCTTCTTCAAAAGAACTTGCCTTGTCTAAAATAGAGGTGACTTTATCAAAATATTCTTTTTCACCATTGAAAAAAACATGTGTAAAAATAAATCGCTGGTTAACGCCAATAACCTCACTCAAAGAACCAATAGCACCATGAATTAACTTTTCAGAAATGTCATTTGCGCCTGATTTAAGCTTCTCATTCAACGAAACGGGCTCTCTAACAGGATCTTTCTTTTCCTTAGTTTGGGTTTGTGCTACAGGCGTGACAACTGCTGTGAGTTCTTTATTTATCCCATCACTTAAACAAATTTTCCTAGTTATGTCTAAAACGGTTTCTAGAATTTCTTCTTTAGGAACACTTGAATTCACCTGCTGATTCAACTTTTCTACCAATTCTTTTAGTCTTTCCATCGCTTTATGGTATTTTTACTGCTTTAATTAATTACAAAGATACCAAGAGGTAAAGAAACTTAATCATGTTCGTAGAACCTAATTTAAAATCAAATAAAAGTGGATGGATAGAAGTTGTCTGCGGATCCATGTTTTCTGGAAAAACAGAAGAGCTAATTAGACGACTTAAGCGCGCGAAAATTGCCAATATGAACGTAGCAATATTCAAACCAGATATTGATATAAGGTACCATGAGCATAAAATCGTTTCACACAACGAAAACACCATTCAGGCAATTTCTGTTGAAAATTCAAATGAAATCTTGAAATACTTAGAAAATGCGGACGTAATAGGAATTGACGAAGCCCAATTTTTTGATTCAAACATTACCGAAATTTGTTCAAAAATGGCTCAAATGGGGAAACGGGTAATTGTTGCAGGCCTTGACATGGACTATCTTGGCAAGCCCTTCGGTGAGATGCCCAATTTAATGGCAATTGCAAATTATGTCACAAAACTTCATGCCATTTGCATTCAATGTGGAGGTATTGCCAGTTATTCGTTTAGAATATCAAAAGACAACAACAAAGTTGTTTTAGGAGAAAAAGATCATTACGAGGCCAGGTGCAGAAATTGCTTCAACTATAAAAATGTATAAAATTGAAAGCGTATAAACAATACAATGCCTTAGTCAAAAAAGAAATCCTACTCGAATTAAGACAAAAACATGCTTTATATGGGATGATGCTTTATATCGCCTCTACGATATTTGTTCTGTATTTAACAATTGGAGATGCTGAAGCAGAAACATGGAATGCTCTTTTCTGGATAACTCAATTATTTATTTGCATAAATGCAGTTGCAAAAAGCTTCCTACAAGAAGCAAAGGGGCGCATGCTCTATCATTTTTCAATAACAAGCCCAACTACTTTCATTCTAGCTAAAATAACATCCAATGTAGTTTTGATGCTTGTGATGAACATGATAAACTTGGTACTTTACACCGCTTTTTTAGGAGATCCAACCAGTTCCTTCCTTACTTTTATGGGCATTAGTCTACTTGGCTCCCTGGGGCTAAGCCTTGTCTTTACCATGCTTGCAGCTATTGCATCAAAAGCAATGCAACAAGCCTCCCTTATGGCCATACTTGGGTTTCCAATAATTATCCCACAACTAATGCTTTTGGTGAAAATATCAAAAACTGCATTTTCCGAAATTTTTAGAGATGGGGCCCTGCTTCAAATTACGCTACTACTCATTGCGCTTGATTTAGCTGTAATTTTTCTTGCAGTTATTTTATATCCATTTTTATGGAAAGATTAAAGGAAGAGACTATTTTCGTACTAGTATTATCTCTTATCAAGATAATACGCTACATCAAAATTGATTTTAACTAAACGAAAAAACATGAAGCTTTCCTGGTGGAAAATTCTATCAATAATTTTACTGATTTATGCAGTAGTCGGAGGATTCCTATTGCCTGTCCCTGAATTAAGTCAACTCGGAGAAACCATCAGAAACCTTTATTTCCATGTTTGCATGTGGTTTGCAATGATGATCCTTTTTACAGTTTCCATTGTACACAGCATAAAATACCTAAGAAATTCAAATTTTGAACACGATATAAAAGCTAAATCTTTTGCCCAAGTTGGTACGTATTTGGGGTTGCTAGGATATACTACTGGGGCTATCTGGGCTAGTTTCACATGGGCAGACCCTAATAATCCTGCTTACGCTTCATTTGGTTCAATCATGAGAGAACCAAAGTTAATAGGTGCCGCCATGGCGTTGCTCATTTATGGAGCCTATTTTATTTTAAGAAGCTCCATTAAAGACATAGATCAACGAGCTAGGGTTAGCGCAGTTTACAACATTTTTGCATACACCATGCTGTTCCCTTCAATATGGATTATACCCAGATTATTGCCCAGTTTACATCCTGGTCAAGAAGGAAATCCAGCATTGAACTTCAATGATATTGACTCCCGAATGAGAATGGTTTTTTACCCAGCTGTTTTGGGATGGACATTGTTAGGAGTTTGGCTTGCCACCATAAAAATCAGAATCGAACTAATCAAAGAAAAAAATATATTATAAAATGAAATCTACAATCCTTTCGTTTATCCTTTCCCTGTTTTTCTTGGGAAGTAGCGCTCAAGCAATCTCAAACCAATCTTCTAGCATGGCAGAAGTCATGAGAAGCAATGGTAAAATATATGTGGTTGTTGCTGTTGTCGTTACAATCTTACTTGGATTAATTGCATATCTGATTAAAATTGAAAAAAACATCACAGCTCTTGAGAAAGAAGTCAAACAACAATAAATTTTAAACACCCCCCTAAATAGGCTAAACATGAATCCAGAATATAGTTTTTTTGATGCTGTTTGTAAAAGCTTTGACAAAGCAGCCAGCTTTACCAATTTTGATGAAGGCATTTTAGAACAAATAAAGCAATGCAATAGCGTACTTCGATTACACTTTCCAGTTAAAATTGGCGATAAAATTGAAGTAATTAAAGCATATAGGGTCCAACACTCTCACCATAAACTACCTTGTAAAGGAGGAATCCGATTCAGCGAAATGGTTAATCTTGATGAAGTAATGGCATTGTCTGCACTTATGACATACAAGTGCGCAATCGTCAATGTTCCTTTCGGGGGAGCTAAGGGAGGAATCTCAATCAACCCAAAAAAATACAGTACTTACGACCTTGAAAGAATCACAAGGCGTTACACAAGCGAATTGATAAAAAAGAGATTTATAGGGCCCGGCGAAGATGTTCCAGCACCCGATTATGGAACTGGAGAGAGGGAAATGTCTTGGATTTTAGACACTTACATGGCCATGCATCCAGGAGAAGTTGAAGCATTAGGCTGTGTTACAGGAAAACCGATTACACAAGGTGGAGTTCGTGGCCGCAAAGAGGCAACAGGTTTGGGTGTTTTTTATGGGATTAGAGAAGTATGTAATAATGAAGACGTAATGAAACGTCTTGGTTTAACAGTTGGAATAAAAGGCAAAAAAATCATTGTGCAAGGATTAGGAAATGTTGGTTATCATTCTGCAAAATTTTTCCAGGAAAATGGAGCAATTGTTGTTGGTCTAGCAGAATTTGAAGGTTCTATTTATAAAGAGGAAGGACTTGACATTGAAGCTGTTGTACTACACAGAAAAACAACAGGATCAATCTTAAATTTCCCTGGTGCAACCAATTTCCCCAAAAATACTGATGCCTTGGAAGCTCCATGCGATATATTAATTCCTGCTGCTCTTGAGAATGTTATTAATATTGACAATGCGGATAAGGTTCAAGCTAAAATTATTGGGGAAGCGGCAAATGGACCTCTTACGCCAGAAGCTGACGAAATATTCAATAACAAAGGCGTTCTCGTTGTTCCAGACATGTACCTTAATGCAGGAGGTGTAACTGTTTCATACTTTGAATGGTTGAAAAACCTCAGCCATGTTTCTTATGGCAGACTAGAGAAAAGATTCATGGAAAATCAAAATTCCAATATTTTATCTCAGATAGAAGAAATGACAGGCAACAAAGTGACTGAGGATCAGCGAAAACTACTTGTTCATGGTCCCGATGAAATTGACTTGGTGAGAAGTGGATTAGAAGATACCATGATCAAGGCAACCAATGAAATACTAGATTGTTGGAAACAACATCCTGAAATCAAGGATATGAGAACTGCAGCGTTTGTTGTAGCCATCAACAAAGTAGGAACCAGCTACTTGGAATTGGGAATCTTCCCTTAATAAATGGGACTAGCACTACTGCGGGAAAACAGGAAATTCTGTTAGCCAAGTTTCATTTATCCGATCAGCAACAAAACACTGATTGCCGTTGGTAATAACTATATATTTTACTGGAACAACCAAATTATAACGAAGAATCTGCCTTAAAACAGATTCTTCCAACTCGACCCCTTGTGCTTTACATTCAACCATCATCCAAGGCTGATGTGAATTGTCGTAAATAAGCAAATCAAATCTCTTGGATAAACTGCCTAGCATAATTGTTTTTTCGATTGAAATAAAATCAGAAGGAATCAAATTTACCTGAATCAGCCATGCTATAAAATTTTGACGGACCCATTCCTCAGGTTGAAGCGCAACCCATTTAACCCTTAACCCATCAAAAATCTGGGGCTTATTGTCATGATTACGGGTTTTAAAAATTGGATCTGGAAAATTTAGTTGAATCATGGATGCAAAGTAATCAGTAATTTTATATACCCAATAATTCTGTTTAAAATGATAAACAAAGACGAAATAGTCAGGAACTGGCTACCAAGATACACAGGAATGCCACTGGATAAGTTTGGCTCATATATTCTCTTGACAAACTTCAGCAAATACGTAGAAATGTTTGCAGAATGGAATAAAGTTGACATTTATGGCAAAGACAAACCAATGCAATGCGCAACTGCAGATGGCATTACAATCATAAACTTCGGAATGGGTAGCCCTACCGCAGCAACCATTATGGACCTCCTTACTGCGATAGATCCCAAATCAGTATTGTTTCTGGGAAAATGTGGGGGGCTAAAAAAAAGGAATAAATTAGGCGATTTAATTCTCCCGATTGCAGCCATCCGAGGGGAAGGAACATCAAATGATTACTTACCTCCCGAAGTGCCGGCAATGCCCGCATTTGCCCTTCAAAAAGCCATTTCAACCACAATAAGAGATTATGGAGTGGATTATTGGACTGGCACAGTCTACACGACCAACAGAAGGGTTTGGGAACATGATGAAGATTTTAAGACTTACCTTCAAAAAATCAGGGCTTATGCAATTGACATGGAAACTGCCACAATTTTTTCAGTAGGCTTTTTCAATAAAATACCAACAGGGGCATTATTGCTTGTAAGTGATCAACCTATGATTCCTGAAGGCGTTAAAACAGAAGAAAGCGATAAAAACATAACAGTCCAGTTCGTTGAAACCCACCTTAAAATTGGAATAGATTCCTTGAAACAACTCATAAACAACGGACTTACAGTTAGGCACCTAAGGTTTTAAAAAATAGTTTTGGTCATAAAAAGTGGATAAGAATTTGGATTTACTGCTGCCAAACCGTATTTTTTGATTAAATTTGCATTCTCAAAAAAAGCCAAAAACAAATCTGGTACCGTAAGATCAGGTTTGGTACAAGGTTATTTTATCCTTTATGGATTGAATAATGGGATTTGTTTTCAGGCACAAAAATTAGAAAACATGAAACTATCCCAGTTTAAATTCGACTTCCCACTCAACCTTATTGCACAAACTCCCACCAAAAGAAGAGAAGATTCGCGTCTAATGGTTGTTCACAAGGACACCGGTTTAATTGAAAATAAAATGTTCAAGGATGTCCTTGATTATTTTGAAGAAAAAGATGTTTTCGTTGTAAACAATACCAAAGTCTTTCCAGCTAGAATGTATGGCAGGAAAGAAAAAACTGGTGCAAAAATTGAAGTTTTTCTACTTCGTGAGTTAAATAAACAGAACAGACTTTGGGATGTAATCGTTGATCCCGCAAGAAAGATTCGTGTTGGAAACAAACTTTATTTCGGAGATGCCGACGAGTTGATTGCAGAAGTTATCGACAATACCACCTCTAGGGGAAGAACTATCAGGTTTCTCTTTGAAGGATCTGATGCTGAGTTCAAGGCTGTTTTAAATACACTAGGAGAAACACCGCTGCCAAAATACATTAAACGCAAGCCTGATGAATTTGACAAAGAAAGGTACCAAACTGTTTATGCAAAACATGAAGGTGCTGTTGCAGCTCCAACTGCGGGCTTGCACTTCTCAATAGAACTAATTAAAAGACTTGAAATTCAAGGAATCAGATTTGCAGAAGTTACGCTGCATACAGGTTTGGGTACATTCAGAACAATAGAAGTCGAAGATTTGAGCAAACACAAAATGGAAGCTGAATATTACAATGTTGATGAAAATGCTTGTCGTATTGTAAACAAAGCTAAATCAGAAGGTCACAGAATCTGCTCTGTAGGTACAACAACCATGCGTGCACTTGAAAGTACATATACTGCTGATAAACTGTTGAAACCTTCTGAGGGTTGGACCAATATTTTCATTCATCCTCCTCATGAATTTTCCATTTGTGATTCATTAATAACCAACTTTCACCTTCCGAAAACAAGCTTACTTATCATGGCTTGTGCTTTTGCAGGTTATGAGTTGACAATGGAAGCTTACAAAAAGGCAATTAAAGACAAATATAGGTTCTTTAGCTATGGTGATGCCATGCTTATTATCTAACCTTATTGTTTGATTATAAAAGAGAAAAGGGGTTCTGTTTTAAACAGATTCCCTTTTCTCTTTTATAATTTTAATATCCTATACTTTTAGAATGAGAACCTTTATGCAAAGCCAAAAATGCCTTTATTCAATAACTGCAGCGTTACATTCTTACTTTCTGTTGGTATTAAAATAGATACGTTGTGGGCACTTCCACCATAACTAACCATGTTAATGTGAATACTGGCCAAAGAAGAAAATAACTTACTGAGAAGTTCCTGATCATGGGTTAACTTATTGCCAACTACAGATACAATTGTTTGATCACGAACGACCTCCAACTCTCCCAAAGGCATTAATTCCTTTGAAATTTCATCTAGATGCAATGTACTATCAATCGTAACTGAAACGGCAACCTCAGATGTGGTTATCATATCTATAGACGTCTTGTATTTTTCAAAAACTTCAAATATCTTTCTCAAGAAGCCATAAGCCAACAACATTCTGCCACTTTTTATTTTAATCATCACAATACCATCTTTAGCAGCAACAGCCTTTACTCCAATTGAATCCGCATATTTTAAAATTATGGTACCCTTTGCTTCTGGCTGCATTGTGTTCAACAACTTAACAGGTATGTTGTAATGTTGTGCAGGCCATATTGAAGCAGGATGCAGAATTTTTGCCCCAAAATATGCAAGCTCGGCTGCCTCATCAAAACTTAAGTGCTCAATTGCCCTGGTTTTATTTACAACCCTAGGGTCGTTGTTGTGCATACCATCGATGTCTGTCCAGATTTCACAAACAGATGCATTGGCAGCAGCAGCTATTAAAGATGCAGAATAATCGCTTCCCCCCCTTTTTAAATTATCAACTTCACCTTTAGAATTTCTGCATATATACCCTTGGGTAATGAATAATTTCTGGCCTGGATGGTGCTCCAACGATTTTTTGAGCCTTTCCCGTATTACCAAGACCTGAGGCTCATCATTTGAATCAATCATCATAAAATCCAAAGCTGGCAGAAAGACATGATCTACTGCAATTTCTTCCAAATACAAACAAAACAATTTGGTGCTCATCAATTCCCCTTGTGCAAGAATATCTTTATTCAAAGCATCATTAAAGGAAATTTTTAAAATAATATTCAAAAAATCAAAGTGTTCCTGAATAACTTTTCTTGCTTTTTCTCTTGATACTTCATCTTGAAGTAGCTCATTTATAAACTGTTCATAATGAGAGATAAGCTTATCAATAATGTCCTTTGCCTGCAATTTATTACCTGCAGCCATTGCATCTCCAATGCCAACCAATGCATTCGTTGTTCCACTTAATGCACTGAGTACCACAATTTTCTCATCATTATCTTTTGTGATTAAATCCTTTACTTGTTTCATCCTTTCAGGCTTGCCCACAGAGGTTCCCCCAAACTTCATTATTTTCATGATTTTCATTTTTATTTTTCAGAATGCGAAGTTAGAACTTGAAATCGAATTTTTCTGCCATGACTTTTATGTCTTCCCAGACGACCTCTAAAAGAGGAATTCCTTCTTTCAATCTAACTTCTTGCATCAATCGCTCAGGCTCACCAGGAATTAAAACAGGTTGGCTAGAATGAATAGGTTCAGCAGATTTAAATCTCCTTATCCACAAATCCATGTCTTTCTTAAATTCAAGGCCCTCACGGAAAGCATCTATACGCATCGCTCCAAAAAAATGTCCCAAACCTTGTCCAGGCTGGTTTTCAGGCATGGGTACGTAGGCAGGAAATGGAGGTACCCATGGACCAAAATTTGCGCCACTGAGTACACCTGAAAAAATGTCTACAATGGAACCCAAGGCATAACCTTTATGACTTCCATGATCTCTGTCTCCGCCGAGTGGCAATAAAGCCCCTCCATTTTTTAATGCATGAGGATCTAACGTTTCATTGCCTTCAACGTCTTGTATCCAACCGTTGGGAGCCTCCGTACCTTTTCTTTGCAATATTTCCAACTTCCCATTTGCAGCAGTTGTGGTAGCCATATCAGCAACAAAAGGGGCCTCCTCCCCTGCTGGTACAGCAACGCATATTGGATTTGTGCCCAACATTCTTTCTTTGGAAAAAGTAGGTGATACAAGAGCGCTTGCATTGGTCATAGCAATTCCTATCATGTCCTTGTCAAGAGCCATCATTGCATGACAGGCAGCAATGCCAAAATGATTGCTATTTTTCACACTGACCCAACCTGTACCTACCAACTCCGCTTTTTTAATGGCGACTTCCATTGCATAAGGAGCTACAACCAATCCTAGCCCTGAATCGCCATCCACGACCCCTGTTGAGGGTGTTTCGTAAACCACACGAATATTAGGCGTTGGATTGATTCTATTTGCTTCCCAAAGCCTTATGTAGCCAGACAATCTTGCAACACCATGAGAATCAACTCCCCGTAGGTCGGCAGAGACCAAAGAATTAGCGCCAATCTTTGCATGATCGGAGGTACAACCCATCGCTAAAAAAATATGCTCTACCAGATTCAATAAGATGCGATGATCAATATTTTTTGACATGGTGCAAAAATAAAAGTAAATCCTTGATAAATAGATCTGTTTAAACACCAATTTAAATTGATTATTTAACTCAAAAAAAAATGAAAAATCGCATCAAAACCAGGGGTTTTTCTCCTTTTATTATTTTTAAATTAATGGAGCTTGCATTAAAAATAAAACAATATGCTTAAACTTCAGGTAATTGGCCATCTTGGCAAGGACTGCATTACTAATGCAGTAAATGGGAAAAATGTAATCAATTTTAGTATCGCCCATTCTGAAAAATTCAAAGATTCAGCTGGCATTCAAAAAGAAAAAACAATTTGGGTAGAATGTGCCTACTGGACTGATAGGATTGCGATTGCTCCCTATTTAAAAAAAGGACAAATGGTCTATGCAGATGGCATCCCAGACCAAAGGGTTTATACTAAAAATGATGGAAGTCAAGGCATTTCCCTAACCCTTCGTGTACTTAATATTCAACTACTAGGAAGCAGTAAAAGTGAAAATGGAGAATCCACAGGAAGTAGCAGCAATGAAAGTCCTGTATTAGTATCCGCTGGTTCTGATGATTTGCCTTTCTGAGTGAAATTTAAGTAATGCTAAGATTGTGAAATAATGGACTTCAACATTTCTTGAAGATCCATTATTTCCCTTTTGTGATCAATTCTATTTGCCATAATAGGATTTATGGTTGAGAGTACATTGAAACTTTGGTCAATCATTTTTGAGATGGTTGTCATTCCAGACTCATTCATGCCAGCATCAATCAACACATTTTCTTCATTTGTTTTTAAATCACTTTTGATGTCAGACAAATCATCAAGAATCAAAAAATAGGTCATAAGCGCATACCAACTTTCAACAGCTTTTTGTAAACTAAAACGTTGTGGAGGAATACAGGCTAACAAAAGCAAATAACTATCGGCACGATTTAATGATGGATAATCTGTTCCTAAAAAGGAATTTTGAATTTTTTTTAAAACAGGTCCTGAAAAATAAAGACCTAACTCTTTATAAAATTCAGGATTTTTAATATGCGGTGCTACTAGATCAAAAACCTCTTCAACATGTTTTTCCCAAGAAATAATTTCATGTTCTAAAAGTGCTGCACTGTGAAGGACAGCTTCACTGATTTCGAAATATTCATTTCCAAGCAAATATTCCTTATCAGCACCACAACGAAACAACAAATCTGCTAAAATTGGCATAAAAAAATAACCTGGTGCAGATGGTATATAAATCTCGCGATTCTTCCAATACAAATTATCTAAGGGAACT
>JBILHX010000065.1:0-17194 GCA_044350285.1 Chitinophagaceae bacterium | reverse complement strand
AAATGTGAAGAAAAATCCTTCTTATTGCAAGATTTTTTTTCCGCTTCCCAATCAATTGAAAACATTCAAATGATATAAGCGCTCCGTTGAATCATTTTTGAAAGAACATCAGGGAAAAAATAAACTGTGTAATTACACATTTTTAAATTTACTGGGGGTTGTTTTTTATGAGATTTTTTAAGGTGGACAAAATAATTCCCATAGTTTCTGATCCAATGCTCATGCCAGTAAGGTATTCACTGTGTGGAATTTTATTATTTGTCTCAAAAAAACTCGGTTTAATAATATATCCTAGGGCATCCTGTGATAAACCCAAGATAAATTTAGGGCCCTTATTATTCATTAATTTTTTTGTATCAAGACTTAATGCTGGACAGGTTTCCCCAGGATGGGTAGCAAACGAAGCATCTCCAATGGTAAAATAGGCAATCTCAGAGGCAACAGTTTCTCCAAATGTTCTTTTAATGGTTCCCATTTTCGACAACATCTGAAAACTTGGATTGGCCAGCGGGAAATTAACTTTAGTGGAAGTGAAATAAATATTTTTACTTGTGGTTTTCTTTTTCGTTAATTCATAAGCATATTTTCCCAAAGAGGATCCATGGTATTTGGCATCATCATATGTATGAGGGACATCCTCTGGCTGTACCCATCCACCTATGGCTCCTTGTAAGAACATATTCACCCCACCTTGTATTGAATCTAGATAATGATAATATCCCCAAACATAATCTGAGCTTGCTGCAGTACTTTTATCGTCCATGATAGTTGGATGGCAGGCAAAATTGGTGAGCATTGCAATATTCTTCCCGTTTAAGGCTGTAAATTTAATTACACTAACAGATCTGTCAATTTCCCCCGGCTCTGAAATATTCTTTACCCAATCCTCTCCAAACGAGCCACTCCCATAAGAGATGTTTACAAGCTTTCTTACTTGTACGGCTTCCTTAATTGCCTCTACTGCTCTGTCAACAATAAGCTGCATGTGTTTGTCATTTACACCTGAATGCATTAAATCTTTTCCCCAAATACCAACTACATCTGGTCCTGAATGGGTATGCGTAGATGACATTACAATATGATCTGTATTGATAGATGGAACTTCAATTTTAATTTTAGATCGGATGGCTTCCAACTGTGGATACAACAAGCCAATGCAATCAAATGTAAGCAAGGTGATGTTATTTATAGGATTGCTAACAACCACTGCTTTTACATACAGATTGTCATGCACATCAATAAAAGGTCGATTGGGCTTGCCTCCTGCAAGGTATAAACTATCTTTTTCTGGATTAATAGTTCTTGAAGAAGCACCAGCAAAAAAATCTTGGGCACTAACAGAAACTTGTATGAAGAAGAATAAACATAAAAGTATAATTCTAGTTGGCATAAAGAATGATGTATAAATGATGAGAGAAAGCGATTGTAGTAGGGAAATTACAATACAAATTGTAGAAATAATAATTTTTGGTGGATGATTTTTTATGTATACAACAGTGACTTTGGTGATATCAGCTTGGAGGGAAATTCTTCTTATGGCAGACTACAATATTCAGTTTTCATTGACCGTTCTATACTCCCTTACATCAGTAAGTTTGTTATCCCGTTGATGATTATCTTGTTGCTCGTTTATTTTGTATATTTTTTACCTTCAGATAAAATTGATACTGCCGCTGCGCTTACTGTTACTTCTCTCTTGAGTGCCATTGCCTTTCAGAGTTCAATCAACGGAGATCTTCCTGAGATTGGTTATGTAATTTATGTTGACAAACTATTCTACATATCGTATTTCTTGATTGCTGTCTCCATGGCTCTTTCGCTTTGGTTGTTTAATTTAGACTTGCAAGGAGATAATCCGGCAAACAAAGAAAAGTCAAGAAAAATCCTTCTTATTGCAAGAATCTTTTTCCCGCTTATATTCATTTCGGCGGTGATTTTGTTCGCTTTATAAAAATCTTCTCAATAAAAAAAGCCTGTGTAATCTAATGTTACACAGGCTTTTTTATTTTTTAGGTCTTTCTGAATGATTTACAGGGAGACCTAAAAAGGCTAGGACGTTTTCTAGGGCACGAATAATTCAACATTTATTTACCTCACCGTCTTTAGAAAAAGAAGGTGAGAAAAATTCCAGATAATTTTACATCCCCTTACCCCTTGATAATCGCTGATGGGAGGGGAATCTAATTTTAATAGAATGATTTTCATACACTTAAAAAGAAGTTATTAAAAGCGAAGCTAGGAAACTCACTAGCTTCGCTATAGTCAACTTAATATCCAGGATTCTGAGCAATGACTGGATTGGTTGTGATTTCCAACGCTGGTATCGGCCAAATGAACCTGAAATCGCTGTATGGAATTGCAGGTTGACCAAGAACCACTGCCGTGCCAAATCCATATTGGGCTAAGCTTGATCCTGTAACGCCACCATTGGATACTTTCGCTGGTATTCCTGCAGTTTTTACCGCAGCTATGGGATCTTGAGCCAATCTGTGGATGTCTGGCCAACGTCTTCCTTCTGCAAGAAATTCTATTCTTCTTTCTAATAAAATGGCTTGAATGAGTTCAGTTTGATTGGCAAACCTCGCTGCTGTATACTGTTGTGTTGCCGGAATGGCAAGTGCCCTATTCCTAACAAGATTCAAAAGATCTATTGCTTTTTGGGAAACCGTAGCAGATATCCTTGCTTCAGCTTCAGCCTGATTCAACAATACTTCTGCCCACCTGATGATTGGTGTATTGTCTCCACGTCCTGCATGATCAGTGTATTTTGTTGTCATAATCGCCCTTCCAATGGCGCTTCCGCCATTTCTGTATAAAGTAGATCTTCTTGTATCATCAGACAACCAATTTATATTGTTCCAAATGATGGGAGATACACAAACAAGTCCACGACCTAGTAAATCAGTAGATCCATACATGGCAGCTGCGGCTCCGTTAACAGAGCCATTATCTAAGGCGTCATTTTTTATGCTGAAAATGTTCTCAGTACTTACACTATTGCCACCGGTATGTCCAAACGAGCCGGCTGCTGTGGCAGTAAGAGCATGGTTTCCGATGAGGCTTTTTGTGGCTGTCGGTGTGGCTGGTGTAACCGCTGCTGGAATCAATTGATTGCCCGCCGCTGCTGCATTTGCCCATTGCCCCATGTGTAAATACACCCTTTGCTTGAGTGCAATGGCTGCAGATTTTTGTGCACGAAAAACAGCTCCTCCCGTATTGGTAACAGGTAGATTTGCTTCAGCAAATGCAATGTCTTCAAGGATTTTTGTATAATTGTCTGATACCTTTGGTCTTCCTTCTTTTTGAAGTTTTTCCAATGTTGCACTACCCGCTACTGCATAATCCCTGTATGGAACTCCCAATGCTGACCCATTGGCGTCAAGAAAAGGCCTGGCAAAATGTACCAACAATTCATGGTGGCCCAATGCACGTAGGAAACGGCATTCTGCCTCAAATTGTGTTGCCAATGCCGAAGAAAGAATTCCTGATGCACCTACTTTTTTGAATCCTTCAATTGCAATGTTGGCCTTGTTGATCATACCGTATGTATTGTCCCACATAGCTACATTGTTTGCTGTAGCTGGTGTGTACGTACCTTGGTAAGTAACCTGATAAAAAGCCTGAAGGTTTACCATGTCTTCTCCTCGGTTGTCTCCTTGTTCGATTGTTGCTGCCCCAAATGGATATCCTCTTCCTCCTAGGCTTGGTCCACCTGTTTGAGCTGCATCGTAAACACCGTTTAATGCCAGTGTTGCCCTATCGGCTGTGGTAAATACACTCTCATCAGTGAAAGCGGAATAGGGCTGTTGGTCAAGTACTTTTTCACAGCTTGACACACCCAAGGCCAAAACCAAGATGAGTGTACTGTTTGTAATGTGTTTTATAAGTATCATTGTTTGCTTTTTTATTGGTTTGTAATGGTTACAACTTAAAATCCTGCACTAAATCCAAAGGATACAATCCTCAATGAAGGCGATACTGCATTGTCTTGCCCTGATTGACTCGCATTGTCTGGATCTAGTCCTGAGTATTTGGTGAAGGTTAGCAGGTTTTGTCCTTGAACAAAAATCCGTGCATTTTTTAAGTACCCATTTGATTTACCCGCCAAGGTATTGCCCAAGTTATAGCTGAAAACTAGGTTTTGCAACCTTACATAGTTTCCTGTTTCTATAAACCTAGATATAGCTTGTCCTGTTTGGTTGATTGTTGCACTTTGTGCATATCTCAACCTTGGTACATCCGTTACATCACCTGGGTTTTTCCACCTGTTCATGATCTCAACACCGTTGTTGTGGAAGTTTTGACTTAGCAGTGCTTCCTGGCGTGTGATATTCATGATTTTATTTCCTCCTTGAAACCTGAACATGAATTCAAATGAAAAATTCTTTATGTTCAAGGTATTGGTCAAGGCTCCAAAAAAGGTAGGTAAACTATTTCCCAAATTAACTTTATCTGCATCTGTGATGGATGTTTGGTTGGCGGCTGTCATGGTTGCATCACTCTTCCCATTTGCAGTGTAGTAGGCACCATTCACCGTACTCCTTTGAACCAAACTTCCATCTGCTTTAAGGTATAGTGGGTTTCCCGTTGCAGTATTTACTCCTGCATATTGCCATCCCCAAAGATAGTTCAACGATTGTCCTACTTCTATCCTGTTATACGTTCCTGGAATGTTCTTCACTGGATTTCCTCCAATAGAGTAGAGTGAGGTTATTTCATTTTTAAGTTGGGTATAGTTTGCATTGATACTCCAAGTAAAATTTTTGTTTTTGATGACATCTCCATTCAAACTGAACTCAAGTCCACTGTTCCGTGCTGAACCGATGTTCTGACTGATAGAATTCCCTGGGATACCTGCTGAATTTGGTGTTGGTACAGCAAATACAAGTTGATCAATATCGTTTAAGAACCAATCTGCTACAAAAGTAAATCTGTTTTTAAGGAGTCCTAACTCAACCCCAACATCAAACTTCTTGCTTCTTTCCCATTGCAATGAAGCGTTTCCTATTGCACTTGGCGCCAAACCTGGAATATTGCCATAGGGGGCTGATCCAAATGTGCTGAGGTATGGAAATCCTCCGAGTTGGTTTCCTACAATGGCGTAAGATCCTTTCAACTTCACATCACCGAACGCATCGGTGAGAAATTTGCTTGTTTTCCAAAAGCTTTCTTCTGATAGCCTCCATCCTGCTGAAGCACCCGGGAAAATGCCGTATCTGTTATCGGGCGCTAATGAACTTTGTCCGTCTCTTCTTACAGAACCCTGTATAAAGTATTTGCTCAGGAAATCATAATTCAATCGTCCAAACAATGAATGGAAACCACTCAGCCCATAACCTCCACCAGAGAATTGGAGCGCTCCCGTTCCACCAATAATATTCTTTTGTTGGAAAAAGGGATCTGAAATCTGTTGCAACGCACCTGAAACACTGCGACTCATGTCTTCTTGTACTTCATGCCCTGCTGTCAAATACAGGTTGTGCCCACCGCTAAACGATTTGTTGTAATTCATGTAGTTCTGCCAAACCAATCGTTGGTATTGCTGACCTGCATTGTACACATACCCCCTTGAACTGAATCCATCTCCGTGAATCGGACTCCATGAAATATAAGAGTAGTCGTTCAAAAAGTCGAAATTCACTGCAGAGCGTACTTTCAGACCTTTAACAGGACTCAACTCAACGTACAAATTGTTGTTTACCCTTAGCTTGTCTGAAGAATAAACATTTTCTTTCAGGGTGAACATCGGATTTGTGTAGTTGTCGTCTACAATTGAAACGTTCGGACCGAGTCCAACTTGGTTCAAGCCTGGGTAGCGGATGTTGTATCCTGTAACATTGGTTGGATCAAGTGGGTTTACGTTTGGCAACATGCGCAAAGCTGAAGCCATTGCACCACTAAGGGCATTGCTTCCATTGTTCTGGTCATTGTCGATTTGCCTCGACAGAGTCAAGTTGTTGCCGATTTTGATGAACTTATTGATTTCGTTATCGAAGTTGAACCTGATACGAAAAGCCTTGTTTTTATTGGAAAGAAGAATACCTTTTTGGTCGCTATAGTTCAGAGAAAAGAAATAGGTGCTTTTGTTTGTTCCTCCTGAAAAGCTGAGGTTTTGTTGATTGACAAATACATTTTGGTTCATAACCTCCTTTTGCCAATCATAGGTTTGTCCATCTCCTGCACTTGCCCAACCTGTCAATCCTTGATTGGTTCTTTTTTCATTGGCGATTTCAACAAACTGCGCATTGTTGAGCAAATCGTAGGTTTTAAGGGCAGAAGTGTAACCAAAAGTAGCATCGTAATTTACTTTCATGGCTCCGCCTTTTGATCCCTTTTTGGTAGTAATCATGATTACACCATTGGCAGCTCTAGATCCGAAGATTGCGGTGGCTGATCCATCTTTCAAAACTTCGATGTTTTCAATGTCGTTTGGATTGATATCTCCCAACGCATTTGAATTTGTTGCTGCAGCCAGGTTTCCTGTTATGAATGGAACACCGTCTACCACAATAAGAGGGGATTGGTTGCCGGTAACAGAGTTGATACCGCGAATGCGGATCCTTGCTGGCGTTCCTGCATCTCCACCTGCACTTACAACCTGAACACCCGCAGCTCTACCCGCCAATTGCTTGTCGATTGAAGGTGTTACCAATTGTGCAAATTCTTTTGCATCGATTTTTGACGCGGCGCCTGTAAAGGCTTTCTTTTGCTGAACACCGTAACCTACCACAACAACTTCAGAAAGGGATCCTGACTCGCGGGTTAGGCTGATGTCTATTATTACCCGATTTCCAAGTTTGGCATCAGCATCTTGGAATCCAATAGAGGAAAACCGAATGGTGCTGGCTGATTCGCCTACCTGAATGGAATAATTACCTTTTTCGTCTGTGATGGCCTTTGATTTGCCACCAACTTCGGAAACGGTTACGCCCGAAAGGATTTCACCATTGGAATCGGTGACCTTACCGGAAATTCTCTTGTTGCCTTGTGCAGCAGCTATGCTAACAAGCAAAACAAGAGAAACAACTAATGAACCTAGTTTTCTCATGATTTAGTTTTTAGTGATAAAGAGAGAATAACAAATGTAAAATTTAAGAGTTATTAAAATCTGACCAGTTGTTTTAATGTTTTTTGGTTGTCCATAAAAAATATTTATGAATAGAAGATTCCGTTAATTTATTTTTTATGTGATAAAAAAAGAGATTTTATATCAGGCTAAAATTCAATGCTGTATTGATTTTAGCCGCTTTATTCATTGATAAATGGATTTGTTTTCGGAAAGTTTTTTTACACAAAAAATCATCTTTGGTTTAATGATTTTAAATATGACATTTTAGTGTCAATTTTTCGACAAAAGGAATTGATTGTTGGGCAAAAAAGTACAATGAAAATAATAAAGTAGATAGGATAAGGCAGCCTCCGTAATATTGTCTTGCTGAGCACCTGCAACTTGATATGGAAAATCCTTGGTAACAGTGATATGATAAAATTGTGCTGTCGGAAAATCTTCGTAGGTCTAAAACCGCCTTCAAAATTGGTTTAGCCTTAAAATTATCTAAAGGGAAACATGGGCAGGGATTTATTAATTCTTTTAATGTAAATATGTTTGTGTTTTACATAGTTTAAATTGCTATTTTTAAAGACAAGCGATTTGAATTAAAATAGGTGTTTACAAACAAATTGAAATTAAAACATGATTGATAAAGCAAATATGATAAAATCACTCAATGATTCTGTAGATCAATTTAATGAGATGATAGCTAACTTAAACAAAGATCAGTTTGAAATAAATATGAATGGAAAATGGTCGGCAGGCCAAGATCTAGTTCATTTAATTAAAGTGCTTCGTATAGTAAACATTGGACTTTCGTTACCCAAACCTATATTACGTGTATTATATGGTGTTAATAAAAAAGAAGCGAGAACCTTTCAGCAACTTCAAACTGTATATAAAAAAGCTTTAGAAGGTGGTGCAAAAGCCCCATCTATTTATATCCCCAAACCAGCATTGTTTATAGAGAAAAGCAATTTGATTAAAAAGCATCAATCTTTGAATGAAAGCCTAGTTAATAAAATTAATAATCTTACAGAAATTGAGTTAGATACCTTTAGCTTGCCTCATCCAATTTTAGGAAAGGTGACTTTAGGAGAACTCTCCATATTCACTTCCTTCCATACAGTTCATCACGTTGAATTATTGAAATCAAAATTGAATTATTCCCTAAATTGATTAACATGCACAGGATAATTTCTAACATGTAAAGAAATTGAGAAATCAATTTTTGGGATAACAACAAACTAAAAAGGCTGAAATAATATACCATGGAACAAAAGACAACTCTTTCAAGAAACATTACTGTAGCAGGTTTAGTGGCTACAGGTATATCCTCCATGATTGGGGCTTCTATTTATATTGTTCCCTTTATGTTGCAAAAAAATGTACCAGGTATTGGACCTTATTTACTGCCTGCATTTTTTGTTGCGTCTATTCCCGCTTTGTTTGCAGCACTCACTTATGCCATTTTAGCCAGTGCCATGCCCAGGGCTGGAGGAAGTTATGTATATGCCAGCAGGTCTATTCATCCTTACTGGGGATTTGTAGCCAGCTTTGCACAATGGTTTGGCTTATCCATTGTCATTGGGGTTGTGTCTTACATGGTTGTGCCCTTTTTTAGAGACGTATGCGCAGCAATGGAATGGATAAATTTGGTTCATTTTTTTGAAAATAGCAATACAAAATTATTCTTATCCTTAGGATTGTTATGGATGTTTATTGGCATCAATATTTTTGGCATCAAAACGTATCAGTTGACCATCATTGGCTTGGTTATCATTACTTTTATGTTGGCCAGTATTGTCATATTCGCTGGATTTATTTATACCGAAAAGGATTTCATACAGGGTGTATTGGATAAAGATGGAATAGTTGTTACACATCTGCAAGGGCAGTTCAATTGGCAACAATTTATTTCTGCCAGCGGCATTTTATTTGCAAGTTTTATTGGATTTGATTCTATTGCCCAAGCAGGTGGAGAAGCAAAAAATCCAAGTAAATCATTGCCCAGGGCCATTCTTATCACCATAATTAGCGTTAGTATATTTTATTTACTATTTACTTTCAGTGTTTATAAAATTGCGCCTTGGAATTTTGTGCAAGATTTAGCCAATAAAAAAGACATATCAGCCACCACATTATTGAATTATGTATTGCCTCCCTTTTGGTCTGTATTGATCATGCTGGGCGCTTGCATTGCTTTATTAAAAGATTTGCCTTCTATGATATTGTCGGTATCTAGACTACTATTTGCCTGGTCAAAAGACAAATTGTTTCCCCAATTTTTAACCAATATACACCCTACATATAAAACACCTCATTGGGCTATTTTCTTTAGCGGCATCGTGTCAAGTTTAGGCATACTAGGTAGCCATTTTGCCAGTGATATTTTTTTAGGCATCGACATTATGGTCATTGCCATGCTGGTGAATTTTATCTTGATTTGCATCGCTGTTTTGTTGATCCATCAGAACAATCCTTTACTAGGCAATCAAATTACCGTTGTTAAAAACAAGGTTGTCCAAAAGCTAATTGCTTTTTTTGGTTTAATAAGCCTTGGTGCTTTACTCATCATCAATGTAGTGAATGACATAAGTGCATCCAAAACTGCTTGGTATTTTCATGCCACTTATGTATTTACAGCAGTCATGTTACTCGCAAGTATTATTTTTGCAATCTATTGGAATCAGCTAAAAAAATCAGGCACTTTTGATGCGAGCTATTTTAAAAATTTACCTTCAGAATAATTCGAACGATGAATAATACGACTACCACTAAGCTAAGTGATTCACTAACCATTTCTAAAGTACTTATTGGATTATGGCAAGTGGCAGATTTGGAAAGAAACAATAAAAAATTAGACCCTTTAGTGGCTGCAAAGGCCTTGCACAGCTATTATGAGCAAGGATTTACCAGTTTTGATATGGCCGACCATTATGGATCTGCTGAAGAAATTTCGGGTGTGTTTAAAAATACCTATGGACTGAATGATATTCAACTATTAACCAAATGGGTGCCAAGCTCAGGATCCATTGGTCCTGCACAAATTCAAGAAGCAGTAAAATCTGCCATAAAAAAATTAAAAGTAGAACAAATTCAGTTACTTCAATTTCATGCTTGGAATTATGCCGACCCAAGTTGGTTGGATTGTTTGTTTGGTTTACAAAAATTAAAAGAAGAGGGATTTATTGCCAATATTGGATTGACCAATTTTGATGAAGCGCATGTAAACATGGTGATACAAACAGGCATCCCTATAGTAAGCAATCAAGTATGTTATTCCTTGCTAGATCAACGTGCTGCCAATAAAATGACTGAGACTTGTTTAGCACACAATATAAAAATATTGGCTTTTGGCACAGTAGCAGGTGGATTTTTTAGCGAAAAATGGCTTCATCAACCTGAACCATTGCTCAATGATGCCTTGACCTGGTCGCAGATGAAATACAAAAGATACATTGATGCAGCAGGTGGTTGGGATTGGTATCAATCGTTGTTAGTCTCATTAGATACAGTGGCAAAAAAACACTCGGTATCGATTGCCACGATTGCCAGTGCTTATATCAAAGACTTGCCAGCAATAGGCGGAGTAATTGTGGGTGCGAGATTGGGTGAGTCAGCACACATTGATGAAAATAAAAAAATTCTTGGATTAACTCTTTCGGAAACTGAGCGTGAAGCAATCAAAAAAATATTGGCTCAAGGAAATGGCATACCCGGTGATTGTGGGGATGAATACCGTAAGCCACCATTTTTAACCGCCAGTGGCGATTTAAGTCATCATGTAAAAGAAATTGCTTCCCCTTATCCAACAATAAAAGATTCCACTGGGAAAACCAAGGCTTTATCAGGAACCAGTTGGGAAAGTCTGGCTGGTTATAGTCGTGCCGTTCGCAAAGGCAATAGAATTTTAGTTTCTGGAACCACGGCCACACATGGTTCCAATGTGATTGGAGGAAATGATCCTGCTGCACAAGCCCATTTTATTTTTGATAAAATTGAAGGCGCCATTCAATCTTTAGGTGGAAAATTAGAAGACATTGTGCGAACCAGGGTATTTGTAAAAGACATCAATCAATGGGAAGCCATTGCCAGGGCACATGGACAACGTTTTGCTGATATACAACCAGTTAATACCATGGTTCAAGCCAATTTAATAGGCGATGAATATTTGGTTGAAATTGAAGCGGAAGCCATTGTAGAATAAATTATTGATAAGCATTGATGGTTTGTATAGAGCATTCCTGGAAGACAGAATGCTATAAAACCAATTAGAATTACAATAGCCTGCCACATTCGTAACAGGCTACGTAGCCAACATTTACTACATACTAACCAAATGTGGAAGGATTTGGGGGGGGATCTTACAAATTGATTGGGTTATTTTATATGGTCAAAATCAATGTTTTTGACCATAACTAAAGGTGTGTTTTATCAAGAAAAGTGCACCAACAGAAAGATTGAAATAATTAATTAACTTTGCCTAACTAAATACTGCATGAAAGATGACATACAAAATATCCTTTCTGGAACGAGCCAAGTTAAGCACCATCATCTTATCCAAACAACCTGCAGTTACCTTAAAAGAAGCAAAGGAGCAAGCTCAATGGTTAAAGACCAACAGCAGTACAAAGAAGAAGAAACAAAGAGCCTAATTCAATATGCAGAAGACAATAATCTTTGGGTAGAAAAAATCAATATTGATTTATACGTAGCACAAGGTGCTGAACAGAAGGTCTATTTAAAAAATGGCATAAGTGTTTTAAAATTAAATGATTCCATTTATTACGCTAGTTGGGTTGATTATTTTCACAATCTCTTACTTAACAATTTATTTTTCCCAGATACTGCATATCAACTATTAGGTTTTCACAAAGATTTAGATGTTTTATATGCTGTAGTTGAGCAGCCATTTGTAAAAGCAAATGAAAAAACAGATTTAATTTTGGTAAAAGCCTTTTTAGAAAATAATGGCTTTATAAATAAAAAGAACCATGATTACTATAATGAAGAACTTGGTTTAATTCTAGAAGATCTTCATGACGAAAATGTACTAACACAAAATGGCATGCTCTATTTTATTGATACCGTGTTTTATATTGTTAGCCCTAAATAATCTTTATTAAATATTTAGGTTTAGGAAAACTTT
The DNA here is from genome assembly GCA_044350285.1 of Chitinophagaceae bacterium. Lineage (GTDB taxonomy): Bacteria > Bacteroidota > Bacteroidia > Chitinophagales > Chitinophagaceae > Pollutibacter. The sequence continues at coordinate 4,991 of JBILHX010000065.1, read as the reverse complement.
CAAAATTTTAAAGTCAGCCATTAATTCCGACTTTCTGAAATCATATATCATTCTTTGAAATAATTATTATTCTCAAGAATAACAAAGTAGCGAAACTGGAATTTTAACCCGGGTCCGCCGCGGATATTAAGATTTTCTGAGAAAATTAAGGCGTTGATTTGTAATGCGTTATATTTTGAGAAAATAGAAATCAACCGAATTTAGTCGAATTGATGGGGGGCTCACGCAGGGAATTAATTTTTTTTTAGCCAGTCTTAAATTAATTTGACTTGAGAAACTTAAACCATCATCTGCAGATAAGGTTTTAACTGGAACGATCAAGGGTGAATGTAAATATTTTGATATATAAGTGCTTGATCACATAATAATAGGTCCAGATAGGAAATATTATAGTTTTGCTGATGAGGGGGGTATAATGGAGATGAGTAGTTGCACATAAATACCCTTTTAAGGTTTAGGTGGATTGAATTAAAGGTGTAATTTTATGGATGTTTGTATACGGTATTAAATATCAGGGGGTACAAAGCACAACATATAAGGAAGGATTGGAGTTATTTTATGGCTGGAATAAGTTAGTTATATGCCATTTTACAAGACTGAAATAGAACTATTAAATTGAGAACAATAAACGTTACAAAAGGACAGATTCTACAAAGAAGTGGTGAACTAAACACAAAAGTATTTACGGTAGAAAGTGGCTTGTTGCGTAGTTACTCCATCGACAATAAAGGGAAAGAACATATTTATATGTTTGCATCAGAAAATTGGATCATTGCAGACAATTGTGAAATAACTGTTCCTAGCGATTTATTTATTGATGCCATAGAAGACTCCATCGTTATTGTGGTTGAAAAAGATGTTTCAAAACAAAACCCAAACCTAAAATCATTATTTAACCGATTGGCTGTTTTGCAAAAACGCATCATTATGCTAATCAGTGCCTCTGCTGTTGAACGCTATGAACATTTTCTGCAAACCTATCCTGACATCATTCAAAGAGTACCTCAAAAAATGGTTGCTTCTTATTTAGGCATTACACCTGAAGCCTTAAGCAGAGTAAGAAAAGAAATATCCATAAGGAAAATTTAGGTAAAATCACTTCTTGACCTACATCAATGCACAGCCTTTTAAATGGCTGCACCTTTGCATCATGATAAGTCATTCAAATAGTCTTCAGGAAAGGAAAAATGCAATAATTAGTGGTGGAACGTCTGGTGTTGGTCTTTCTATAGCTAAGAATTTAATTGCTTCCAACTATAACGTAGTATTAATTGGAAGCAATGGTGCAAAAGGAAAACGCATTGAAGGTTCTTTGAATGAACAATATCCTAAAAAAGTTAAATTTGTTCAATTAGACTTGAGCAATCTAAGAGATACTAAAAAATTTACAACTGATTTTATCAGCAAAAATGCGAAGTTGGATTTACTAGTTAATACCGCTGGCATATTTTCCCAAAAAAGAATTGTAACCAATGAAGGCTTTGAAAAGACTTTCGCTGTTGGCTATTTAAGTGCTTATCTACTTTCTACTCAACTTGCTAGTATCCTAGAAAAAGCAGAATATGGGAGAATAGCAAACGTATCTGGAATCAAATCCATGATTATGAAGGGAAAGCTAGACTTTGACGATCTAAGCTTTTCCAAGAATTACGGTATGATTAATACAGCCATTACCACCATACATGCAAAAACCGTACTTACAGAAATTTTAGCAGAAAAATATGCAAATCAAGGCATTGATGTTAATTCATTCCATCCTGGTGCAGTTAAATCAGATTTGACGAAAAATTTAGAATGGTGGCAGCGCATTCTTTTTTCGATTCCTGAGTTGTTCTTTGGAAAGGAAAGTACTACTGGAATTTTTGTTTCTAGATCCCCTACACTCAATAAAGTTACAGGTAAGTATTTTATAAAAAAGGAGCCTATCAAGCTAAATTTCGGAAAAGGATACAAACAGAAATTACAAGAGCATACAGAACAATTATTGGCTAAAATATAATGAATCAAACTTTATAAAAATTACAAATATGAACAACGAAAAAGTAGCGGAAAAATCACCCCAAATGGAACAATTAGAAGAAGGAAAAATTTATGCGTGGTGTACATGTGGTAAATCAGAAAATCAACCTTGGTGCAATGGAGCACACATGGAAAGTGAATTTGCCCCAAAAGTTTTTAAAGCAGATGAATCAAAAAAAGCTGCCATGTGTATGTGTAGGCAAACAAAGAATGCACCCTATTGCGATGGATCGCATATGAGCTTATGAATAATGAATATACTATTTGAATTTTTGTCTCTAGCACCCCTATACTCAGCAAGGCTTCTGGTAATTATTTTGTAAAAAAGGAGCTTATGATTTCAATTTCGAATAAGAATACAAACAAAATAAAACAAATATGACAACAATTCAAATTGCTCCAATTTTACTCGGTCTCTTCCTATGTGGTCTAGGTATATACTGTGCTTTTTCTTCGGTTGAAAAATATGCAAAATTTTACGGAATTGCAGGCGATGGTTCAGCCATTCGAGGCTGGATGTTAGCTAAGGGTGTCCGAGATTTCACACTTGGCATAATGACTTTCGTACTCTGTTTATTCCACCCAGAAGGTATGAAATACTTTGTGCCTCTAATTCCCATTATAACCATTAGTGACGCCATTATCACCGCTAAATTCAGCAAAATTGGGATTAAAGCGGCTATACCACATATTGGAGGAACTTTTCTGATAAGCCTTTTGGCAATTTATCTGCAATACAATTAAATAAAAATTTAACCCATTTTAAATAAAATATAAACAAACAGTATTATGACAAGTTTACACGAAACACAAATAAGCAAAGCCAGAAAAATAGCTGGATACACCATTTCTATTTTAGCATCATTTATGCTATTTATGTCTGGAATAATGAAAATAATTGGCAATGAAGAAATGCAAATTAATATGGCAAAAGTTACAAATTTTGGCGACAAATTAATGTTTATTGGCATCTTAGAAATTATAATTCTTATCTTATATTGGATACCACGCACTATGAATATTGGCTTTTTCTTGTTGGCTTCTTTTGGAGGTGGCATTATAGTTGCAGAAATAGTTACAGGCGAAATGCCAATTGCTGGAATATTAGTAACTACACTATTTTATGTTGGAACAATACTTAGAAAACCTGCCTTATCAGGCTCGAATATTTAACTAGATAAAAAACGGCAACTAACATCAGTTTTGCGTCAGGCGGGGTTTAGTACTTCGTTTGACGCTTTTTGCGTGTATTTGATTTCGGTTCTTCGTATCAAGTTTTAGGTGACGATACCGGACTGGTTAGCCTCCACTCTACAACCCAGGTGTTAGAAAAATATTATCTTGATCCAAAGGTGTTAATCTCTGTTGAAATATCATCACTATAGGTTCGTTTTTTTTGGTAAGAATTGATAAAAATCAGATGCAAAACTTCACGGAGAAACAAAAAAGGTCCCACGATTTAACGTAAATCCTTGATTTTCATGTAGCGAAAACGATATTTTAATCCGTGTCCGCCGCGGCGGATATGAAGATTTTCTGAGAAAATTAAGGCGTTGATTTGTAATGCGTTAAATTTTGAGAAAATAGAAATCAACCGATTTTAGTCGAATTGAGGGGGTACTCACGCATGGATGTCGGCTGAACAAAGTGGAGCCGACAATCCCTAAACACAAAAACTCCAAAATCTTATGAAATCGGAGTTTTTTTATGCTCTTTGTGGCACGTTTTTGTACCATTTCTACTGTTTTTTGTGGCTCGGTTAGAAGTATAATTGAAAATACTTCATAACCTTACGGATATCGTAGAACAAATAAAATTCGTTTGATTTTCTGAAATTCTAATTCCTAACTACATAAATGTTATTTCTTGATAGCAGGCTTTGAATACCTTGGATATGTAATTTTTTTCGTTGGTTCTTTTTCAAGCAATTTCAACACTTCTTGCACAGCTCTTTCAAGTTGAACATCTCTGCCTTCTGAAACAGTTATTGCATCAAGCTTCTGTTCAATATCAGGAGCCACACCTTCATTTTCAGCTATCCATTTATTTTCAACAGGATCAAATACAGCATTATCTGGAGCAGTCAATGAACCCCCGTCTATCATGGCATAGTGAACAGAAGATTTGACAAGTCCACCCCATGTGCGGGTTCCAATCAAGGGTCCTACTTTTTGATGCCTAAATACCCAAGGAAAGAAATCTCCACCAGAACCTGCCATCTCATTGATCAACAATGCTTTTGGACCTAAAATTCCAGCGGGTAATCTAAATGCTGCTCCGCCAGGTACTTCATTGGTTAGTGATGCACGTAAACGCCTTACCATCAGATCTACCATGTAGTCATCCAGCAATCCTCCGCCATTGAATCGCTCATCTATCACTGCACCTTCTTTATCTTGCTGGGCAAAATAATACCTGTTGAAAGAAACAAATCCGGGGCCGCCAGTATTGGGAACCCAAACGTATCCTAATTTTCCACCAGACAAAACATCCACTTTTCTCCTATTGTCTTCAACCCATGCCCTTTGACGAAGACCTGATTCACTTTCAATAGGTGATATTGTAATTTTCCATGCGCCTTCTTCACTTGCTTTATTATTTATAAGTAACACTGTTTGTTTTTTTGACTTACCATCAAGCAATGAATAAGGGTCCTCGTTTTCAGTCAGCTTAACATCATCAATAGCAAGAATAAAATCCCCTTCATTCACTTTCAATTCAGGTGTTGCCAACGGTGCTACCAATCCTGGATTCCAACTTTCAGTTGTAAAAATTCTACTGATTTTCCATTTGCCTTCATTTAACATCAAATCTGCCCCAAGCAACCCTACTTGGTTTTCATCTACCGCAGGATAATCACCACCAAATACAAAACTGTGGCCAACAGAAAGTTCACCATTCATTTGATCAAGAATGTATGTGAGGTCACTTCTATGTTTTACATATGGTATCAAGGGTGCATAGCGATCATA
>JBILHX010000064.1:0-17311 GCA_044350285.1 Chitinophagaceae bacterium | reverse complement strand
CCAATTACAAAGTAAAAGCATTCGATAAAATCATCTTTTACTCAGATACCACTCCTGAAACATACAACATTGTTCCAGAAAAATTGGATTTAAACATTGTTTTTGAAGATGACCATGTGCTCGTGGTAAACAAACCTGCTGGTATGGTTGTACATCCCGGTTCAGGAAACTGGAACGGCACACTAATCAATGGCGTTGCTTGGCATTTGCAGCAACAACAACCAGACATATCGGAAAGTAAATTACCAAGATTTGGAATGGTTCACAGGATTGACAAAAACACAACAGGGCTACTTGTGCTTGCGAAGTCTGAATTGGCTTCCGTAAAACTGGCCAAACAGTTTTTTGACCACACCGTTGAACGTAAGTATATCGCCCTGGTTTGGGGAGGTTTCGACGAAAATACTGGCACCATCAAAGGCAATGTTGCTAGGCATCTCAGATTGAGGAAACTGATGGACGTTTTCCCGGATGGCGACCATGGAAAAGAAGCCATCACCCACTACAAGGTTTTGGAAGACATGAAATATGTGAGCTTGATAGAATGTGAACTTGAAACGGGAAGAACCCACCAAATCAGGGTTCATATGCAGCACATTGGGCATTCCCTTTTTAATGATGATGTGTACGGTGGTGATCGGATTTTAAAAGGAACTGTATTTACAAAATACAAACAGTTTGTAGACAACTGCTTTAACATCTGCAAGCGTCAAGCCCTTCATGCCCAAACACTTGGATTTATTCACCCCTTCACTGGAGAACCCATGAGATTTGAGAATGAGTTGCCGAATGACATGAAAGCACTGATAGAAAAATGGCGTGCTTATTCTAACAACAAAGTACTTGAAAATTAGTCAGCATTACTAAAGATTGACAGGTATTAAAGCTTAATGAATTGCTTTGATACCTGCCTAATTTTCAACATCATAAATCGTTGCTGTAAAAAGCCCACGCTCCTTGCCTTTTAGCATCACCCCCCAATTCCCATCGTACCTTATTACCTTGGGATATAAATAATTTCCGTATTTCCCTATCTCCACTTGCATTGATACATCAAATCGATACACCCCCGCATTATAACTCATCCTATAATCTCGCGCAATTACATCAAAGCTGTTATAATCAAACCATGTAACCATTTCATCAATAACTACATCATCCTTCTTAAAAAAGGAAAGCCCTTCCTTTGCCTTTAATAAAAATACATAGGCCGGTTTCCCCTTATAGTCTTGGATATCTATGGTAAAATCATACAAATCTGCATGGGACTTATCAAATACCTTAACCTTGCTTCCCATTAAAGGGATCCCCGGTATGTCTTTTCCAGGATTAAAAAACAGCATTTTCAATTGCTCCTTGTGCTTATCCAACCCTTTCTTTCCGTCAATTGACCGCCTGATGTCTTTGATCACATTTGTTTCTCCACAGATTGTATCCCTGGAAAAAAACAACGAGGAATACAATTGCCCCGTATAGTAATTACAGCTTCCATCGGCAGCATAATATTCACCAGTGGTTTTCTCCTCCACAAAATTGGTAACACGGCAACTTCTTGAAGCCCATTGCCTTGTTTTGCTGTTTAAGCTAGCTTCCACCCTTCCTTTTTTATCAAACATCCTCACATCATTCAAAGAAGAATAATTCAAGACCCGAAGGTTTTTAAAAGCCTTGTAAAATGAAGTATCATTCTCAACTCGCTTGATAAATCCGGGCACGTTGGTACCTTTTCGTATAACAACCGGTGTTAAAGTTACTTGCCTCCCTTCTGAGTTAAATATTGAATCTATTTGCTGGGCTTCACCAAAAAATGGAATCAACACCAAAACGAAAAAAAATTTACGCAGATTGGTTTTCATATCGCAAAGTTAACACAGCGCCTCAAATATCTACTTTTTGTTTCCTGTCTGCGGAACTTCCTTGTTCATTTCAACCATATCTACTGGCTGTGAAAAATCTCCCAACAACCATTTGCTGTAGTAGTCTCCCATTAACCAAAAGAAATATTCATTCATGTCCGCATATCCATGTCGCTGACCTGGCATCAACACAAAATCAAATCGCTTATTTGCCTTGATCAGTGCGTTTGCCATGCGAATCGTATTGGCGGGATGCACATTGTTGTCAATATCCCCGGTAGCAAGCATCAAATGCCCTTTTAAGTTCTTGGCCAATTCTGAATTTTTCTCAATGGCATACAAAAATGATGTGTCGCCATTGTTGCTGATTTGCTCGTTCACACCATGATGCTTTTCACTCCACCAACGGTTATAAATATTGTTTTCATGATTCCCTGAAGAGGAAACGGCCACTTTAAAAAAGTCTGGATAAACCAACATGGCGGCAGTTGACATAAATCCGCCTCCTGAATGCCCGTGTATCCCAACCCTGTTGACGTCTACATACCCATGCTTCTGTGATAGCTGCTCTATCACTGCTTTCTTGTCTGCCAAACCATAATCCCGCAGGTTGCCATATCCATAATTGTGGTACCATTTTGACCTTGATGGATGTCCACCCCGATTACCCAAGGTAACAACCACAAATCCCAGTTGGGCCAGCCTGTCGATTCTATCCATGCTTTTCCCAAATGCCTTGTTAACGGCTTCTGTTTGCGGACCGGGATAAACATAGGCAATGACAGGATATTTCTTGGTTGAATCAAAATCAAATGGCTTGTACATTACGCCATACAAATCTGTAATTCCATCATCTGCCTTCGCCTTGAAGGGCTCAGGAAACTTATACCCTGCCTGCATCAATCCACTCATGTCAGTGACTTCTAAATCCAACAACTTCTTACCAGTTGCATCATACAATGCTGAAATTGGGGCAGTGTTTACCCTAGAGTAATTGTCCACAAAGAATCGCTTGCTGTCATCCATGTTCACACTGTGGTCATGGTTAGCTGCGCTCAACAACTTCAAGGAACTGCCATCAATATTTACTTTATACATGTGAAGGAAATACGGATCCTCGTTGCTTTCCTTTGCGTTTCCTGTTAAATAAACAGTTCGAAGCTTTTCATCAACACCTTCCACATCTTCAACATGCCATGGTCCTGATGTAATTTGACCTTTCATTTTGCCAGATGAATCATACAAGTACAAATGTCCCCATCCATCTCTTTCACTCCAGTGAATGAGCTCTCTGCCGTTGTTGAAAAGTGCGGGTTTTCTCATTTCAACATAGGTATTCATCCTTTCTTCAATAACTACCTTAACAACTTTTGAATTAATGTCCAATGCGCAAACATCAATTTTCTTTAAATCCCTGCTTGTTCTGCTGAAGTATACTTTGGCATCATCCCCCAACCAAATTGATGGCCGATGCTCTTCATCACGCATTTTCTTTTCAGCACTGGCATTCCACAAGGAAATTTCCTGGTCTTTAAACTGATTGCCATTGATTTTTGTGAGTTTTTTGTTCTTGAAATCCACAAGCATTAACTCACGCAATGGAGCTTCCTTCTCGCCGGGCATGTGGTACTTGTATGTTTCGAGTGTTGGACGAGGCTCTGCTACATTGTTGATCACCCACAAGTCCTTTACATTCCGGCTATCTGTTTTCACCAACACAAAATGAGTGGAATTGGGTGACCACAAAATGGGGAAGTATTTTCGCTTGTTCTTGTTTTTCAACTTCTCCACATTGGTTTCTCCGTAAGATTCTCCAAATCCATAATTCTCAACACCATCTTCGGTAAGCTTGTATTCTACAATAGTTGAATCATCTTCATTGGCGGTTGCCTTTCTGAGATTTGCAGAATCCATCCAATAAAGATTGAAGTTTTTTGCAAACACAACCCACTGTTGATCCGGTGAAACATTGGCCCATGATGGCTTTGGCGTTGTTTTTTTCTGATCCTTTAATTCAACAAGGCTGTCTTTAGATATGTTGTATTCAAAAAAGAACTGCTTTTTTTCTTTGGCACCAACAGCTGTTTTCTTGGTAGTGTCTTTCTTCTCCACATCAAGTGTGCTCTTGACTTCAAAACGAATCCAATTTTCGTCTTTTACAAACTTTAAGTTTTCAATATTGAGGTGCTGACCATCAAATGGATCTTTTACAATGCGGGTAAGTGCTGCCGCCAATTTATCATTGTCAAACATAGGCGTTTTCATCATGCGAACAGGATCAACAACAACCCATTTTTTTCCTTCTCTTGAATCGTAAACATACCAAAACTTGTTGCTGTTTTTCATCCAATGTGGATCAACCGATGTTGAAAAAACCATCTTCTCTATTTTCTTTGGAGAGAAACGGGCAGCAAGCTGGTAATTGGCCTTGGTTACAGCCACCTGCTGCGAAAAAATTTGGCTTACAGAAAAAACAAATATCACAATCAATGTCAAAATCCTATTCATGGTATATGGTTTCGGTTACTGCATAAAGATACTTCCTAGTACTTAATTTGATTCAAAAAATGACAAAAGGAATTCAATATCTTTGATATAGAACATACCGACATGCAAATTTTCCCATTTTACATTTATATCCTATTTACAACAATGTTTCATTCTCCTGAAAAAAAAGAGCCTCTTACGTATCTAGCCTTGGGTGATTCCTATACTATTGGAGAGGGTGTTCCTCTTCACGAATCTTTTCCTTACCAAACAGTGCAACTATTGAGGAAAGAGGGGCTTGACGTGAATGCTGCAGAAATTGTTGCAAAAACAGGGTGGACGACAGATGAACTTGAGGCTAACATCGCCAAAACCAATTTTAAAAAAAACTATGATTTTGTGTCGTTGTTAATTGGCGTAAACAACCAATACAGGGGAAGAACAACCGATGAATATGCCTTTCAATTTGAAGAGTTGCTAAAAAAAACCATCAAGTTTGCGGGAAACAAACATGAAAACGTTTTTGTAATAAGCATACCAGATTGGGGAGCAACACCATTTGCAGAGGGGCGCGACAGGAAAAAAATTGCAACAGAAATTGATGCGTTCAACAACATCAATAAAAAAATATCTGAACGTTTTAAGGTGAATTATATAGAGATAACCATTGGCTCTAGGGAAGCCTTAAACAATGGAGCTTTGGTAACAAAAGATAAACTTCATCCATCTGCATTGGAATATGGAAAATGGGCAGAAAAACTTTCTGCTGCAATGCTATCTTCAGTGGAAAAATAACCGTTTCATTTGAACATTTTCTTCACGATATCCATGAGCACTATCACAATAAAAACAACGATACCAACCCTGATTTCTGCTTTATACTTCTTGAGAAAAAACTGGAATTTTTCTTTCATAAAAAATATTTTTACAGGTATTTCGCCATTTCTTCAGCATAGGATTTTGACTTAAAACCCGCCACCACAGCGTAGTCTGTACCACTTGATGCATAAATGATGTCTCTGCTCACATTCACCAAGATCCCCACATCCTTGTTCATTGCTTTTTTTGAAATCTCTTCCAAGCTTCCCCCTTGAGCACCAACACCAGGCACTAAAAAGAAATGATCTGGAGCCAGTTTCCTCAAATTAATAAACTCATCAGACCTTGTTGCACCAACAACAAACATCAGATTTTCAATAGATCCCCAAGATGAAACGGTTTTGATAACTTCTTCATACAACTTAACAGCAGGAGAACCTTCCAACCTTTTTAACTCAAAATCCAGCGCTCCTGCATTGGAAGTCAACCCAAGCACAATGGCCCACTTGTCTTCAAACTGCAGAAATGGTTTCACACTATCCTCTCCCATATATGGAGCAACGGTTATTGAATCAAACGGAAGGTTTTTTAAAAAAGCAATGGCATATTGTGTTGATGTATTTCCAATATCTCCCCGCTTTGCATCAGCAATCGTGAAGTGCGTTGAGGGTATGTAGTTTATCGTTTTCTCCAATGCAGCCCATCCCTTTAACCCCTGTGCTTCGTAAAATGCAGTATTGATCTTATATGCAACGCAATAATGAAGCGTAGCGTCAATGATTGATTTGTTGAAAGCGAACATGGGATCCTCTTCTTGAAGTAAAAACGAAGGGATTTTGTCCATGTCTGTATCCAAACCCACGCACAAATACGACTTTGATTCTCTGATTCTGTTGATAAGGGCAGACCTGTTCATTAAATTGGTTTAAAGTTTAAGGTTTGGGGATTGTAAAATTGAGTTCAATGCTTCATAAAAGTTCCAAACTTCTGAAAAAGTATTGTAAAGTGGTACCGGCGCCAGCCTAATCACCCCTGGTTCGCGCCAATCTACCATAAACCCAGCTTCAGTCAATTTATCGTAAACATGCCTTCCATTTTCATGAAAAAACAAAGAAACTTGACATCCCCTGGCATCTTGAGTAAGACATGTAACATGCCCATTTCCCTGAGTCAGCATATCATCAATCAGGAACTTTAGCCATGCCTTCATCTTCTGTTGTTTGGCCAATATATTTTGCCATCCGACTTCTTCAAAAATTGACAAAGAGGCTTTTAGACACGCAAATAAAAAGATTGATGGTGTACTCAATTGCCATCCAGTAGCATCTGGTTCTGGCACAAAAGTACTCTCCATCAAGAAACGATCTTCCTTTTTATATCCCCACCAGCCCGACAATCGATTCAAGGATGCATCCTGATGATGCCTTTCATGTACAAAAACTGCTCCCACGGCTCCTGGTCCAGCATTTAAATATTTATAAGAGCACCAACAGGCAAAATCCACTTCCCAATCATGCAAATGCAATTCAATATTGCCGATGGCATGGGCAAGGTCAAAACCAACCAGGGCGCCTGACTGATGAGCCACTGCTGAAATAGACTTCATGTCAAATACATGACCGGTATAATAATTTATGCCTCCAAGAAATACCAATGCAATCTCATCTGAATGCTGCTGAATCGCTGCTACAACATCCTCATCTTGAAGAATTTGATTTTCGCCTGTTGGCTTTACTTCAATTAAAATATCCGCAGGATGATGTCCCAAAAACCTGATGAATGAATCCACCGCATATTGATCACTGGGAAAAGCCTTTGACTCAATCAGAATTTTTTTTCGCTTACCTACAGGTCTGTAGAAACTAACCAACATGAGGTGAATATTTACAGAAAGTTGATTCATAATACTCAACTCACTGGTTTTTACACCTGCAATCTCGCTGAGCTTTTTAGCCAGCAACGAATGAAAATTCAACCAAGGATCACTGCCTTGAAAAAATGATTCAACGCCCTCATCGGCCCACTGCTGCAACACCTTTGCCATGGCAAGCCTTGCAGACACTGGCTGCAGACCAAGTGAATTTCCAAGAAAATATGTTTTGGGGGCTCCCTCTTTTTGGGGAAATAAAAACCGATTCCTAAACGAAGCGATTTTATCTTCCTGATCGAGGCCTAATGCGTATGCCTTTGTTTTTTCGAATCCTGTCATAAATTAAATAGTTCCAGTTCTTCCTCCATCCACAGGTATGCTAACACCATTTACATAAGATGCTGCAGGCGACGCCAAAAACGCTGCAACAGCTGCTATTTCAGCAGGCAACCCAAAACGTTTTGCGGGGACAGACAATTTCATTTTTTCTTCCATATCAGCTTTCTCAATATTTTCCTGAGAAGCAAAATGTGCAGCCACGGCATCAAGCCGGCTTGTTGCAATAAATCCAGGCAGCAGGCTGTTGACGGTAATACCAAAAACAGCAAGTTCGTTAGACATGGACTTGCTCCAAGAGGCAACCGCTGCGCGTATTGTATTCGATACACCTAAGTTATTCAGAGGAATGCGCACGCTGGTTGAGATGATGTTGATGATTCTTCCAAACCCATTTTTCTTCATACCAGGAACCACATGCTGCGTCAATATGTGGTTGCAAACGAGGTGCTGCTTGAAGGCATTCTCAAAAGCATCAACGTCAGCATCAATGATCAAACCAGCAGCAGGTCCGCCTGTGTTGTTGATCAAAATATCAATATCTTTTTCCGCTGTAATTTTTTCAACAAGTCGTTTCAATGAAGCCGTATCCATGAAATCAATCACATGATAGACGTGTGACTGGTCACCTGATTTAGGAAGCGCTGAAACTGTTTGCTGAAGCGACTCTTCGCTTCTTGCCAATAAAACGCAAGATGCGCCAAGTGCCGCGAGCTCAATGGCAATGGCCTTTCCTATACCTTGTGAACTCCCTGAAACCAGGGCCGTTTTTCCGATGAGTGACAAATTCATTTTGTAAAATTTTATTCCTCTTCCATTTCATTTTTGATCTGATCAGATATAATCACCAATACCTTATCGATGCGGTGACTATCCATGTCAATGATTTCGAATGAAAATCCTTTCCATTCGAATTTCTCTCCTGTAGAAGGAATTCTTTCTAACTCATGCAAAATGAAACCAGCCAATGTATCAAACTCTTGTTCACCCTCATTCATCCAATCAGCCTTGTCGAACCTTGTTAAGAAATCATAAAAAGGTATTTGGGCATCTACAAGATAAGAGCCATCATCCCGTTTAACTATTTCATAATCTTGTAAGTCATGCTGTGGCAAATCGCCTACAATGGCTTCAAGCAGGTCATTCAACGTAACCAATCCAAGCAAGGTGCCATATTCGTCAACCACAAAACTGGTATGTATTTTTGTTCGTTTGAATTTCTCGAGAAGCTGATAAGGACTGATGTTTTCAGGAACGAAGAGTGGATTTTTCATTACATCCTTGAAAAAAATATCATCGGGCGTAACATACATGTCCTTTACCGATACAATCCCTTTGATGTTATCGATGTCTTTATCACATATTGGATATACCGAATGAGGTTCACGGATTATTTTCTGACGAATCTGGTTTTCATTATCGGTTAAATCGAACCAAATGACGTCACTTCTGTGTGTCATCAATGAAGTAATATTCCTATCGCCCAAATGAAAAACACGCTGGATTATTTCATGCTCGGCATCATCAATTGCACCTTGCTCACTGCCTTCGCTGATAATCGCCTTGATTTCCTCTTCCGTTACCTGGTCCTCATCTGTTTTCATGCGAAAAATTCGCATAATAAAGGAAGTCGTTCTGGTAAGCAACCACACAAAAGGATGGGTAACCAAAGAAATTAACCGCATCGGAGCGGCAACATTTTTTGCTATCTTCTCTGGATTGGAAAGTCCCAATCTTTTAGGAACCAATTCTCCAAAAACCAACGAGAAAAAAGTGATGAGTACCACCACAATAACTGTTGCCAATCCTAAACTGTAGGGTGCCACCAACGGAATGGTAGCAAAGTACTTAGCAACATCATCAACGATTTTATCTCCACTGAAAATACCCGTCAAGATGCCAATTGTTGTGATTCCTATCTGTACCGTTGAAAGAAATGAGTCCGGTTTTTGTGCCAATAAAAGTGCCTGTTTTGCACGCAGATCGCCTTTGTTGGCCTGAGCCTCCAACCTGGCTTTTCTGGCTGATACCAAGGCAATTTCAGCCATGGAAAAAAAGCCATTGATCAAAATCAGACAAAACAACATTAAAATTTCGTTCATACAGTAAATTGAAGTGAAGAAAATGCCGGCCTTGCAAGCCTTACGGCTACCCACCCAAATACACATCCCAGCAATCCACCAACCAGCACATCAGAGGGATAATGCACGCCAACATATACCTGAGAAAAGCTTATAAAGCCAGCCCACATGAAAAGTAAGAAAAAATACGCAGAGAATCTCCTTAAAGTACCAAAAACATACATTGCAAATGCGAAATGATTTACAGCATGTGAAGAGGTGAAGCTCCCATTTGCTCCACAATATTTGGCAATAAACCGAATTTGATGGGCCATGAAGGGATCCCTGCAAGGGCGCAATCTGTTGAAATAATCCTTTATGAAGTGACTGCTGATGAAATCAGAAGCTGAAATCAATAAAACGCCAATCAACAACCAAAGCCATCCTTTTTTCCCAACATTTATGAAAACAAAAAGGATGATGAACAAGTACAAGGGAACATGAAAAATGGATTCTCTCATAAAGAGAGTGGCTTGGTCCAAAAAAGGAGATGAAATCTCCCTGTTAATCCAAATCACAAAACGATAATCCCAATGAAGTGCCTGTTGAAGGTATGAAAGCTGCTCTGCCTGAAGCACATTAAACATATTGCAAAAATACGAAGTATTCAAGGACTACCATATTAAACAAAAAATAATAAAAGGTAAATTGCCACAATTAATTTGGCTTTCCATGTTATTAATCTCCGAAACACCCTTTTTTTTGTAACTTTGCGTACCTAAAAATTTCACCCGTGGCATTGATTAAAAGCATTTCAGGAATAAGAGGAACAATTGGTGGAAAACCAGGCACTACACTTTCTCCATTAGACATCGTAAAATACACTGCCGCATTTGGAAGGAAACTGATTTCAGCGGAAAATAAAAAAATAGTAGTTGGCAGAGATGGCAGAATCAGCGGTCCCATGGTGGCTGAGCTGGTCATGCAAACCCTCGTATCAATAGGTGCTGATGTCATCGATTTAGGTTTGTCGACAACCCCAACCGTTGAATTTGCAGTAACTGCTGAACAAGCAGCTGGTGGCATCATCATAACCGCAAGCCATAACCCAAAAGAATGGAACGCGCTGAAACTCCTGAATGAAAAAGGAGAATTCATCAGCGCATCTATCGGTGCCAGCATCCTTGATGATGCAGATAAAGGCGATTTGTTATTTGCAACAGTCGACAAACTGGGAACCATCACCAAAGACGACTCTTACCTAGAAAAACACCTGAATGCAATTGTAGACTATCCCTTGGTTGACAAATCAATCATCGAACAGAAGAAAATAAAAATAGTTGTTGACCCTGTCAACAGCACAGGCGCCATTTTTGTTCCTGCCTTGCTAAAAAAATTGGGCATAAAGGAAGATCAAATCATTGTGTTGAACAATGAAGTAAATGGCAAATTTGCCCATAACCCAGAACCCCTTCCCCAAAACCTTAGCCAACTATCTGCCGCAGTGGTCAGCCACAACGCAGATATAGGCATTGCAGTAGATCCCGATGTTGACAGACTTGTACTGGTTTGTGAAGATGGTTCCATGTTTGGAGAAGAATATACATTGGTAGCAGTGGCAGATTTTGTTTTGAGCAAAAGGCCAGGAAACACCGTTAGCAACCTTTCTTCTTCAAGGGCCCTGCGTGACATCACAGAAAAGCACAATGGAGAATATTTCCCTGCAGCCGTTGGGGAAGTGAATGTAGTGGCTAAAATGAAAGAAGTGAATGCCGTCATCGGTGGTGAAGGAAATGGGGGCATCATTGTCCCTGACTTCCATTACGGCAGAGATGCGCTGATTGGAATTGCCTTGATTCTCACTCATTTGGCACAATCTGGCAAAAGCCTCAAAAAAATCAGAAGCAGCTATCCAGACTATTTTATCAGCAAAAATAAAATAGATATGGATAATGGGGTTGACCTTAATACTGTTTTTGAAAAACTTAAAGTCAAATACAAATCAAATCCCCATTCTACCATAGATGGATTGAGAATAGAATTTGACAATGACTGGGTTCACCTTAGGGCGAGCAATACAGAACCCATTATCCGCATCATTGCCGAAAGCAACTTTGAAACCACTGCCAACAACATTGCCTCAAAGCTTATCAAAGACATCCAGGAATTTATATAAAAATAGATTTAGTATCTTTGATACTTCACTGAAGACTTAAAGAACATGAGTGCAAGGATATATTTCGACAATGCAGCAACAACTCCCCTAGACCCTATCGTCTTGCAGGAAATGATGCCTTTCTTTACTGAACATTTTGGCAATCCCTCATCTATTTACTCATATGGAAGAGAAACGCGTATTGCCATCGAAAAAGCAAGAAAATCAGTTGCAAAAATCTTGAACGCACACCCCTCTGAAATATTTTTCACCAGTGGTGGAACAGAAAGCAGCAACACCGCCATCTTTGCCTCAGTCAGGATGCTAGGATGTAAAAGAATCATCTCATCACCCATAGAACACCATGCAACGCTTCACACCTGCTCTTTTCTTTCCGACGCGGGTGAAGCTGAACTTGAATTTGTTGAAGTATTGCCAAATGGGCACATCAACCTAGATGACCTTGAAAAAAAACTGAGCAGCTCTCCAATCAAAACATTGGTCACACTCATGCATGCCAACAATGAAATCGGCAATATTACCAACATCAACCAGGTAGGAGAAATCTGTAAAAAATACAACGCACTCTTTCACACAGATACGGTTCAAACTGTAGGACATTTTTCCATCAATTTAAAAGAAATCAAGGCTGATTTTATCACAGGGGCTGGCCATAAATTTCATGGACCTAAAGGCGTTGGATTGTTATACATCAATGCAGAAACGCGCATTCAACCATTTATTCATGGAGGTGGTCAGGAAAGAAACATGCGCGCTGGCACTGAAAATGTTTACGGCATCGTAGGCTTTGCAAAAGCACTCGAAATAGCCACGATAAATCATGTTCAAGACAAAGAATATATTTCAGGGATTAAATACTACCTCAAAAACTCACTTACTGAAAAAATCGAAGGCGTAATTTTTAATGGAGATCCTGAAGGAGATTCGCTTTACACGCTGCTAAGTGTGGGTTTTCCAATTTCTGAAAAATCTGAAATGCTCTTGTTCAATCTTGATATCAGAAACATTTGTGCTTCAGGAGGAAGTGCCTGCAGCAGCGGCACGGAGCAAGGATCACATGTGATTAGGGCATTAGGGAAAAACAACCATGTTACAGTTCGATTCTCTTTCAGCAAATACAATACAAAAGAAGAGGTTGATTTACTAGTTGAAGCCCTTGCCGAATTGATTTAATGAATTGGCTTTGGATACTAATTGATTTTCTTTTTTATTTCATTCAATATCACCAACGCGTCTACAGGAGTAAGGTTATTTATGTCCACTTTTGAAAGCATTTCCCTTATCCCAGTGAAAACCTCGGTATGGGCATCAAAAATAGAAAGCTGTATACCCTGCGTCTCAGCAACTGACTCTTGAATTTTTATAGAAGACTGCTGCTTTTTTTCTAGTTCCTGGAGAATGGCATCAGCGCGCTGTATCAAATTTTGTGGCATACCCGCCATTCTGGCTACATGAATACCAAAGCTGTGTGTGCTGCCGCCTGGAGCCAATTTTCTCAGAAAGATGATCTTATTCTCAATTTCTTTGTGGGTTATGTGAAAATTTCTAACCCTGGGCAAATAAGCTTCCAGATCATTCATTTCATGGTAATGTGTAGCAAAAAGAGTTTTAGGCTTTTCAGGAGCATCATGAAGAAACTCCGCTATGCTGCATGCAATTGAAATACCATCATAGGTTGATGTCCCCCTGCCAATTTCATCCAGTAAAACCAAACTTCTTGATGATACATTGTTGATGATGCTGGCTGTTTCATTCATCTCCACCATGAAGGTAGACTCACCGCCACTAAGGTTATCAGAGGCCCCGACCCTTGTAAAAATCTTGTCAGTAACCGGTATTTTGGCCCTGTTCGCTGGTACATAACTTCCAATATGTGCCATCAGTGTGATAATTGCCGTTTGCCTGAGCAGCGCACTTTTACCACTCATATTGGGTCCGGTTAATATAATCATCTGACAACTATCCTGATCGAGCAGAAGGTCATTTGATATGTACGCCTCCCCTACTGGCAGCAGGTTTTCAATCACAGGATGCCTGCCTCCATCAATAATCAGTTCATTTTCAGCATGTATTTCAGGTCTTGCATATTTGAATTGCTTTGCATTATTCGCGAAACAGCACAAACAATCGATTACAGCCAACACATGTGCATTTTGCTGCATTTGAGGAATATAATCTTGCAGTTCAGCAAGCAATTTATCATAGATAACAGCTTCAATTTGAAGCATTTTCTCCTCGGCACCCATGATTTTTTCCTCATATTCCTTGAGCTCGGGTGTAATGTATCGTTCCCCATTCGTAAGGGTCTGTTTCCTTATCCATTCTACAGGCACCTTGTGTTTTTGGGAATTGCTCACCTCTAAATAATACCCAAACACATTATTGAATCCAATTTTTAAAGTAGCTATCCCCGTAGCCAATGCTTCCCTTTGCTGTATTTGAACCAAAACATTTTTCCCTCCGGTAGCCAACGACCGGTATTCGTCTAAATTCGCATCAATCCCTGCTGCGATGTATCCACCTTTACCAGTTTGCGCAGGCACGTCTTCAGCAAGTTCTCTTTGAATTTTTTCCTGGATGTAAGAACAAGGGTTGAGTTTATCGGCTAAGCGTGACAAATAATCATTCCCAATTTCACCTTCAAATGACTTTATCATTTTTACTTGTTCAAGTCCCCTGGCGATTTGCAAAAGCTCACGTGGCATCACTTTCTTGTTCGGAATCTTGCTAACCAATCTTTCTATGTCGCCACATGCCTTTATTCGCTGAGTAACTTTTGAAACCCACTCCTCTTCTCCTAAAAAGCATGTCACCAAATTAATCCGTTCCTCAATCTGAAATTGGTCTACCAAAGGCATCAAAATCCACCTCCTCAGCAAACGAGCCCCCATTGGGGAAACGGTATTGTCCAACACTTGAAGTAGGTGTGCACCTCCTTCTGAGACTGACCGCACCAATTCGAGGTTCCTGATAGTAAATTGATCCATCCACAAATATTCATCCTTGTTGATGCGGTGAATACCAGAAACATGGTGACTATTGGGATGAACAGTATCTTTTAGGTAATGCAAAATAGCACCTGCAGCAATGACACCCTCCTGAAAATCATCAATACCGTATCCTTTTAAGGAATGTGTACCAAATTGTTTCAACAAGCTTTCCTCCGAATAGCGATAATCAAAAATCCAAGAATCTAGGCAGTATGTATAAAACTTTTTCCCAAATTGCTCTACAAAGCGAGCCTGTTTACCTTTCTGAAAAATCACTTCTGCGGGCTGAAAAGTTTGCAGCAACTTTTCGATGTATTCAATATCCCCCTGAGCAACAAAAAATTCGCCCGTAGAAATATCTAAAAATGAAATGCCATTCATTGTTTCACCAAAATGGATTCCAGCCAAGAAATTATTGCTTTTGTTTTCAAGCAGTTTATCATTGGTTGCCAACCCAGGAGTTACCATTTCGGTTACACCCCTCTTTACAATGCCTTTCACTGTTTTAGGGTCCTCTAATTGGTCGCAAATAGCCACCCGATAACCGGCTTTTACCAATTTATGCAAATAGGTATCCAAAGAATGATGTGGAAAGCCTGCCAGTTCCAATGAGGATGCAGCTCCATTGTTGCGCTTGGTAAGCGTAATACCCAAAATGGCTGATGCCTTTATCGCATCCTCCCCAAAAGTTTCATAGAAGTCACCCACCCGAAACAATAAAATGGCATCAGGATATTTCTGCTTTATAGCATTATGCTGCTGCATCAATGGTGTATCGCTAACGTTTTTTGTCATACTTTTTCAACTATTCACAATATCACCAAAAGTACGAAAGCATACGATGCGGAAATGCAGTTCAACAAATCAAAATAAAATACTTGGTATTCGATGTAAAAAAACACAACATATACTCATCAATAAGAATGACTAAAATCATAATTCAGTTTGTTGGCTTGATCTAATTTCCATTTTTTGAAACCTATGTATTCAGCAGAAAAAATAAAATCCGAATATACACAACACAATACTGTCAAGCTTCTCAGAGGGGGGCGGTCATATTTTGATGTATTGTTTGAGTTGATTGACAACGCCAAAAATGCAATCCAACTGCAAGTATATATATTGGAAGAAGATGCAACAGGATCTGACTTGTCAGAACACCTCATCCGAGCAGCCAACCGAGGGGTGAAAGTACAGATTTTGGTTGACGGATATGCATCTAGGGGCCTGTCGAATGCATTCATTAAAAAAATGACAGACAATAAAATACAATTTCGTCATTTTGAACCTTTGTTGAAAAGCGAAAAATTCTATTTTGGCAGAAGATTACACCACAAAATTTTGGTCACAGATGGCATAAATGCATTGGTGGGAGGGATTAATATTTCAGACAGGTACAATGACACTCCTGGGAAATCAGCTTGGCTTGATTGGGCCATAAAAGTAAAGGGTGACGCCTCTTTTGAACTGCATAAAATCTGTAATCAATTCTTCGCAAAGAAGGAAACCGACAAGATTCAACTCGACAGGAAACCCATCATGGCAGAAACTGATGTTGATGCAAACATCCCTGTCAGAATAAGGAGAAACGATTGGGTAAAAAACAAAAATGATATCTCAGCAACATACATGCACATGTTTAAAAATGCCCAGGATGAAATTATCATCATGTCAAGCTACTTCATTCCTGGAGCTTTCTTTAAAAAAAATATCACCCAGGCGCTTAACAGAGGAGTGCGCATAAAACTAATATTGGCAGGAATCTCAGACATTGGAATTGCCAAGTATGCCGAAAAATATTTGTATCGGTGGGCAATCCGGCATGGAATTGAAATATATGAATACAACAACAATGTGTTGCATGGGAAAATTGCGGTATATGACAAAAAATTTGTAACAGTCGGATCTTATAACATAAACGACATCAGTGCATTGGCATCTGTTGAACTCAACCTAGACATCAATGAAGATAAATTTGCCAGGGAAGTAACTGAAACGTTAAACACCATCATCACCAAAGAATGCGTAAAAATAAATTCAAATAAAAACACCAACCACTTCTCTCTACTTGAGCAATTCATGCAATGGTGCTCTTATGAGATATTTAGGGTCACATTCACCTTATTTACCTTCTATTTTAGAAAAAACAGGAGAAAAGCATCCGTTGCCTAAAATATTACAAATGATTTAGGCAGGGACTTTACTTGTTTCCCCCTAGCCTCTTTAATGAAGAATGGCCATCAAGTTGATTTCTTCAAAATTAACCTCCAAACAATAATACCAACTAAAATCATCTACTTAACTGACAAAAATCATGTCAAGAACTCTTCTCCATAAATATCTTTAATGAAATTAAACAAAAGGAATGATTGGAGAATTGAATGAAACACAAATCAACAACGTATTGACTAGTCAGGTGTTTGGTAACTTGGCTTGCTCAAACACCCGCTATCCATACATTGTACCCCTAACTTATTTGTTTGATGGAAATTTCATTTTTTGCCAAACTGTAGAAGGTAAAAAGTTGGATATCATGAGAAAAAATCCAAATGTTTGCTTTCAGGTGAATCTTGTCATAGACATGAACAATTGGCAAAGTGTCATAATTTATGGCCAATTCGAAGAACTACTTGAAAATAAAGCAGAAGACGCTAGAGAACTCTTGTTTTCAAGGATTTTACCACTCATGACCAAATCAGCCATTCATCAATATCAAC
>JBILHX010000164.1:0-5481 GCA_044350285.1 Chitinophagaceae bacterium | reverse complement strand
CCATCCCCGTCTCACGAAGTGGACGGGGATGCATAATTAAGAAGAGAATGCCTTACCTTCCTCTTCGAGAGAAGGTGAGGGGAAAGGAATCATCTGTAAGTCTTTATCAACTCACTCACCCAATTTATTAATCGTATTTTGTATCAATCCTTTTACTTCTTTTCCATTTGCATCAATGAAATTATAATTGATTTCCATAACCCAAGTTGTTTTCATGTTGGGGATGCTTATGAATATCTTTTTCTTGTCTGCGCTTACCTCCACTTTTGAAACCGACAGTAACTTTTTGTTATAATGTTCCGAACCATATTTTCTGGCTCTTTTCAAATCCCAAGTTTGCACTTCATAGCTTGACGCATTTGTTATGTTCTTTACATCCAGCGGATGCGAGAAGGTTATTTCCATGCCATCTTTTTTTGCCTTGAGTCCTATCGGTATGATTGATTTTGCACCTTCATACCTGATGCGATAGAAGCCGCCTAACTCAGGCCCTGTTGAACCCCATGCAGACAAGCCACAGGCGTATAATTGACCATCACCTGCATTAAAGCGACCTCGCATAACTCCTGTTGAAAATCTTGGGATAGGCAGCTCAAAAACACCACCCTGCATTTGTGTGCCAACCTTTTCGTGTGGCACGACAAACACCTTTCCATATCCATATGAAAAACTCAACAAGCTTCCGTTGAGTGGTCCCCACTTCTTGCTATCTACCCACAACAATTCTGATGGTGATTGGTCTACTTCTTTTTCAATCCATGTCAGTGGCTGCTCCATGCCCGTATCTGAACTATCGGAAGATGGATTGTACCCGAACATATTTCCGTAAAATGCACCTTTTTTTTGAATCCAATTGATCCGGTTCATCGGATTCCAATGTCCTTCCTGATCAGTTATTATAAATGATCCGTCTGGATTGATGCAAACGCCGTTTGCTGCACGAAATCCATTGGCCATGATTTCTGTGGTTTGACCATCCTTGCTTACTTTCAATAAGGTTCCGTGCTGTGGAACCAGCGCCCGACGCGCATGTCGTGCACTTTTGGCATAATAGAAATTGCCTTCCTTGTCCGTCTGCAACCCCATCGCAAATTCATGAAAGTGATTCGTGACTTGATGGTCGCTGTTGAAACTTTCATAAAAATCGATTTCCTCATCCCCGTTCAAATCATGAAGTTTTACGAGTTGGTCGCGACAAGTAACGAATATTTTTTTGTCAACTATTTTAATCCCAAGGGGTTGAAACAATCCGGATGCAATCCTTTTCCACACTAGGTTTTCTGCATTTGTAAGCAGTCCCTCCACAAGCCAAACATCTCCATCTGATGAGCAAATAACCGCCTTGTTTTTATCATCCAAAAAATCAATGCCACTCAACCTCAATTGGTTTTTCCATGGACTGTGAAACGGCAGTTCAAATTGATCCACTTGAAATGGGCCACCATCCTTGCTTTTCTTGATGCTTGTCAATACTTCCTGTGGAAATTGTGCAGTGCCACCTTTCGTATACGCAACAAGGTTTTCAGGTTTTGCTGATGTTGTTGCGTGTTGATTGATGTTGGGATAACCCGCTTTTGCAATCAGTATCTTGATGTTCAATAACTGAGATTTTGGAACATGCAACACGTAGAAACCATTTTCCTTCTTAATTGACGCTCCATTACCAACCAAGGCCACAGAAGCCGTTGCCGGAGCTATCCTCATTTTAAGCGGATTAGAGGATGGACTGATGTTCAATATTCTGCTGAAAATAGGTTGTTTGCTTGTTCCTTCTAACCCATCTTTTTCGAAGATGTTTGCATCACCTATTGAGTACGAAATGATTACCTTATTTTTGAATTTATACAGTCCTTTGTAATGTGCCCATTCGCGTGGCAATGGTCCAAATCTTCTGTTGTCTACAGCCTTGAAACGCTTATCAACAAAGGATCCTGTAACCGGATTTGCCCACGCTGGTTCAACCGGTGTTTCGTAATGTAAATTGCCGATGGTTCTCGGTGAGATGTTGTGGTGTCCGTTCAATAAAATTCCTTCCCAATCAATAAAACCATCGCCCGTCCATGCGCCTGCAATTCGCATCAGATCATGGTCAAATACCATCCAAGCTTTGCCCGCAGCGATTCCACCAATTCCCTCATCAAGCCTCATCGCAATGCCCTTGTAAGCGAAATTGGCTTTCGTAAGGTTCTCGTTCTGTAGTGGGGAAGATCCTTCTGAAATCTCCCTAGGCTTTGGATTAGTATCAACCAATTCATAGGTGTTGATCAAGAAATTTCCATAGTCCATTTCAGCCCATGGTGTTTTCTTATTGGGTTTCGGTCCCTTTGAATTGCCAGGAGGCAGGCTGCTTAAATACATTGAATCAACTTCTGTGTATTGATCGTTGTTTTGTTTTAAAATATATTCTTCCCTGATATAGCTAATTACCTGGTATTTCTCGATGGGTGTTAGGTTTGATTGTGGCGGCATCGAGCCATATCCCTTGGTAAGCGTTTGGTAAATTGAATAGGGGTCTTTCCCTACCTTGAATTGATCTTTCCAATATTTGAAGGCAGTTGGTATAGACCCTTCCTGGTTGGGGTTTCCATGGCAAGTTACACATGCATTGTTGTAGATACTTCTTCCTTTGGCAATTGTTTTTTCATGGTCTTTTTGAAGATCTTCAAGAATTCCCTTGTGGTCAATTTCCTTTTCGTATTCAGGAAGTTGTGCGTCTGTCAACGTAAAAGAAACCGTTGGTGGGGTGTACTTGTTATCATTTTTACATGATGAAACACATACAAGCAGAAGAATAAATAAGTTATGTAAAAGGAGGTTCTGTAATCGCATATAAGTTGGGTTGAGCAAGGTTGGTAGCTACTGTTGAAATTTATTCAGTTGAATTTAGTTCAAAAGACTCAAATTGTAAAACCATAGCAATTTTTTCTCATCAAATTTGATTTCAACTGCTGAAATTGGTCAAACAATTTATGCTGACATGCATTCAATAATAAATTCATCGTGTACCTTAGTGAGGAAGTCTGTAGAAACTTTCTTCATGCCGTTTTCAACCTTTCTTGAATACCCATTCATTTAGAAACCCATCGCTAAATCATTCCAAACAATGAAACAATTCATACTCTTTTTGCTTATTGTACCCATCCTTGGTCAGGCACAAGAAATCTTTATCAAACAATCCAGGGGTGTTACTTTGGGATATTCAACAAGCTCTGGAATTACCATTTTAGATGCAGAAGGATTGAAGTTCAAGGACCTCAATAAAAATGGCAAATTGGACCAATATGAAGATTGGCGTTTGCCGATTGATAGGCGTGCGAAGGATTTGGCAAAGCAATTGAGCATTCAAGAAATAGCGGGATTGATGCTCTATTCAGCGCATCAGGCCATCCCTGCAAGACCGGATGGGTATTTTGCGGGTACTTACAAAGGCAAGGGCTTTGACCCAAAAGTGAATGCAGCCAGTGAACTCACAGATCAACAAAAAAAGTTTCTGAAAGATGATAACCTGCGCCATGTGCTGATTACAACGGTTTCTACACCCGAAGATGCCGCTAAGTGGACCAACAACATGCAAGCCTATTGTGAAGCCATGGGGAAGGGCATTCCAGCCAACAACAGTTCTGATCCTCGTCATGCTACCCAAGCCAGGGCTGAGTTCAATGCTGCCGCCGGTGGATTGATTTCCATGTGGCCCGGTTCGTTGGGTATGGCCGCCACTTTCGACCCAAGGATGAACTTGGTATTCGGACATATTGCAGCAGCAGAGTACCGTGCGTTGGGCATCACTACGGCCTTGTCGCCCCAGGTTGATATTGCTACAGAGCCGCGCTGGAGCCGCTTTGAAGGCACTTTCGGCGAATCCTCGGCCTTGTCTGCCGAAATGGGAAAAGCTTATGTAGAAGGATTTCAATCATATACATGGAATAGCCAAAGCGTGAATACCATGGTGAAACACTGGCCTGGCGGTGGTTCTGGTGAGGCTGGTCGCGATGCGCATTACGCAAACGGCAAGTTTGCTGTCTATCCAGGAAATAATTTCGAGGAACATTTCATCCCATTCACACAAGGCGCTTTCAAGTTGAATGGCAGCACCAAAAAGGCTTCTGCGGTGATGCCTTACTATACAATTTCCTGGAACCAGGATACAAAAAATCGCGAGCAGGTTGCCAACAATTACAACAAATACATCATCAACGATTTGTTGAGAACGAAGTACGGATACGATGGGGTGGTGTGTACGGACTGGCTTGTAACTGGCGACCACAAGGCGATGGACGTTTTTGTGGATGGAAAATCATGGGGAGTTGAGCGTTTGTCGTTGGCTGAAAGGCATTATAAAGTTTTGATGGCAGGGGTTGATCAATTTGGTGGAAACAACGACATGAAGCCCATTTTGGATGCTTATCAACTTGGTATCAAAGAACATGGAGAAGCGTTCATGAGGTTGAGGTTTGAACAATCTGCTGTTCGATTGTTGAGAAATATTTTTCAGGTTGGACTCTTTGAAAATCCATATGTAAACCCTTCAAACACAAAAGCAATTGTAGGCAAGGCCGAATACATGAAAGCAGGATTTGATGCGCAATTGAAGTCAGTGGTGCTCTTAAAAAACAAAAACCAAGTGCTGCCAATTGTCTCTAAAAAAACTATCTATATCCCCAAGAGATTCATCGCGGCCTCAAGACATTTCCTTGGATTTCCATTGCCGGAATCCAACGACTATCCCATCAACATTCAATTGGTAGAGAAATATTTTAAGGTGACAGACAATCCAGATCAAGCTGATTTGGCATTGGTATGTATTGAAAGTCCGAAGTCAGGCATGGGGTACGATCCAGCCGACGTGGCAAAAGGTGGAAACGGGTATCTTCCCATTTCATTGCAGTACAATACTTACACGGCAACGGATGCCAGGGATACAAGCATTGCCGGAGGTGATCCGATGGAGAATTTCACCAACAGAGGCTACAAGGGCAAAACCAATACAGCAGCGAATATCCATGACCTGAAGCTGGTGGAAGAAACCGTTCAGAAGATGAAAGGCAAGCCAGTGATTGTTTCATTGAATGTTACCAATCCAATGGTTTTTGCAGAGTTCGAAAAATCAGTAGATGTGATTTTGGCCAGCTTTGGCGTGCAAGACCAAGCCATCTTGGAGATTTTGGCCGGAAAATTTCAACCACAGGCCTTGTTGCCGATGCAGATGCCTGCTAGCATGAAAACGGTTGAGCTGCAAAAAGAAGACCTTCCCTTTGACATGGAATGCCATGTGGACAGCGAAGGACATAAGTATGATTTTGGTTATGGGTTGAATTGGAAGGGGGTGATTGCGGATGAGAGAACGAGGAAGTTTTTAAAAATGAAGAATGAAAAATGAAGAATGAAAAATGAAGAATGAAAAATAGGGTCCTGTCATCCTGAATGTGTTATAGGGAGACCCTAAAAAAAAGGTTATGACGTTTTCGTGAGTAGAAATAAATG
>JBILHX010000063.1:0-17760 GCA_044350285.1 Chitinophagaceae bacterium | reverse complement strand
CTTCCATAAACTTTTCTTTGTGTGCCAACCATCCAAATGATGCTCCTGGAAATACACCATATTGGTTATCGCCAATCAACCTGGAATAGCCATCTCTCCTAGCAGTAAACGATGCCAAGTATTTACCATCCCAGTCATAATTAACCCTGCCAAAAGTAGATAGAATCCTTTCTGCCGTATGATATGAGCCAATAGAACGCTGGTTTGCATCTGCAGAGGTAAATCCCAAAGCCTCAAAATCATCTGTTGGAGCCAGGCGGCCACCGGCAGACAACCCATTGTTGTACACATCGTAATACTCACCACCAACCATTGCATCAAGGTTGCTTTTCCCAAACAACTCTGTTTTATAATTCAATATGGCATTATATGTTTGACGGAATACCCTGTCAAAAGATGCAGAACTGATGCGGTCACGGTTCCATCCTGTATTGGGATTGGTATAACTCAATACGCCGGTTCTGTAATCTTTGTTAAACGATTCTCCCACTTGTTCATCATACATGAAAATTCCACCAACTTTAAGGTAAAGGTTTTTGTAGAGATCTGCTTTCAACGACTGTGACAAAGTAAACTTGTCTGATTGATTCCTGCGGATAAACTGTGGCTCATTGATTGTAGGGTTACCATCTCCTGCGTTACGGCCCAGCAAAACATCTCCCTTTTCATTTACTCCCCTCATTGTCGGTGCAGCCATCAAGATTCTACCCCAATAACTTGCATCAGAGGTTTGGGCCTGATCCCTAAAATTAGCTTTAGCAAATGCAACACTGCTTTCAGATTTCAACCAACTTTTAATTTTATAATCTCCATTGATGACAAAGTTTAACCTGCGATAGAATGAAGACTTAGCGATACCATCTTCATTGTACATACCCAAGTTAGCAAAATAGGTGCCCCTGTCATTTCCTCCCGACATTCCAATGTTATAATCCTGTAATACGGCCTGGTTGCGGAATGCATTGTCAGCATAGCTGAACTCCTTGTAAAGAATATCTTTGATTGTTCCTGTGGGATCATACGCTCCGGTAAGACTCGTTGGAATGGCATCTTTCATCACTTTCCAGCCTTTTCCTGTATTTAGCAATTCTCTGTTTGCATCGGATAGAACCATTGGACTGAACAAGGCATTCAAGTCGTAATTGCCGTCCAAAATTGCCCCAGCTGCATTCTTATATACGTTTCCTGTTCCTCTTGGCCCTGAAGTATTTATCAAACTTTGATTGCCATTGACTTTGAATGTTTCAACCAATGCCTTTCTGCCCCAAAACAAATATTCTTCAGCAGTAAGCAAAGTGTAAGGTGAATTGAGCTGATTAACCCCTGACTTCATTTTGAAAGCGATGGATGAAGCTCCTGCCTTACCGCGCTTAGTTGTAATCAAAATTACGCCGTTGCTTGCCCTTGCTCCATAGATGGCGGTTGCAGAGGCATCCTTGAGTACTTCAAGGCTTTCAATTTCTTCGGGATTGATATCTCCCAAAGAAGGCCTGAATTGTCCATCCACAATAACCAATGGAGAACCGGAACCGTCAAAGTTGGTTCCACCCCTTAAAACAATTGCAGGCAGTGCACCAGGTTTCCCTGAAGTGGTAGAGACCCTAACACCCGCAATCGTTCCAGCCAAAGCCTGCGCAGGATTGGCACGGACGCCTGATTCGAGGATTCGTTTGTCCAATTTTGCAATTGATGCAGTCAGGCTGCTTTTCTTCTGTGTGCCATAACCTACTACCACAACTTCACCAAGATCTTCTTCATCGGGCTGCATTTTGATGTTGATGATGTCTGATGCACCTACTGTAATTTCCAGCTTTGCAAACCCGGTTGATGTAAAAAGAAGAACATCCCCCTTGTCTGCTGTGATGGCGTAGCGCCCATCAGTGCTGGTTTGTGTGCCGATACTAGAACCTTTTTTGGTGATGCTGACACCAGCCATCCGACTTCCATCTTCTGAAGAAGTGACAGTACCGGATATTTTCTTAGATTGGGCCCAGGTGACATTGTTACTGAATACCAGCAATACCAATACCAGTAATATTTTGATGCCTGATTTCATACGCAGTCGTTTTTAAATGAAAAATGAAATATTTATGTTCGAATATACTTATGTAGTACATAATTAACAAAAACAATCACATATTTTATCTCATTCCTCAGATAATCCTCCTTTATTAAGGGTATTTCTATGCCAGTATGCTGGTTGATTTATTTGACAATGCGATTGAAATGATGTTCTAAGTGCTCTCGCATACCCTTACGAAAGTCTTCTCTGGTGCCATTTTTGAGTAGATTAACCAGGTCCAGATGTGTAACCTTTCCCCCTGCAGGCTTTTTTTCCAAGGCCACCAGATGCCCAAAGATGGGCAGTAACATTGTTTGGAAACGTTGCATCGTATCATTTCCAGTCATCCTATAGATTTTACCATGAAATTCCACTTCACACTTAATACGAAAAGCGACATCATTTTTATCACGCACTTTTTCAGCCAAAGCTATCTGCTCTAGCTCGTCTATGTCTGTTTTGGTTTTGCGAATGAACAAGATATCAGCCAAACCCATTTCTAGGGTTAGGCGAAGCTCAAAAAAGTCTTGCAACGTACTTTCGTCAATGATCAGTGGGTCCATTACTTTTTCGAGGGAGCCGAGGATATCCGGACTGCTAAGCACCATTCCGCGTCTTTTTTTGGTATCAACCATACCCAACATGCGAAGCCTGCTGAGGGCTTCCCTTAAGATATTTCGGCTTACGCCCAATGCTTCAGCGAGTTCAATTTCCTTTGGCAGGGCGTCTCCAGGTTTGAAAGCACTTTTCTTAAGGAATGCCAACAACTTCAGTTCAACGATATCCGCCATGGTTTGGTGGCTGACAGGTTCAATATCAATTGCAGAAAGCTTTTTCTTCATCACGGTGCTTTGGTCAAATGTAGTACATAATTACAAATGGATTAGGTATTAATGTAAAATGATAATATTAGGGTGACGACGCCTCTTATTTTTTTTCTATTATTTTGTACATAAATATTGTACAAAATTACACACATAATATGCTAACTATAAGACTATCAGACTTTAGAAAAGACATAAAAAGTTACTTGGACAAAGTTAGCCAAGGCTTTGAAACTCTTATTATCAATCGAGAAAAAGACAGGGGAGTGGTTATCATTTCTTTAGAAGAATATAACTCACTAAAAAACACGCAACACGTATTGTCTTCACGTACCAATCAACAGCGTTTGGATGAATCCATTGAAGCACTGAAATCAGGCAAAAAATTGCTAAAAAAACTGGTTGACTTATGAAATGTTTCTTTCTGAGTTGTCTTGGGAAGATTATCTTTTCTGGCAAAAAAACGATAAAAAAAAGTTGAAGCGTATCAATGAAATGTTGAAAGACATCGCCCGAAACCCTATGAAGTAATTTGCAAACCAGCGCCTTTACGATTTAATTATGCAGGATTCTGGACTAGAAGAATTGATGAAGAGCACAGAATGATCTACAAAGTTCTAGAGGATGAAATAAAAGTTGCTAAATGCAGATTTCATCATGAGTAAAATTTAAAATGGCTTCATCTCACATCAAAAGGTAAGCCACCAGTCAATTAGGGGTGTTGCATCTTATCCATTTTCCATCACAACTTTTCTGAAAAAAATTAACCATCTACCCTTCCATAAAGACTTAGGATCTGAACTTTTAAAAAGATGAAAAATGAAGATGAAAAATATTATATAATAAAACTCTATTGAGGAGCTATGATAAATTAAACATAATTTACCCATTTTGTTTGGGGATGCTGTTTAATTACATATATTGGGTTCAAAAATTATTTTGACAGCACGCACTTTATACATTAATAAATTTTGTCTACCTTTTATTCTATTGATATGCTCCTTTGAAGTGTATTCTCAACAAGCCGGCAGGATGGAAACAGATCGTCCTGATCAAACAGAATCTCCTTTTATTACAAAAAGAGGATATATTCAAAATGAAACTGGCTTTAATAAAAACATCATATCCAATGAAAAGGAATATTTCTTGCCTACACATTTGATCAAATATGGTCTTCATAAAAACCTAGAACTACGTTATACTTTCATGATCAACTCAAAAAATAAAATCACAAAATATAACAGTGAAACTTTGGGGATGAAGTTATTATTAACTGAGGGAAAAGGTATTATACCCAAAACCTCAATTATAGCACATTACCATATTGGTGATTTGAAGCGAGATTTGACAGATTTAAACAGAATGCCTCACTCAATTGCAGATTTTGTTTTTACATCACAAAACGAAATAACCAAAAACATTTCAGTGGGATATAATTATGGAGTTGAATTTCATACAAATGGTAAACATGAGGGAATATTTCGTGTGGCTCCTGGTATGAATATTGGTGAAAGATTTTATTCATACGTAGAAATTTTTGGCAGATTTCCTTTAAAAAAATACAATGATACCTGGATCGATGGAGGTCTTGCTTATTATATCAATGATAATGTTAAAATTGATTTTTCTGCAGGCACCAGTATTAATCTTAACAATAACTATTATCTAGCCATTGGCTTATCAACAAGAACTAAACTTATTGGTAGAGAATGATAAAGGATTAACCCTTCTATTTATCAGAGCTAGGCTTATTTGCCAATTATTTTGTTAGTGATGTTTCATCTTTTAAGTCAAATATGTTCTTAAAAATCCTATGCATTGACCAAGAATGGTTATTTAGGATAGATGAGGGTGGTGTAGTTAAATAGAATTCTAACTAGTAAATTGTTTTGACTGTTGATTATTGTCTGCAAGTCTACCGGAGATGTTGTGAAAAAGTAACTTAATACCTAAGGATGTGTTCGAAAGATCTCTTAATTAAAAAATGTTTAATTTTATAAAGTGAAACTTTCAAACGAGGAAATAAAAACCATTGTAGACTATTTTCAGAACACGCCAGTTTTGAAAGCTTTTTTATTTGGTTCATTCTCTAGAGAAGATGCTTTAGTAGACAGTGACGTTGATATATTGGTTGAGCTTGACTACTCTAAACACATTGGATTTGGGTTTGTTAAAATGAAACTAGATCTCGAAGAAAAGCTTCATAAGAAAATTGATTTGGTATCTAGCAATGCCATTTCCGAGCATATTCTGCCTTTCATTAACAATGACAAAAAGCTAATTTATGAAAGGTAAATTAGCGGACAAACAACGTCTTCTTCATATTTTGGAATCAATTGAAGAAATCGAAGGATATACTACAGGTTCGAATTTTGAACTGTTCATGCAAAATTCAATGATGAAATTTGCTTCGATCAAGCAAATAGAAATAATAGGCGAGGCTGCAAATCATATAAGTGATGAAACAAAAAATAAGTTTAATGAAATTCAGTGGCGACAAATAACAGGTCTTAGGCATGTACTCGTGCACGAATATTTTGGAGTAGATAGTAAATTGATCTGGCAAATTATTGCGGATGATATTCCTGAGTTAAAAATAAAAATAAAAGAGGTTCTTATTTCAATCGGGGAGTTGTAATATTGATCATGGAAGTAATCGTCTAACTTAAATCTACGTTCTTTGGTTCTAGACCATTCCAGGGAACAAAAAAAACTTCAGATTTACTTCCTCCTGCTTCCTTTTTTACTGTTAAACGCCTTTTGTTTTATCCACTGAATTGAAATATCCAATGGAGCGGTATCATTTGCAAAAGCGGTACTATGTCCCAATGTTGGGAATAAAGCATATTCGAAAGGCTTGCCTTGAACTTTAAGTGCATTAATTTTCTCAATACACATCTTTACGGGAATCTGTATGTCCTTTTCACCGAATAGCCAGAGACCTGGAATTGAGGTTGAGCTTAGGGCCACTTTGGGGTCAGTTCCCGTAAATTGATAGCGGTCAGGATCATTCTTGACATGTTCACGTGTATCTGTCTCTGTATGATTATCCCAAAAGTCAGCTCTACCTGCTGTATAAAACTGGAACCTAAGTTGTTCCAGCGTGGAAACTGTAGGACAACTAAACAATACCATAAATTCCACAAAGGAGTTTTGGTTTGTTGCAATTGGAATTATCCATCCAGCCTGACTGAACCCTACAATACCTATAGGCGTATTTTTGTACTGTTGATGAAGCATGTTCACAGCTGCACTTGCATCTTTTGCTAATAGATTGATGTTTATGGAATCAATATTGTTTGTCCCTACTTCCGGACCCGCATAAATTCCACCTGATTCTCCAACGCCGCGCTTGTCATAAGTCAACACTGAAATACCTCTTATAGCCAATATTTCTGCAAAGCTGCCCATTCGTTTTTCTTGTCCTGAACCATGTACAATAACCACTGCTGCATAACTCTGTTTAGCCTTATAAATTGTTCCCGAAAGGCCCACTCCTTCACTTGTGAAGGTAACATCCTCTTTTAAAATCTGATTTAATGTTTGAGCATTCAAATGATTTTGCATCGTCAACAGTAAAATCAACAAAAGAAAAATTGTAAGAAAAAGCCCATACTCCTTCAGAGTTTTGACGATATTGTTACGGAAGGAAAGAATATATATGTAAAGCATAGGTGGTTTTAAATGCAAGTTAAATATTAAATCATCATGGCTCTATCTTTCATCCACATGGCAACAACGCCGGGTAAGAAGCAGGATATGAAATTGTAGTAATATCAATTATTGTAGATTAATTAATAATCAACAGTTCCTTTAATTTCTTCATGGTCACTAAGTTCTATTAGTACCTGAATTAACACATTGGAAACAGAATATAAACCCTGCCTTAGCTTTATATCTATTTTTCTTTGTAAATTTAATCATGAAAGTATTGGAAGTTAAATATGTATCTGATTATACCATAAGTATCAAATTTGAAGATGGTGTAAATGGAAATATTAGATTAGATGATTTGGTTTCCAAAGGCATTTTCAAAGTGCTTCAAGATAAAAACCAATTCGCTAAAGTTTATACAAATGGCTATTCAATAGCATGGTCAAACGAACTTGAAATAGATGCGTTGACAATCTATTCAGATTTAACTGGTAAACATTTTGGGGAAATTATGAATCCAAAATTTTCTCATGCCACAAATTAGTTATTTTCTAGGCGTTATTATTCGTATGTTTTATAGGGATCACAATCCTCCTCATTTTCATGCAGTTTATGCAGATTTCGAAGGAATAATTGATATTGAAAAAAATGAAATGATTGGAGGTCATCTTCCTCCGAGAGTTTTAGGAATAGTAACTGAGTGGACGGCACTTCATCAAGATGAATTAATGGATAATTGGGAAAGAGCAAGACTACAAGAAAGTCTCAAGGATATTGCACCTCTAGTTTAATTCTCGTTCCTTACCCATGCAATTACTAATAAATTAGATAAGCCACACTGGACGAGTCTATACATGAATCATTGGGTAAGGAATTCTTCTATTAGAATCAATGAATTAAGGGTTGTTCTTTTCTTTTCATATTTTTACTAGAAAAAATATATTTTATTGAAAGCAATTTGTTGGCTTTCAAGCTCATTTGTTAATGCACAAAATTTTCAAGTGAAAGATCTAGAAAACGCTGTTGGAAAATGGGAGGGTAAACTAACTTACTTGGATTACACAAGTAGTAAACCATATTCAATGTTGGCTAATATCAGTGTGAGTTTAACACATGACAAGAAAGGATTTATTACAAATTACGAATATCCAAAAGAACCACACGCAAACTCAAAGGACACCACTTATCTTATTGGAAAATTATTCGGGAAAGACAACATTGTTGAGTTTAAGAAGGATTCAAATGGGGGATTTACTTTCATAACCGAAATTGATGGGGAAGATGGAAATGACAATAAAAAGGCAATTTTGAGACATACTTATCAATTAAACTCAAAATTTTTTCTGTAAGGAAAGATGTCAAATTTGTGGGGAATAATGTATTTAGACTTAGATAAATTTAAATCTTTCAAAAAAAATGATTATTGAATATCAAGATAATTATTAACTTCAATTCGGAAAAATATCACAAGCCAATGCAACAAATTCTAATTATACCATGCCAATAACTTCTATTCTAATCATTATACTTTTATTGCTAATCCTTGTAATAGTATATGGTATCCGCAAGGGGTATAAAAAACTTATTCTTTTTTCAGTTGTCTTTTTATTTTTCGTAATTGCCATTATTGGGAAATTGATATTTGCAATAAAATATACAATGTGATGTAAGGCTGGAAAAGCAAATACGCTTTTCTTTTTGTTAATATCAACTTGTAAAAAATTATGAAAACTCCATTTAACAGATATCTCTACATCGGTTTTATACTCATAGGATTGCATTAAGCATTTTATTCCAAGGATTATATGAGTGCAGCAGCATCCATTGGAATAGGAATGACCTTTGAGCCTTTCAATCCAGAACAAAAATGAAATGATAGACCTAGTTGGCAAAAAGTAATATTAATCATTCACCTGCTTTGGTCGCTGCTATGTTCGGATTGGGGATTGGGCTGGATGATAAATAAGTTTTCTTTAGCAGCAGTACTCGATCTAAAAAAATCGGTCTTTTTAAGTATTTGCTGTAAAATCAATCTTCCATTCAAATCCGTATTTATCCCTGAATGCACCAAAATAGGAACACGAAGGACTATCAGAAATGGGCATTTCATTTAACATAGACGATATTAATAGGATTACAGATTATAAAATTCAAATCCATCAACCTCTTACAATCTAAACTGACAACAGAACGTGGATATCCCAAGAAGTATACATTCCCGAAATTGTTGGTAAAGGGCAATGAATAAGAATACAATCATTTTAAAGACGGTAAAAAAATGAGAAAAAACTTATGGCCTTATGTAATTAAAAATATTTTCCAAATTGTTACTAATAATCAACAATGATTTAACCAAGAAAAAATAAACTTTACAACGAACTATTACAATAAGTAATCAATCAATGCAATTGGATATAAGCATGAATAAGATTCAAAAATATATTATTACTACATTATTTATTACTGGTGTGGCTTCATCTTGTAAAACAATTGAAAAGTCCTCCTCCCATGGTTTGAGCAGCGGGTATTATGGATTGAAAACTGAAGACAAAAAAATAAAGGATATTTATTTAGATCTTACTGACGAACAAATAGATATTTATCCCTTAATAAAAAGACAACCGGGGGTAAAACCATTATTGACCATACCGCTGATAAATTCAGCCAATTTTACAGTTAAAGAGATGATTTTTAAAAAGGAAAGTCTTGATATTGATATCACTTCGATTCTTTTAAAACATCGACCCTCTGTTGGTGGATTACCCGGGCAGATAAATACAGACTTTAATATTGCCTTATTTGTTGGCTGGAGATACGACAACTTTCGTATAATGAGCAAAAAAGATCCTTTGGGAAAGAGTCATCAAAAAATCGGGAATATAGGATATGATTTCGGTTTTTTCACAGGTCCGGGTACTACAATGATCAATCCATTTACCACCAATAATAGGCGAATTGATGAATATAGTGGAATGATCCTTCAGGCAGGTTTTGCGGGTTTTATAGAATCAAACATTGCCAGTTTTGGAGTCTCAATTGGATATGATTATCTCATGAATTCTGACAGAAAATCATGGATATACCACAATAAACCTTGGCTGGGATTTATTGTAGGGATTGCATTGAATTAAATAGGCTATCAACAATTTTCAAAGGAAACTGCTTACCAGTTGCCCCAATTATTCATACATCAATATATGTTTGAGGCGTGCCAAAATCGGTTACGAGTTTAGACGTCAAAAAAAGAAGAACAGGAAATAAAACTGGGCAGATTTTTCCAATGCAGATTTTTCAATACCTCGTTTTAAAATATATATTTATTGATTATCAACTAATATTTATTACTTTTGGTTAATAAACTACAAACTGATGAAAAAGCAAAACAATTTTGTGTTTAAAGTAATGATCATTGTAGCATGGATTATTTTCGTTGGATTATCCATTGAAGCAGGTGGATTGTTGGTCAACTTTATTTATAGCCTTTTCAAACCTGAAGTTGTAAAACATTTATACAATAAGCTTGATTTAAGTGAAATGTACAACAGAAGCAAAGAAGTTTTTGTCATGATTTATTCGTTCATTCTGGTCATTGCAATCTTAAAATCGATTCTTTTTTATAAAGTCATCCAACTAGCCAGTAAGCTAGACCTGGCTAAACCATTCAGCAGCTATGTTTCATCAAAAATTATGACCATCTGTTATTTCACGCTATCAATAGGACTGTTTGGATTTGTTGCCAAAGAAATCGTTCAAAAATTGGTGGATCTTGGTTACAAAATCGACCAACTGAATCCGTATTGGGTTGACAGCCAAGCATTCATTTTGATGTCGGCTGTCATTTACATCATTGCTACAATTTTTAAGAGGGGTATTGAAATTCAAACTGAAAACGATTCAACCATATAATTATGCCCATAATAATAAATCTGGATGTGATGATGGCGAAAAGAAAAATGTCATTGAACGAATTATCAGATAAAGTTGGCATAACATTATCCAACCTATCCATACTGAAAACTGGAAAAGCAAAAGCAATCCGATTCAGCACATTAGAAACCATTTGCAAAGTGCTTGATTGCCAACCAGGTGATATACTTGAGTTTGTAAAAGAGTAGTTTTTCTTGCAAGCTCCTGTCATCTTGAGCGAACCCCTGTCATCTTGAGCGAAGCGAAAGAACTCCCTTGAGCGAATCGAAAGTGCTCCCCTGAGCGGCTAACACTAAATTCATTTTTCTTCTATGAATGACATGCAAGCATACAAAGGCAAATTGATTAACCAATCCTCCTTCCGATAATCAGATAATGATGTGCGAATACTCATTTCAGGATTAAATTTTTCATAATACGACTTGAGGCTTTTGGCTTTTAAATTTTCAGCCGATTTCACTTCAACCGGGATGATCCTATGTTGATATTGAACCAAAAAATCAATTTCAGCAGTTGCCCTTTCCGCCGCCCAATAATAGATTGGAAGCTGTTCAACTGATTTGAATTGTTGCAAAACATATTGCTCAGTCAGTGCCCCTTTAAACTCTTCAAAAAGAGATTTATCTGTTATGAGCGTTTGAATGTCTAGATTACCCATTGCGCCCAACAAGCCTACATCCAATAAAAACAATTTGAAATCAGAAAGGACTTCATAAGCAATCAATGGAATTGCAGGTTTATTACACCTGCTTACTTTATGAACAATGCCTGCATCTGTAAGCCATTCAATAGCCAGCTCAAATTCACGTGCCCTAGCGCCTTTTTTTAAATTCCCATAAATAAACTTTTTATTTTCTTTTGCCAATTGTGAAGGAAGAGATTTCCATACCATCCGAATTCTTGGTACGATATCATTAGGTGCGTGTTTTGAAAAATCCTGTTCATAAGCAGCCAAAATATTCAATTGCTTTTCCCTTACTTTATTAAAATCCTTTTGATTGATAAAGGTCAATACGGCCTCAGGCATTCCACCAACATAGTAATACTGTTTTAATAAATCAACATACTTTGCTTTAAACCCGGTTATCAAATCCCAATTTTTTTTAAGTACCAAATCTAATAATTGCTGCTCGTTTTTGGCCACTAAAAACTCTGAGAAATTCAAGGGATGGAGGTCTAAAAAATCAACCTTACCAACTGGGAAAGACCTGTTTTTATGCAGTGCCACTCCCAAAAGCGAACCCGCCGCAACGATATGAAATTGGTTGGCATTCTCTTGGAAATATTTTAAAGAGGTAAGCGCAGCTTCGCACTCCTGAATTTCATCCAAAATAATCAAGGTTTCGCCCTCGATAATTTCCTCACCCGTTTCAATTTTTAGAGCCATTATCAGTTTATCTACGTCAAAACCACTTTCAAAAATACTGTGCAGCGATCTTGCCGTTTCAAAATTTACATAGGCGATATTTTTATAGTGTGTTTTACCAAACTCTTTCAATAGCCACGTTTTCCCCACCTGTCGTGCACCCCGAATAATCAGGGGCTTTCTATCAACCTTATTCTTCCATTGAAATAAATTTTTTAATAACTCCCTTTGCATATCCTTTGCATTTTGTGGTTAAAATTACATTTATTCATTTGTAAAAATGTAATTTAAAACATTTATTCAAACGATAACACAATAATCTGCCACATCCCCTATCATCCTGAGCACAGCGAAGAAACTTCCCACCCAACTCTTTTAATCAAACTTTAGTATATTCATCGAACAAAAAACTTTAAATCTTGTTATGGACCCGCTACTCATTTTACTTGCTGGCATTGTAGTTGTAGTTGGCGGCATCATTTTTTTCAAACTGCACCCCTTTCTTGCCCTTTTGATAGCCGCACTCACAGTTGCCTTACTCACTCCTGAAGCATTTACCCACCAGTTTTTTATGAGCAAGGGCATGACAAATGCAGAAGCCCTAAAATTGGCACACAAAAGTATCGGAGAAAGAATTGCCACCGAATTTGGAAACACCTGCGCAAAAATCGGCATACTCATTGCCATGGCCGCCATCATCGGGAAAAGCATGCTCGACAGCGGCTCTGCCGAGAAAATAGTAAGATCCATGCTCAAAGTCACCGGTTCAAAAAGAGCCCCACTTGGCTTTACCTTGAGCAGCTTCTTCCTTACCATCCCCGTTTTTGTTGATACCGTCATCTTCCTCATGATGCCTCTGGCCAAAGCCATGGGCATGAAACTCGGACGAAACTACTTATTGCTCGCACTTTCCGTTATCGCCGGTGCCGTAATGGCCAACTCCTATGTGCCCCCATCGCCCGGTCCCCTATTCCTCATCGGCGCCATGAACGTGCCAATTGGATTGATGATGGTCTGCGGATTATTGCTTGGATTGTGCACAATCACCGTTGGTTATTTTGTTGCAGTATACCTGAATAAAAAATACGACATACCCCTTCGTGATTCACATGATGCGAGACTAGAAGACATCGCTGCATTGGCTAAAAAAGACGACAAAGACTTACCGGCTCTAAGATGGGCGATCCTGCCCGCTTTGTTTCCCATGGTGATGATTTGCATCCGTTCCTTCTTTGAAGCATTTCTGAAGATTGATGGAAATATCTCAAGCTTCCCACTTGTCAACATGTTTATTGATATCATCTTGTTTTTTGGTGATAAAAATATCGCCCTGCTTTCAGGCGCATTGATTGCACTTTTTGTCCTCATTCAACAAAAAAAAGATGACAAAAGCAAACTCACTTCATTTGTACAAAATGCTTTGATGAGTGGCGGTGGCATCATCCTGATAACCGCATCTGGCGGTGCTTTCGGTGGCATGTTACAGCAATCAGGCATCAGTCAACGCATCGCAGAACTCTCAAGCAATTTTCAACTTGCATTGATTCCATTGGCTTTTTTGATTACCATGATAGTTCGCACAGCGCAGGGTTCTGCAACCGTAGCACTCATCACAGCATCTGGAATCCTTTCCGGCATGGCACAACAGGCTAACCTGGAATTCCATCCTGTCTATCTCTGTCTTGCCATAGGCAGTGGCGCCAAACTGATTCCATGGATGAACGATGCGGGTTTCTGGATCATGTGCAAAACCAGCAACCTCACCGAAACGGAAGCACTCAAAACCATTGCCCCCATGCAGAGTATCATGGGAATCACTGGACTGATCATCACCATGTTGGCTGCATGGATTTATCCAATGGTATAACCTGACCTCCAATAGATGCAATCAAAAAACTTCATCATAACTTCTCCAACAGACAATGTTGCCATTGCCGTAAGGATTGAAGGCATCGCTGCCGGAACAATCCTAAACGACCAGGTAACAACGCTGGAATTGATTCCAATGGGGCATAAAGTTGCCCTGCAAGATATTACTGCAGGATCACCTGTTATTCGTTACGGCTATACAATAGGACTGGCCAATACACTGATTCCCAAGGGAACCTGGATAAAAGAGCAAATGCTGGAAATTCCGGATGCACCTTCACTTGACACCATCACATATCAACCTATCCCAATAATTCAGCAGTCAAATTTGGAGGGTTACACATTTGAAGGTTACCGCAATGCAGATGGCACCGTTTTCTTTTCTGAGGTGACTGAAGTACGCGATGCTGTTGTGCAGCTCGTCAACAGATCAGCCACTGAGGAAGTAGCACAGAAGCTGATTGCCGAGATGAAATGGTATGATGAATACCTACAAAAAGGGGATGCAGATAGAACGGCCAATACCACACCTGGAAACAAGAAAGGCGGACTCAGCAATATCGTTGAAAAAGCACTTGGTTCTGTGGTCAAATCAGGCACCATGCCCATTATGGATGTGCTATCCCCAGGTGAACGCATCAAAAAGAAAGGACTCCAATTTGTGGCCACACCTGCCAGTGATTTTGTCTGCGGTACCTTACAACTAGCTGCTGGCATGAATTTGCATGTTTTTATTACCGGACGAGGCACACCTTATGGACTCACCATGGTGCCGGTGATCAAGATCAGTTCTAATAGCAAATTAGCCAACCGATGGCACGACCTGATTGATTTTGATGCAGGTCCAGTTGCAACGGGAGAAAAAACCATTGAAGAATTGGGTTGGGCATTGTTTCATGACATGCTTGATGTGGCGAGTGGAAGGAAAAAAGTGGCGACAGACAAACTGGGATTATACAATGATTTGGTGCTTTTTAATCCAGGTCCCTTAACATGATTTTACATCTCTAAATATATTAAAATGGAACTTTCTAAAATTAAAGATTCTCTTGAGAATGGGTTGTTATCCTTCCCGATAACAGATTTTGATGCAGCCGGAAAATTCAATGCCGAAACATACAAAACAAGGATAGCTTGGTTTTTAGAGCATGACATCTCCTCGATATTTATTGCAGGCGGTACGGGAGAATTTTTTTCTATTGATGAGGAAGAATACGAGGCCATTGTGAAAGTTGCTGTTGAAACGGTCAAAGGGGAAGTGCCTGTCATCAGTTCAACCGGCAAAAGTGTACGAGAAGGAATCCGAATGGCAGCCATAGCCGAAAAGGCAGGAGTTGATGCCTTGTTGCTATTCCCTCCATACCTGACGGAGTGCCCACAAGATGGTGTTGTGGAATATGCCCGTCAAATTATCAGCAGCACAAGTCTTCCCGTAATTTACTACAACCGCGCCAACGGCACCCTCAGTGCTTCCAACATAGAAAAACTTGCTGCTGCTTGTCCGAACCTGATTGGCTTGAAAGACGGTACTGGAAATATACAAGAGCTCAATGACACCATCCGTACAGTTGGCAATCGCTTGTCATACATAGGTGGTGTGCCCACTGCAGAAATCATGGCTGAAGCGTATCTTTCGATTGGAGTAAACACCTATTCATCAGCGGCCTTCAATTTTGTTCCTGAACTAGCCAATAAGTTTTACAAGGCACTACGCTCGGGCAACAAATCCGTTGTGGAACAGATTACGAAGGATTTTTATATCCCATTGGTGAGGATGCGTGGCAGAAAAAATGGTTATGCAGTTAGCCTCATTAAAGCAGGAGCCGAGATTATTGGAAGGACTGCTGGAGCGGTGCGCCCACCTTTGTCAATGCCCACAGCTGCTGAATATGAAGAGTTGAAAGAGTTGATTACTCGCAATACAAACGACTAGAGAGGATTCCTCGCCTGGGGTTTAAACCCCAGGCTATTGAAAAAGGGATTCCAATTTCCTTCCCCTCACCGTCTCCCAAAGGGAACGGTGACGAATCCTCATCTTCCTGTTCGAGAGAAGGTGAGGGGAAAATATACTCGACTCATGAAGGCCCACCCCCCCTCAAAATAGCTTTTACAACAGGACAAATTGTTTCATCATCCCCTTTAAACGAAAAATCATGGATCGTCATAAGCGCGGGTTGTGCCATAAATTTCGGCTGCACCCCACGGTGATGTTGGGCTGAATGAACCATAAAAGGATGGCACAAATAAACGGTTCCAGCTGTCCCTGTTGCCACAGCTTCTGGCCTATCTGTAAGGTTATTTAATTGTGCGGCAAGCTCCATGAATGAAAGCCCTTTCTCTCCTTCAGGCTCTAACATTTTCGCAACATCAAGATGCGATCCAACTTTTAAAACTGTAGGTGCATCATCCTCCGTTACATCAGAAAACAAAAAAAGCATCAATAAACCACGACCCTTTGAATGGATGTTGATTCGCCACCCAAAATAATCTGTGGGATCCTCTCCTGCAAAACTCGCATCCACGTGCCAACCTGTATCGTTTGCAGGTTCCTTGCTTGGGAAACGTATTGGAAAGGATCCCAGCGTTTTTCTTGGATGCCAATTCCCTTTTCCGACTAACTGATCAAAAGCAGCGTGAAGAACAGGGCTGTTTGCTGCTATAATAAATGGGTCATCCCCTAACTCCCCAATTCTGACTACAGGTTGTTTCCAAGTCTCGGGTTTATCTGGACTGCAGCCAGTTTCCCTCCACAATATTTCCCTGCATTCTTTTGCAATTTCAGCAGAAAATGCATTTTCTATTTTGATAAAACCAAGGTTTATAAAGCTTTCAATTTGTTCAGCAGTTAATACATCCATGGTTCAAAATATTATGAGGTATTGAATTTAAAGAATTTTAATGAAAATGGGAATTGGTTGAAAGAGTTGAAGGGGTTGAAGGAGTTGAAGAGACATTCCCCTCACCTTCTCTCGAAGAGGAAGGTGAGGTAGCCTCGAAATTCACTAGCCTGGGATTTAAAACCCAAGCTAGTGATAAATACATAAAAAAATCCTCACTGTACCTTGTTGGATACGGTGAGGATAATAAATTCATTTAACTTTTATGCTAACTGATTAATCAAAAAACTCATCAAAATCTGAATCAATCTGAAAAACTGTAAGCCCACATTGAATGAGGTGTTCGATGTCTCTTTTTGCTCCTTTCGTTGGATCCTCCAATGAATAATGTCCAAAATTGACAGAGGCACATACCATGATATTATTTTTTTGACACCACCTGGCGGCTTCAGCATTAATGCGGTTACCATGGTCAAATAAATAATACCTATTCGAAACATCTATACCAGCAGATA
Source organism: Chitinophagaceae bacterium (assembly GCA_044350285.1). Classification (GTDB taxonomy): domain Bacteria; phylum Bacteroidota; class Bacteroidia; order Chitinophagales; family Chitinophagaceae; genus Pollutibacter. Next base: position 706 of record JBILHX010000063.1, on the reverse strand, counting down.
CCATTTTTTGAATCCTATCCAATTCAGACATTCTAAACCCAAATTTTCCGCCATCATATAAGTCGATTACATCGTTTCTTAGAAATACAGCATCGCTCAGCATGTCATATTTCTTAAGCATTTCATTGATACTTTTATTGAACCAAACAATAGGTTGTTCTAGTTTTAAGTCAACCATTATCTTGGTATTGCTTTTTTTCATGAGCTGTAATACTTCTTCAAAAGACGTCGGTGGGTAGTTTCCCTTTACTGCTCGAATTTTGCTTAGTTCATCAAATGTCATTTTTGAGATATGCTTGTTTAAGCCATAAGTTACACCCAAATCATCATGGTGGTTGACAATTAAAATACTATCTTTTGTTGCACGAACATCAATTTCCAACATCCAATATCCGCTATCTATTGCGGCTTTAATAGATCTTGGATCATACTCTTCGTATAAATTTTCACAAATCCCACCTCTATGTGCAATCAATTTAAAATTTCGGAATTTAGGGTCAATTGAATACTGAACATTAGCTTGTGAAATCTTATTTTTAATTGACTTCGTTAACGTAGTATCACTATTGAAAAAAGGAGCTTCATTCGCATTTGCATAAGAAGTAAGTAGAAAAACAAATAACAAAAAACTTAAATATTTTTTCATTACAATGATTATTTTTTCTTTGAAAAATAAGGGCCGAAAACGTTAGTCACATTTCTTTCT
>JBILHX010000163.1:0-5522 GCA_044350285.1 Chitinophagaceae bacterium | reverse complement strand
TTCTGTTAAATGGAAGGGGCCTAGGGTAGGGATTTTTGAAATGAGGAGGCATTATGCAAATTATCTAAAGGGAATCCAAAACATAAAACCACTAAGGTCACAACTGGTACTGATGAATACTGTGGAAGAAATTGAAGAGGCCCTCCATGAGTTTCGGTTGGTGAGTTAGGGAAACCATTTCAGAAAACTTGTTTTAGCAACCTTTTAGTGATATTTGGCTTGATAATCTAACATTTGATATAAGATAATGCATGCTGCTAAATCAACTCAACATTCAGCATCCAAACCGCACAAAACAATATCATGCTAAGAAACATAAAAGGGATTGAGAAAGTTGACAGTCCTGCGTTAATTGTATTTCCTGAAATCGTAGCAAGAAACATTGCCGAAATGGTAAGGATGGTTGGAGACGTAGATAGACTTCGTCCACACATCAAAACACATAAAACATCAGAAGGAATCAAGATGATGCAGGCCGCAGGCATCAATAAATTCAAGTGTGCAACCATTGCAGAGGCTGAATTGTTGGGAATGAACCAAGCCGAGGATGTGATATTGGCCCATCAACCAGTTGGTCCTAAAATAGAACGGCTTTATCAGTTGATGATGCAGTATCCTGATACCAAATTTTCAACAATTACAGACAATATCGATGCATCAAAAAAAATTGGTGAATTATTTCACGCGTTTGGATGCACTGTTGGTATTTATATCGATATCAATGTCGGTATGAATAGAACGGGGATTGGGCCTGAAAATGGGGTCGTAGAATTGCATGAGTCAATACTCAATACCCATGGACTTAGATTCGAAGGACTGCACGTTTATGATGGTCAACATCGTCAATCAGATCCCTCAGAAAAAGAGGTTGCCTGCAACGCTGCATTTCAACCAGTTTACAGGCTGATTGAAACCCTGCAGCAAATGGGGTATCCCAAACCAACCGTTGTTGCAGGTGGGTCGCCTAGTTTTTCCATACATGCAACAAAAACAGACAGGGATTGCAGTCCAGGTACAAATATTTTTTGGGATCATGGGTATAAAACCATTTGTCCTGAGCAATCATTTGAGCCAGCTCTTTATATATTAACAAGGGTCATTTCATTGCCGTCCGCAAATAAAATTTGTGTTGATTTAGGACATAAGGCTGTAGCAGCTGAAAATGACATCTCTAAGCGGGTTGTTTTCCCATCATATCCTCATTTGAAAGCGGTTTCACAAAGCGAAGAACATTTGGTCCTTGAAATTGGAACGAATGACAAATTTCAAGTGGGGGATTTATTGACAGGAATCCCATACCATGTTTGTCCAACCGTTGCACTTCATGAATTTCTCACTGAGGTGAAAAACAATGAGGTGACGGGAGAATGGCATGTAGCAGCCAGAAGAAGAAAGATAAATTGCTGATTTGAATCCTTATTTTTGCAACCTCAATAAATTCACATGAAAATACACAAGGAAGGATATCCTACTATCATCTTGACAATAATCGTTTGCGGCGTACTCAAATTTGTAACTGACAAGTATCTACAACCAGTTTCAGTACCATTGGCATGGCTTGTAAATGGAGTCCTTTTATTCCTTTTGCTCTTTGTCATTTCATTTTTCAGGCTTCCAAAAAGAGAACATACTTTCGATGAAAATGCCATCATTGCACCAGCGGATGGCAAGGTAGTGGTGATTGAGGAAACAGTTGATGAAGAATATTTTCATGAAAAAAGACTTCAGATATCGGTGTTTATGAGTCCCGCCAACGTTCATGTAAACAGAAATCCCATTTCTGGCAAAGTGTTGTACAGCAAATACCACAAGGGTAAATACCTGGTTGCCTGGGATCCAAAATCATCCACAGAGAACGAAAGGCATAGTGTTGTTTTGAGCAACAACAAAATCACCATTTTGGTGAAACAAATTGCAGGAGCTGTTGCCCGCAGGATTGTAAACTATTCCAAGGTTGATGAAAATGTAAAGCAGAACAATGAATTGGGCTTCATCAAGTTTGGCAGTCGCGTTGATTTACTGCTGCCAACAAACGTTAAGACAGCAGTAAAAATTGGAGATGTTGTGCAAGGTGGTGTAACAGTCTTAGCACATATCAACTAGCTTAGAAAATTTTCAACAGTTCACCGAGGCTTGCAATAACATAGGTAGGCTTTATTTTTTCTGTTGGGGGTTGAGCTGGATTGAAGTAGGCTGTATCCATTCCGGCATTGATGGCACCAAGCATGTCCACTTCCAAGGTATCTCCTATCATGATAGATTGAGAGGCAGTGGTATTGGCTTTGTTCAGGGCATACTCAAAAATGGCAGCATGGGGCTTCATGATACCGGCTTGTTCAGAAGTGATAACCTCTATGAAAAAATGGTCTATTCCGCTGTTTTTCAGTTTCTGGTGCTGCGTTTTTTCAAACCCGTTGGTTATAAGGTGCATGGGGTATTTTTTCTCAGACAAGTACCCAAGCAATTCTTTACAATGAGGAAATAAGTTTGTTTTTGTGGGAAGGATGTCTAGATACCTGTCACTCATAGACTTAGCCAATGCCTCATCTGCAACTTTATAATCTACCAGGGTACGCCACATGCGCTTCCACCGTAGCTCTTCGCGGTTGATAAACCCCTTGCGAAAACGATCCCAGTAAATGGCATTGTGGTGGTGGTATGTTTTATGAAAATGATCAAAATCGCTTGTAGCTCTTTGATCAAGCTTCAATTCCGTAAATAGGTCCCTCAGGGTTGCCTCTGAATTAGACTCAAAATCCCAAAGAGTATGATCTAAGTCAAAAAATAAATGATCGTATTTTTTTGCCATAATTTAATTTTAATCAACTGGTAAAGGGGGGGATTAAAAATGATTGTTCAAATGAAAAATGAAGAATGAAAAATGAAAAATTGAACAGCCGAGGATCGATCAACATTCAATAGCCTGGGGTTTAAACCCCAGGCTATTGATAAATACATGATAAATCTCATCCTCTTCAACTGTATTTAGTTGCTCAACAATTAACCGGCTGTTTGATTCTTCATTTTTCATTGTTCACTTTTCATTTTTACAGGTCTCCTAATATCGGTCTTATCACCATGTCTTCAACACAAGCTTGAGGTGACAGCTTACTAGCAGCAACAATCATTTTAGCGATATCTGAGGATTCCATAATTCTATTAGGATCGATACCCGACCCATCCCATGAGCTCGTCATGGTGGCCCCAGGATATACGGTGGTAACTTTAATACCATGTTCCAGCAACTCTTCCCTTAGGTTCTTGCTGAATCCGGTTAAGGCAAATTTACTGATGCTGTATGAGCCTCCATTTGGATAGGCTTTTAGGGCTGCAATGGAAGACATGTTGAATATATGTCCGGACTTCCTTTCTATCATCCTTGGCACCACAACCCTCGTTAGGTGGTATGCAGAATATAGATTCACTGAAATCATTTTCTCCAATTGTCCTTCTGGCTCATTGTGAATACTTCCTGGTTCATAAACCCCTGCATTGTTAATCAGTATGTCAATATGTTCTACTGCATCTAAGAGTTGTACCCCAAAAGCTTTTGTTTCTTCTGCATCTCCTAGGTCTACATTGAAGCTAACCACTTTTATCTTATACTTTTCCATCAACTCCTGTTGCCATTGAATTGTTTTTCCCATGTCCCTTGAACACAAGTAAAGAGAAGCCTCTTCTTTTGCAAAATGCAGCGCGAGTTCCTTTCCAATGCCTCTAGAAGCTCCTGTTATGAGGACGTTCATGTTGAATATTTTTATTAAAGTTTATGCTGATCTCTGTTCAATATTTTTCTAAAAGCTGCTTCATTCTTCACTTTTCATTCTTCATTTTAATTTTAATTCCCCTCACTAAACTTATACCCCACTCCCCTAACTGAATGAAAATGAATGGGTTCTTTCGGGTCAATTTCAAAGTATTTCCTAAAATTTAAAATGAAATTATCAATTGTTCTTGTTGTGGGAAAAACTTGATACCCCCATACTGCCTGAAGAATTTTTTCCCTAGAAACAACTTCATTTTTATATTCCATCATTAATTTTAGCAACATGGTTTCTTTTTTGCTGAGTTTGATAGCATCGCCGTTCCTATTGATTGCGAGTTGAGCCCTGAAATCGATTGAATTTCCACCAAACTCGTAATATTGCCCGATGCTCGATTTTTCTTGGATTTTCTTGTTTTTTTCAATGAGTTTTTCAACCCTTAACAGCAGTTCTTCAAGATTAAAAGGTTTGGTTAGATAATCATCGGCACCGCGTTTTAACCCAGCTACCCTATCTGCACTTCCTGATTTGGCGCTCAACATTAAGATTGGCGTATCGATATTCTTCAGCCTAATGTTTTCACAAACATCAAACCCATCTATTTCGGGGAGCATGACATCAAGAAGAATTAAATCAAAATACTCTTCATCAACTTTTTTCAAAGCGATGGACCCATTATCGGCACAGGTAACTTCGTATCCTTCAAGCTCAAGGTTGAGCTTTAATGCGCCTTGAAGACTTTCTTCGTCTTCTACGATAAGGATTGATGTTTTGTTTTCTTGAGACATTGTATTTATTTTAGTAGACGTACTATAAAAACAGATCCAGTTGGGATATTGTTCTCTACTTTCATGTAGCCTTGGTGATCTTCGATGATTTTTTTGCTCAAGAATAAGCCCAAGCCTGTTCCTTTGGTTAATCTTTTCATTTCATCTCCAATGCGATAAAATTTTTCAAACACTTTTTCTTTTTCCTTTTCTGGAATACCTGGACCTAAGTCAGCTACCTTAAGTATCAATGACTTTTTTATGTCATTCACTTCGATTGAAACCGCAATTGGTTTATCTGCGGGGGTATATTTAACGGCGTTCTCCAACAAGTTATTGATAACCAGTCGAATCAAAAACTCTTCACCATGATAAAAAATATGGGGGGGAACATCAAATTCAAAAATCCTTTTGGGGTATCTTTTCTTGAATTCATTTACTGCGGATAAAGTCATGTCTGTAAAATCAAAATCCTGCTTTGACATTTTATATCCGCCAGCATCGAGTTGTGCGCTCAACAAAATATTGTTGCACAAGGAATTTAGGCGATCGGTTTCATTTATTGCATTGGTAAGAATTTCATCTTTTTTTTGTTCGTCAAGCTTGTGTCTTTTCAATGTTTCGAGACTAAGCTTTGTGACGGCAATGGGAGTTTTCAGTTCGTGGGTTACAGCCAGCATAAAATTTCTTTGTTGCATGTGCAAACGAAATTGACGCCTTACAACGCCATAAACAAAGATGGCACCTAAAATGGTTATGATTAAAAAAGTCAAGCCCTCTCCAACATACTGTTTTGCATTCCGCACACGTTCATCTTCAATTCGGATAAGCAAATTATCTGCATTGGGAATTGCAGATTGAAGTATCTGGGTCTTTTGCATGGAATGCATCAGTTCATTTTGTTGAACCAATTCTATGTACCACCATGCAAGGGCTGCGAGTAAATAAATAAGTAGAAACCAGTAAATGTAATTTATAAAACGAAAGGGTA
>JBILHX010000161.1:0-5590 GCA_044350285.1 Chitinophagaceae bacterium | reverse complement strand
TTCTCAAAGCCATCAAAGAAGATATCGACCTTACTGAACATGTAGAAGATGCTGTAAATAGCTTGCGCATTGCATTTGCTTGCGACGAGAGTGTTCGTACTGGTGCTGTTGTGACCTTGTAGCTTTTTCGACTAATATCTTTAACTTAAGCTTTTGAAATCAACACAATGATTGACAATTTCTCTGGTGAGATTTACCACAAAGAGTCTAATTTGGACCGAGCTATGCGTACGGTATATGCCAATGATGCCTCCGAATACCAAGAAATGCCCTCTGCCGTTGCACTTCCCAAAACAATAGAGGATATAAAAAAACTGATTCATTTCGCAGGTGAAACGAATCAAACGTTAATCCCAAGGGCCGCGGGTACTTCTTTGGCCGGACAGGTTGTTGGGAATGGTATTGTTGTTGATATCTCCAAACACTTTACACATATTCTGGAAGTAAATGAAACCGAACAGTGGGTCAGGGTGCAGCCCGGTGTAATTCGCGATGACCTCAATGCTCATCTCAAGCCATTTGGTTTGATGTTTGGTCCTGAAACCTCTACATCAAACCGTGCAATGATTGGCGGGATGATCGGAAATAATTCCTGTGGTTTGCATTCGATCATTTGGGGTTCAACAAGAGAGAACTTGGTTGAAATAAAGGCCATCTTAGCAGACGGCAGTGAGGTGATTTTTTCCGATATCTCTAAAGATGAATTCAACCAAAAATGCATTGGAAATTCATTTGAAAATCAGGTGTACAAAAATTTAAACAGAATCTTGGTTGACCCTCAAAGTCAACTCGATATCAATGCTGGATTTCCTTCGAGAGAAATCAAACGCAGAAATACAGGGTATGCGTTGGACTCTTTGTTGGATATGTATTGCCGCAAAGAAGATGAAAAAATCAATTTGAGTAAATTGATAGCGGGTTCTGAAGGTACGCTCTGCTTTATTACCGAAGCCAAATTGAAATTAATCAAGCTTCCCCAAGAATTTATATCAATGGTTGCTGTTCACACGGAATCAATTCATGATGCGTTGTTGGCAAATATAATTGCATTGGACTACGGCTGTTCCGCTTCAGAATTGGTGGATGATTTTATTTTGGGTTTTGCACAGAAAGATCAGGAACTGGGTGTGGATCATTCATTCATTTCTGGCAAACCAAAAGCCATTCTAATGGTTGAGTTTATGGAAGAATCTAATGAAAAACTACTCCATAAATCTGCAGCGTTGATTAGGGTGTTAACAGAAAAAAAAATTGGATATGCATACCCAATTTTAAAGGACGCTCAATGTAAAAATGCCTGGGACATAAGAAAAGCAGGATTGGGGCTGCTTAGAAACTTGCCAGGGGATGCTAGGCCTGTAAATCTCATTGAAGATTGTGCTGTCGCTCCTAAAGACCTTCCTGCATACATTAGACAATTAGAAGCCCTATTGCAAAGCCACGGAGTACAATATGCAATGTATGCACATGCAGGTGCCGGAGAGCTCCATGTAGAACCAATCCTAAACCTGAAAACCGCAAAGGGTAGGGAACTCTTCAGAATGATTTTGCATGATACGGCCTTGTTGGTCAAATCTTTTGGAGGTTCGCTTTCTGGCGAGCATGGAGATGGTCGATTGCGCGGTGAATTTATTCCTTTGATGATGGGTGATTCCGTTTACAATTTATTCAAGCAAGTAAAGAAAATATTCGATCCTCAAGAGATTTTTAACAAAGGGAAAATCGTTGATACGCCTCCGATGGATAGTTTTTTGCGATACCAAGTAGACAAGGTTTCTGTTCCCAAAAAAACTGTTTATGATTTTTCCCAACAAGAAAGCTTTCTCCGCTTGGCAGAGAAATGCAGTGGTTCTGGTGACTGCAGAAAAACAGCTGTGTCAGGCGGAACGATGTGCCCAAGCTACATGGCTACAAGAAGCGAACGTGACACCACCAGAGCAAGAGCAAATATACTTCGACAGTATTTGTCAAACGAACAGAATAATGTTGTTGCTGATACAGAGGTTAAAGAGATTCTAGATCTTTGCCTTTCCTGTAAAGCCTGCAAGTCTGAATGTCCCTCTAGTGTTGATGTTGCGAAAATGAAGGGTGAATTCATGCAAGGTTTTTATGACAAACATGGGGTACCTTTTCGAACCAGAATGATTGGTGGATTTTCAACACAAATGAGATTGGCGTCTTTTGCGCCTTCTTTATACAACAGCATTTCTCAGTCTACTGCTTTCAAAAATTTATTGAATATTTTTGTAGGCTTTCATCCCAAACGAACCATGCCTTTGCTCCACAATCAAACATTGTTGGAATGGTATAAAAAACAAACAGCGGTTGTCAATCAAGAGCGAACTGTTTATTTGTTTTGCGATGAATTTACAAACTACAATGATGTTCACATAGGTAAAAAACTTTTTTTACTCTTGACTCAATTGGGATACAAGGTTATTGTTCCAAAACATGTTGAAAGTGGAAGGGCTTTGTTGTCAAAAGGTTTGTTGCGTGATGCTCAAAAAATTGCAATAAAAAATGTGGAATTGTTGAAGGACATCATTTCAAGTGACAAACCGCTCATCGGTATAGAACCCTCTGCCATACTGGGTTTCAGGGATGAATACATCGATCTTGTCCCTGAAGAAATGCGACCATCAGCCATTGCTATTGCAAACAACTGCTTTCTCTTTGAAGAATGGTTTGCGCAGGAAATTGCCAAAGGAAATATTTCCAAGTCGTCTTTTACAAAAGAACACAAGGAAATCAGCTTACATGGTCACTGCCACCAAAAATCAATGTCTTCCATGAAGTTCTCAAAAATTGCACTTTCGATGCCGGAAAATTATCATGTTAATTTGATCAATTCCGGTTGTTGTGGCATGGCAGGATCATTTGGATATGAAAAGGAACACTATGATTTGTCTATGCAAATTGGCGAACTTGTTCTCTTCCCCGCAGTGCGTGATATGTCATCCACTTCTTCAATTGTTGCTTCAGGAACAAGTTGCAGGCACCAAATTAAAGACGGCACTGGCGTTTTGGCAAAGCATCCAATTGAAATATTGTGTGATGCATTGGTTTGAGAAATAATTCTGTAATTTTCAATATAGCTAAAATTAAAAATGATGTACAACCCCAATCAAAATCGTTATCAGAACTTAACTTACCGCCGATGTGGAAACAGCGGATTGCTTCTTCCTCCAATATCCCTCGGACTTTGGCATAATTTTGGGCATGTTGACTTGCGTTCGAATTTTGAAAATGTTCTCTATACAGCTTTCGATTTGGGTATTACCCACTTTGACTTAGCCAATAATTATGGTCCGCCAGCAGGCAGTGCAGAAACCAATTTTGGTGCAATTCTCCGCGATGGTTTTGGCAACTACCGTGATGAAATGATTATTTCTACAAAAGCTGGTTTTACCATGTGGGATGGTCCTTATGGAGATTGGGGAAGCAAGAAATATTTGGTTGCCAGCTTGAACCAAAGCTTAAAAAGAATGGGATTAGAATATGTCGATATATTCTATCATCACCGTCCTGATCCCAATACTCCGTTGTTGGAAACCATGACAGCATTGGATTTGATTGTAAGGCAAGGGAAGGCCCTTTATGTTGGACTATCCAACTACCCTCCAGATTTGGCGCAGCAAGCTTTTGATATTCTTCGTCAACTTGGAACACCTTGCATCATTCATCAACCCAAGTACTCAATGTTTGTAAGAACCGCTGAAGAAGGTTTGTTGGATGTTCTGGAACAGAATAAAGTGGGATGCATCGCATTCTCACCATTGGCACAAGGATTGTTAACAGATAAATACCTTCACGGTATTCCGGCAAATTCAAGGGCTTCAAGACATCCGTCGTTATCACCCGAACAAATTTCTGCAGAGAAGGTAAGCATTATTAGCAAGCTGAATGATTTTGCAGCTACGCGGGGACAAAAACTTGCAGAGATGGCTGTGGCTTGGTTGTTGAGGGATGACCGAATTACTTCTGTATTGATTGGAGCAAGCAAGGTTTCCCATGTTCAAGATGCATTTAATGCGTTGAATAATATTGCATTTACGGGTGATGAATTGACGCAAATTGATGCAATATTAAAAGGATAAAAATACCAAATGGAACTTACTATTTATCAGGTAGATGCTTTTACAGACAAACTATTCAAGGGGAATCCCGCTGCTGTTGTGCCGCTTGATGGTTGGGTTGATGAAACCTTGATGCAAAATATTGCATTGGAAAACAACCTTTCTGAAACGGTTTTCTTTGTCAAATCAAATGATGTGTACGAAATACGTTGGTTTACTCCAACCGTTGAAGTTGACATATGCGGGCATGCCACGCTGGCTTCAGCTTTTGTGTTGTTTAATCTCCTTGGATATTCAAGCAACACCATCACTTTCCATTCTCACCGAAGTGGTGAATTGGTCGTAACGAAAGAGGGGGATTTGCTCACGTTGAATTTTCCAACCGATGAAATTCATGAAGTAACCATTTCCAAGGAAATAAAATCATGTTTCAAGGATTCCCCACTGAAGGCTTTTAGAGGTAGGAATGATTACATGATTGTTTTCTCTAGTGAAGATGAAGTAAGAAAAATGATTCCAAATTTCAACAATATTTCTCTTATAGATGCACGGGGTGTAATCGTTACAGCAAAGGGAGAGGAGGTGGATTTTGTTTCAAGATTTTTCGGTCCGCAATCAGGTGTAGATGAAGATCCTGTTACAGGTTCTGCTCATACAACCTTGATTCCCTATTGGAAAGATGTGCTTGGTAAGGATGAAATGGATGCCTTACAAGTGTCAGCACGCGGTGGGAAACTTTCATGTAGATATTTGGGTGAACGAATTGAGATCAGTGGAACAGGTAAGTTATACATGAAAGGAACAATTTTTGTTTGATAAATATGAACTTTAAAAAGTTTCAGGAAGCAATGAGTATTTGATTTTTTAAATAAAAAGAATCAACTGCATTTCCACAGATAAAACGAATCTCTCTATTCAGACTTAAAAAATATTTCATGAATTACTTACTAAGTGGAATTTTATCATTCACAATTTTTGCAACAATCAGTTGCAGCAAATCAACCTTGCCAAATCCAACCACTGTTGTCCCACCTTCACCTCCAGGGACATTAATTGACCCCACCACATTGAAAGGGTCCTTGATGTTTCAATCAAATTTTGAAATTCCTTGCAGCATTGTTCCCAATAGTTCCACTACTGAAAAAATAATTGGGAAGGATGCTTTGTTAGGGACAAATAACAGTTGGGATGCTTTGTCTGGTAGTATTTTATCCTCTCAGCCATATTTTAATTACAATGGAGGGGATTTGTCAAAACGATCTGCAAGCTTGGTTCAAGATCCCTTAAACGCTTCAAACAAAGTGTTGCTATACAATATCAATGATTCTTGGGCTGATGCTTCTGGCACTGTGAAGGCACGCGTTCAATATGAATTTTATGGCGTTAAAAGTGGGTTGAAAGAATATTATCAATCTGTTCGTATGTTTCTGCCAACCGATTTAAACTTGCTTCGTAAATATCCTAACACAATTAATTGGTTAACTATTGTGGAAATATGGAACAACATAACATGG
>JBILHX010000162.1:0-5590 GCA_044350285.1 Chitinophagaceae bacterium | reverse complement strand
AACTTAAAAGATGGCATTACGTTTTCTTGCATTTCAGGCGAGTAAACGAAGGTATGCTCCATCCCCAATGGTTTAAAGAATGTGTTGTCTAAATAGGCCGCATAAGTGAGATTGCTCACTTTCTCTATGACAAGCGCCAGCAACGCATAATTGGTATTGCAATAGTCAAAGTATGCATTGTGTCTCCCCGCCTTTAGTTTGTTGTAATTATTTACCATGAAATCAAACAGGGACTGATTGGTTAAGGCAGTCTTTGTATCCCAATTAAGTGATTCCATGAAATGGACATAATTGGGCAATCCACTGCGGTGTGATAACAGGTCTCTCAACGTAATATCCAAATAAGGAAAACCTGGAAGGTATTTTGAAACGAGGTCATCAATGTTTAGCAGGTTATTTTGCCAAAGTTTTAATATACCCATGGCCGTAAATGTTTTTGAAACCGAAGCCAAGTGGAATGACATATTGGCATCTATTGGCTTTCCTTTTTGGATTTCTGTTAGGCCATTGTATTTTTCAAAAACAATTCTTCCGTTTTTAGCAACGAGCATGGCTCCATTGAATTTTGTACTCAACAGATACTCATCGTAAAATCTTTTGCTTGCATGAGAAAGTTCTTTTTCAGATTCTGTGAACTCTGTTGGAATTTCTACAACAGCAGGTTCTGTTGATGTTACAACCTCTTTTGGTTTTTGCATGTAGCTGTCAATCGCATAGAAAGACAGCACAAAAAATATAAATAATAGAATGAATATGATGAGTTTTCGCATCTCTTGCTTCAAATTAAGTGCTAGAATGATAAAGTTGTTAAATTTGCTAAAACTAAGCAAATATAGATGGCTATTTTACATTCAACAAGTTATCCGAAAGACAAGATTAAAATTCTTTTTTTAGAAAACATCAGTGATGCTGCCATTCAATTATTTCGCGACAATGGTTATACCGACATCAAAAAAATTGGAGGTGCACTTTCTGAAGAGCAATTGATCCAAGAGGTTAAAAATGTTCATTTGTTGGGAATCCGGTCCAAAACACAAATAACGGATAAGGTTCTTGCAAATGCCCCTAAACTCCAAGCAATCGGATGTTTCTGCATTGGAACCAATCAAGTAAATTTGAATGCAGCAAGAAAAAAAGGTATTGTTGTGTTTAATGCACCTTACAGCAATACCCGTTCTGTTGCTGAATTGGTAATTGGCGCATCAATCATTCTTATTAGAAAAATCATTGATAAAAATAAGGCAGCCCATGAAGGGAAATGGTTCAAGGAAGCAAAAGGTAGCTATGAATTGAGGGGGAAAACCTTGGGTATTATTGGATACGGAAGTATTGGATCGCAGGTTAGTATTTTGGCGGAAGCTTTGGGGATGAAAGTGATTTTTTATGATGTTGTCACTAAACTTCCTTTGGGAAATGCAATTTCGAAAAAATCCATAAAAGAAGTAGTTTCCAAATCTGACATCATCACTTTACATATACCAGAGAATGTTGCTACTAAAAATCTTATCAACAAATCAATCCTAAAATATTTTAAAAAAGGCTCCATTTTAATTAACTACGCTAGGGGAGAAGTCGTTGATTTAGATGCATTGGCAAACTCATTAAAAGATGGGCATCTCAGTGGTGCTGCCATCGATGTATTTCCTGCTGAACCAGAAAAAAATGGCGATCCTTTTAGCTCCCCACTGCAAAATATTTCGAACGTGCTTTTAACACCTCATATTGGGGGCTCTACAGAAGAAGCACAGTTGAATATTGGGGAAGATGTAAGCATGAAACTGTATCAATACCTTGAAATGGGCATCACTACAGGGTCGCATACAATTCCTGAAATGAGTTTACCACCTCAAGAAGGAACCCATAGAATACTTCATATCCATAGCAATGTTCCAGGTGTTTTATCTGAAATCAACAGCACATTGTCTGAACATCACATCAACATATTGGGACAATACCTAAAAACAAATGATGAAATTGGATACGTCGTTCTCGATTTGGATAAAAAACTTTCAAAAAATGCATCCGACCTGTTGAAGCTTGTAAAAGGCACTGTCAAGGTAAGGGTACTCTACTAATTATGATGGATCTTAGCAATATATTTAGCCAATTTGTTATGGATGCCCCTGGGTATGAAATCAATAAATTTGGAGACGGTCTTATTCATGGCACATATTTGGTATCAAAAAACAATGAATCCAAATACATCTTGCAGGAATTAAATACAGCGGTGTTTAAATCTCCCGAAACCATTGCATCAAATTTGGAAATGCTTTCCAGCTTTCTTGAAAAAGAATCTGAGGAAGTTTTTTTTCCAATGGCCCAACATACTATTCAAGGAGCCTCTTATGTAGTGGAAAATGGGCGGTATTTCAGGCTTACTCCATTTGTTGCAGGGTCTCACTCAATAAATTCTTGTAGTACGCCAGAAGAGGCTTATGAAGCCTCCTTCCAGTTTGGCAAATTTACAGCTGCTTTCAAAGATTTTGATGCAAATTTATTGAATCCAACCATTCCCCAGTTTCATGACTTGAATTTTAGATGGAATCAATTCTTGGATGCATTGCAACATGGAAATAAAGAAAGAATGTATTTTGCGCAGAAGGAAATCAATCAACTAAAGAATGATTATGCCATTGTAGAAAAATATTTAGCCATCCTACAATCATCCTCATTTTTAACACGCGTAACCCACCACGATACTAAAATCAACAATGTATTGTTTAATAAGCAAGGTATGGGAGTTTGTGTCATAGATTTAGACACTGTCATGGCAGGATATTTTATCAGTGATTTGGGTGATATGTTCAGGACATACCTTTCCTCTGCAAATGAAGAAGAAACCGATTTTGAAAAAATCAATGCACGACCTGCCTTTTATAAAGCGCTTGTGGAAGGGTATCTAGACAATATGCAAGACCAAATGACGGATGAAGAACAATCACAAATTCCCTATGCGGGTGAATTTATGATTTACATGCAAGCATTAAGGTTCTTGACTGACTTCTTAAACAACGATTCATATTATGGAATAGCTTACGAACTCAACAATTATAACAGGGCAAAAAACCAATTGATATTGCTTAGCCAATTTAGAAGAATTGCCCATTAGCCTCATTTTTTAATAAACAATGTGTCTGATGGAACAAATTCCATTGAATCACTTGCCGAAACTATTGAAGTGTGGGTCATTTTTTTTGATATTGAGGTTAGTTCATTTTTTTGTATGCCAGAATTGAATACATAAATCTTTTCTATCATTGAGTTTGGATTCAATAATGAAAGCCCTTTTGCTGTTACCGCTGTATTGGAAAGATTCAGGTAAGTCAATTTCGAAAAACCATTCATCAATGGTAAAGATTTATCCGTTATCAACGTGTGGTCTAGCCACAGTTTTTCAAGATTTTTGAAATCCCTCAATACCACAATATTCGTATCCGAAATATTTTTAAAACTGAGTTTCAGTTCTGCAACTTGGGTTTTTATTTGCGTTAGCTCCTTCAATGCTTCATTGAGCGGAATCTGAAGATTAAACCCAACCACCCTGACATAATTTTCTGTAGCAGATAATGGAGATAAAACCCAACCAGCTTGTTCTAGTTTTAGCTTGGTTGCTGAAGAAATTGCATTTACAGTTTCACGAACAACTTCAGTAGTTGCTTCAGATTTGATTTTCTGGTGGAAAGATTTTAGCGCGGCTTCAATTTTTGAATCTTTCTTAATCAAAGCAACTTTTTTATCAAATTCAGCACCACCAACAAGCCACCATTTTAATAACACCAGTTCTTCATCCGATAATTGATCCTTGTCTTTCGGAGGCATGTGATGTTCATCATTCTGTGCAAGCTGTATTCGTTTTAGGATTTCACTGTTTTCAGGAGACTTAATATCAATGACAGCTCCATTTTTACCGCCTTTTAATATCCATTCCTTTCCATCCAACCTTAGCATTCCTTTTTGTCTATCTGCCCCATGGCATTGCACGCATTTTTGTGTCATGGTGTGCAAAACAACATCCTCATATAACTTGGCATCTTGAATGTTTTCTAATTTTGCAGCGGTGGGAATGATGTTTTTTTCCACTTTTTTATTTAACCCAGACGTCAGATAACCTTCACCGTGTGTAATTGTTCCTCCAAGATGGCCTGTTATAGTTATCATGACAAGCAGCAGAATCAGTATTGTGGTTTGAATTCCTTTTTTATCAATGATGAACTGACGTAAAAAATAATAACCCAGATACATGATGACGGTAATAATTGCCACCCATTTATGTTGGCTAACCGCAGTACTTTCGTTTGAATCGTTCAATGACAAAAGATACCCTGTAACAAGCGAAAAGACACCTGTTATTACCCCAATGAGCAACATGAAATTAATGGAGAAGAGCAGATGAGAAAAACGCTTTGTTCTCCCCATAAATTCCATGGCAACAACAATAACGAAAATCCCAATCGGTAAATGCACGAAGACTGGGTGAAATCTTCCTATGAATTCTGTAATCATTATATAGAAATTAACTGTAACGCTTCCTAAGCAATTGCATCATATAAACATTGATATCCCATTGATTAGCAACGGGTTGATTGGTATACGGAAGGGTTTGTAAATAGTTAGGGGGACCAAATTCTGTTAGGAAAGTGACAAATTTTCCTTCTGCTCGTCTCCTCTTAACAACCTGATCCCACCAAGAGAAATGTGCTTTAACGGCATCAGCCCATTCAGGTGCACGAGGATCGTTAACCTGAGGCCCTTCGGCATGTCCAATACGCGCATGAATATGATTTGTTCTTGATAATGCTAAATCGATTGTGTCTTTTTGGTCAGTCAACAAGCTTTCATGGACATTACACCAATGAGAAATATCTAATGTTAGCCTAAGACCTTCAATTTTCTCGATGAAATTCTTAGAAATATGGGCTGCAAATAACATCCTACCGCGGTGTGTTTCGTGGTAAATGGGAACATTTGATTCAGATGACCTTTTGATTGTGAAATCAACAAGTTCTTTATTTTGCTCAAAAGCGAAGTAATCTTTTCCGGAATGACAATTGATGTAAACGGGATTTAATGAGATTGCTGATTCAACACCTTTTTGAAATTGGGATTTATGAATCATGAAATCTTTGTCACTTCCACCTGCAAGTAGACCAAGCTTTAAGTTATTTTTTACAACGGCTTCAGACAAAGATTTCATTCCAGTAGGAGTTGTGGGAACCCATACTTCAATTCCATCATAACCTGCATTTTTTGCAGCCTCACAAAACTGAAAAATATCACCTTTAAACCCCCAATCAGTAGCCATGATGAATAAATCGGTTGGATTTCCTTCAGAAAATGGCTTGTTGTAATCTTCTACAATCGGCACCAACAAAGAGCTTGAAGCAATTGATGTAGTTTTTAAAAAATCTCTTCTTCTCATGTTATACTTTTATGCGATTATTGGATCTATGACTTTCCCAAAAACATCTGTTAGCCTGAAGGGTCTTCCTTGAAACTGGTATGTTAGATTTTCATGGTTAAAACCAAGTTGGTTTAAAATGGTAGCTTGGATATCATAAACAGAAACTTTTCCATCAATTGCATTGTATCC
>JBILHX010000160.1:0-5607 GCA_044350285.1 Chitinophagaceae bacterium | reverse complement strand
TACATTGTTGTCAGACATAAATACTTATGACTTGGTTAACGCTGATGTTCTTATTCTTTCTGAATCTGCAGCAAAGATGTTTTCTGAAGAAGAAGAAGTAGTAGAAGCTTAATATAACCGGAATACGGGAAACAATTAATAATTTAAATAAGAGATATGAAACTTGCTGATGTTCTGCTCAAACCAATTTTATCTGAAAAAGCCAATCAGCTTTCAGAAAAGCGCGGAGTTTATTGCTTCAGAGTTGCAAGAGCTGCAAACAAATTGGAAGTTAAGAAGGCAGTAGAAGATTTCTATGGTGTTAGTGTAGACGATGTAAGAACTGCTGTATCACCTGCAAAAAGTAAAAGCCGAATGACAAAAGCTGGCGTTATTAGTGGAAGAAAGCCAGGTTATAAAAAAGCTTACGTAACTGTAACTAAAGGTGAAGCAATAGATCTTTACACAACCATCTAAGAATAATTGAAAAGAAACCCTCAGGGAAAAAAATAAAAAAATGGCACTAAAAAAGTACAAACCCATTACAGCGGGAACCAGGTGGAGAATAGGAAATGCCTATGCTGAGATTACTACATCTACCCCTGAAAAGTCACTTCTAGATAAGGTGAAATCAACTGGTGGACGTAATGTTCAAGGTCGTCGTTCTATGCGTTATATTGGTGGGGGACATAAAAAAATGTACCGTATCATTGACTTCAAGCGTAATAAGCATGATATTCCTGCAAAAGTTGCATCAATAGAATACGATCCTAATAGAACAGCATTTATTGCTCTTTTACATTATGCTGATGGTGAAAAACGTTACATACTTGCACCACAAGGTTTAACAGTTGGTATGACTGTTGAAAGCGGAGTAACTGTTGCACCTGAAATAGGGAATGCTCTACTTCTAAAGAATATGCCACTTGGTACCAATGTTCACAACATTGAATTGCAACCTGGTCAAGGCGGAAAGTTTGCAAGAAGTGCAGGATCTTCAGCTCAATTGACTAACAAAGAAGAGAAGTACGCAGTTCTTAAAATGCCTTCAGGTGAGTTAAGGAAGGTTTTAGTGAATTGTTCTGCTACAGTTGGTGTTCTTGCGAACTCTGACCATAACCTTCAAAGCATGGGTAAGGCCGGTAGAAATCGTTGGAGAGGTATTCGTCCACGTACCCGCGGTGTTGCTATGAATCCAGTAGATCATCCAATGGGTGGTGGTGAAGGTAGGTCATCAGGTGGTCATCCTCGTAGCCGAACTGGTAAGTATGCTAAGGGAGAAAAAACCAGAACACTTGGGAAGGGAAGCGATAAGCTGATTATCCAAAGAAGAGATGGAAAAAAATTAGCAAAATAAGTAATCAGAAAAGAACACATAACTCGAAACAAACATTATGGCTCGTTCAATAAAAAAAGGTCCGTACGTTGCGGTCAAATTAGAGAAGAAAGTGGAATCAATGAATGATGGTAAATTAAAAAGAACTGTCGTAAAAACTTGGAGTCGTCGTAGTACAATAACTCCAGATTTCGTAGGGCACACTTTCGCTGTTCATAACGGAAACAAATTCATACCTGTATATGTAACTGAATTCATGGTAGGACATAAATTGGGTGAGTTTTCTCCAACTAGAAATTTCAGAGGCCATTCAAGTAAGAAAGTTTAAATCTTGTTTTTCTGACTTTTGTCAAGAAGCATTAAATTAATAATATGGAAGCAGTAGCAAAATTAAAAAATCATCCAACGTCCCCACGTAAAATGCGTTTACTCGCAGATTTAATTCGTGGACTAAAAGTAGAGAATGCAGTTGCGATTTTGGAGCATCATCCACAACACAGTGCCATTCCACTTCGTAAGCTCATCATGTCTGCCGTGAGTAATTGGAAACAAAAAAATGAAGCCGCCAATGTAGAAGCCTTGGTTGTCAAAACAATTTTTGTTGATGGTGCACGCAGTATCAAGAGAATGCTACCAGCGCCTCAAGGACGTGCATACCGTATGAGAAAGAGAAGCAATCATGTAACAGTTATTGTTGACACAAACATTTAAAGAAAATTTTCAAATACATTAATAATGGGTCAAAAAACGAATCCAATTGGTAACAGGTTAGGCATCATCCGCGGATGGGAGAGCAACTGGTACGGAAGCAAAAAAGATTATGCACACAAGCTGATCGAGGATACAAAAATTCGCAGTTATTTAAATGCCCGTATCAACAAAGGTGGAATTTCAAAGATCGTTATTGAACGTACTTTAAATAAATTAATCATCACCATCCATACTTCTAAACCTGGTATAATTATTGGTAAAGGTGGTGGAGAGGTTGATAGGATTAAAGAAGAGCTTAAGAAATTAACAGGTAAAGATGATGTTCAAATCAACATACTTGAAATCCGCAGGCCTGAGTTGGACGCAATGATTGTAGGCGAAACCATCGCAAAACAAATAGAAAATCGTATCAATTTCAAACGCGCTATTAAAATGGCAATAGCTTCCACCATGCGTTTGGGCGCGGAAGGTATTAAAATTAAAGCCGGTGGACGTTTAGGTGGTGCTGAAATAGCCCGTTCGGAAGAAATTAAGCAAGGTAGAGTTCCATTGCATACTTTCAGAATGGATATTGACTATGCCTCAGTTTTCGCGCAAACTGTTTATGGAAAAATTGGCATTAAGGTTTGGATTTGTAAAGGAGAAGTATTAACAAAGCGTGATTTGAATCCAAACATCATAAGCGGTGTTAAATCTGATGGACCTGGTGGCGAAAGAAGAGAACCACGTAGAGACGACAGAAGAGGTGATGATAGAAGAGGTGGTGGAGATAGAAGAGGCGGTGGAGCAGGTGCAGGTAGAGAACGTAGAGGATAATAATTTTTTAAATCAAGTATTCAATATAAATACTTCAACATGTTACAACCAAAAAGATCGAAACACAGGAAAATGCAGAAAGGAAGGATCAGAGAAGTTGCCAAGCGCGGCACATCTCTATCATTTGGTTCTTTCGGATTAAAAGCACTTGAACCAGTGTGGATGACTAACAGACAGATTGAAGCAGCGCGTCAAGCTTTGACTCGTGCTATGAAAAGAGAAGGTAATGTTTGGATCAGAATTTTCCCTGATAAACCAATTACTAGAAAGCCTGCAGAGGTAAGGATGGGTAAAGGTAAGGGTAACCCAGAATTTTGGGCTGCAGTAGTTGAACCAGGTCGTATATTGTTCGAAATTGAAGGCGTAACTCTTCAAGTAGCTCAAGAAGCTTTTGATTTAGCTGCTGCTAAACTGCCAATAAGAACTAAATTTATAGTTCGCAGAGATTATGTAGCTTAGATGTTTGAAAGATAAATAACTTAACCATGTCACAGAAAATCGAATTTTTAAAAAGTCTAACGCCATTAAGTCAAGCTGACATAAAAGCTAAGATTGTTGAGGATGAATTGCGTTTGAAAAAACTTCAATTTGCACACGGAATTACTCCGCTTGAGAATCCTATGAGTATAAGGGCTTTAAGGAAAGACATTGCTAGACTAAAAACAGAATTTAAAAAAAGAGCTACTGCTTGATATTTCAAGATAGCTAAAGCATCAATATTAAACATTCAGCCTTCGGGTTGAGAGAAAAAAGTAAAGAAATGGTTGATAGACAAATTCGTAAGACCAAAACCGGTGTAGTAAGCAGTGATAAGATGGACAAGACTGTTACTGTTGCTGTTGAACGTAAAGTTAAACACCCGATATATGGAAAGTTCGTAAAGAAAACTACGAAATTCCACGCTCATGATGAAAAGAATGAGGCAAAACCTGGTGATGTTGTAAAAATTATGGAAACTAGACCTCTGAGCAAAACAAAGCGTTGGAGATTGGTTGAAATTTTGGAAAAGGCTAAATAACCTTTATCTATCCAGGTAAGAACATTTGTTTAACCAGACGGTATAAACCGATAAAAATAAAAAAAAATGATTCAGCAAGAATCCAGATTAAACGTAGCAGACAATAGTGGTGCAAAAGAGGTACTCTGTATCCGTGTATTAGGAAACAGTGGACAAGATTACGCCAGAATCGGAGATAAGATTGTTGTTACTGTTAAGGATGCAATACCTGCCGGTGGCATCAAAAAAGGAACAGTAACAAAGGCTGTTATTGTACGCACTAAAAATAAATTAAGGCGTAAAGATGGCTCTTATATTCGTTTTGATGACAATGCTGTTGTCTTACTTAATCAATCAGACGATCCAAGGGGTACTAGGATTTTTGGTCCAGTTGCCCGTGAGTTAAGGGACAAGGGTTACATGAAAATAATTTCACTAGCTCCTGAGGTGCTTTAATATAGTATTTACTGCGCAATAAAATAATCAAGATGAGCAACAGATTTAAGCCAAAGTTCAATATTAAAAAAGGTGATACCATAGTGGTTATTACTGGTGAGGACAAAGATCTCAAAAAGCCGCGTAAAGTTCTTGAGGTATACCCTGAGAAAACACGTGTCTTAATTGAAGGTGTAAACATTGTAACCAGACACACCAAACCTTCTGCACAGAATACCAAAGGTGGCTTGGTAAAGAAGGAAGCTTCAGTACATATTAGCAATGTAATGCTATGGGATACAAAAAATGAAGTTCCTACAAAGGTTAAAAGAACCAGGGAAAATGGTAAACTAGTACGAATCTCTAAAAAATCAGGGGAGGTAATCAAATAATGACTACAGTATCTTACACTCCAAGGCTGGCAGCAAAATACAAGGCCGAAGTTGCACCAGCATTGATGAAAAAATTCAGCTATAAAAGCGTAATGCAAGTTCCTAAATTAACCAAGATTTGCTTAAATCGTGGTGTTAATGGAGCAGTTGCTGATAAAAAACTAATTGATATTGCAATTGACGAAATGACTACCATTTCGGGTCAAAAAGCTCAAGCTACCCGTTCTAAAAAAGATATTTCTAATTTCAAGTTAAGAAAGCACATGCCAATTGGTACACGTGTTACTTTACGTGGAGTAAAAATGTTTGAATTTTTGGATAGGTTGTTATCTGCATCACTTCCCCGTGTTCGTGATTTCAAAGGTGTAAGTGAAAAAGCATTTGACGGCAGAGGTAACTATACGCTTGGTATTACTGAACAAATAATCTTTCCTGAAATCGATATTGATAAAATTACCAAAATTACAGGAATGGATATTACTTTTGTAACTACTGCTGGTACCAATGAAGAGGCATATGAATTGTTGAAGGAGTTAGGAATGCCTTTCAAAAACATGAGAAAAGATCAATAGTATTTAAAAGGGTACCCCTTAATTTTTAAAATACCTCAATTAATATGGCAAAAGAATCAGTTAAAGCCAGACAAAGGAAAAGAGAGAAAATGGTTGCAAAATTTGCTGAAAAGCGTGCTGCTCTTAAAGAAGCAGGTGATTGGCAGGCCTTAGATCTACTTCCTAAAAATTCTTCGAAAGTTCGCTTAAAGAACAGATGTCAAATTTCTGGTCGTCCAAAAGGTTACATGCGTTTCTTTGGACTTTCAAGGGTTATGTTTCGCGACATGGCATTAGCAGGAAAAATTCCTGGAGTTACAAAAGCTAGCTGGTAAGACAGTAAGAGAAATAAATTATTTTAATTAAATTCAACCGAAATACTCCCGTGAG
>JBILHX010000006.1:0-55696 GCA_044350285.1 Chitinophagaceae bacterium | reverse complement strand
GATTTTAGATTACAAGTGAATAAACCCAAATTATAATTTGATTGAAAATCGGTGTTCCAAACAAATATTTTAAGACTTGAGGTCGCAAATTGCGACTTCAAAATTCATTATTTTTCCAAATTAATAAAATTTGATTTTGCGTTTTCTATTTAGTATTCTGAAAATATAAAACATTGAATTGGAATAAAAAATCATTCCTTAAAACAAAAATTGACTACAATTATTTTAACTTAAATTGAAGTCAATTTATAATTGAAATGAATAAGATTCAATTCAGCTCTTTCTCTGTTCACAGGTAAAGTTGCTTGGCTGCACTCAGGTAAGTTCACTCGCTGCGCTTTTAATAAAGTCTTTGTAATTCATTGAAAATTAAGCTGGAATGTATTTCTCAATAGCCTGGGGTTTAAACCCCAGGCTATTGAATTTTGATGATTTCTATATTAAAGTCGGGATCAAAACCCGAGGGGCTATAAGTAAAAAGACCCACATCGCTGTGAGCCTCTTAAAGCTGTGGAGAATAGCGGGTTCGAACCGCTGACCTCTTGCATGCCATGCAAGCGCTCTACCAACTGAGCTAATTCCCCTTATTTCATTTCCGTCAGTCACCTTCCCGATTACATCGGGACGCTCTACCAACTGAGCTAATTCCCCTTGTTTCATTTCCGTCAGACACCTTCCCGATTCCATCGGGACGCTCTACCAACTGAGCTAATTCCCCTTATTTCATTTCCGTCAGTCACCTTCCCGATTCCATCGGGACGCTCTATCAACTGAGCTAATTCCCCGAGGTGTGCAAAAATAGATAGTTTTTAACTCACAAACAAATGTAAAGACCCACTTTACTACATACTGCAATATCATTGATTAACAAGGGAACTACTCCTAGCTAATCATCTTTAACGCCCCCTTCCCAATGATTTCAATCAGACTTCAAATTGACATTCGCCATTTTATGCTTCTAAACTTGATGATACATTTGTCTCTTGAAAATCATTATTCCAAGAATTCAAAAAACCCTCTTATGAAAACATTAAAATTGATAACGCTATGTTGCCTGTCCGTTTTGGGATTTGTAAACAATTCCTTCAGCCAAATAACACTGCCGGAAGTCAAGGTACTAAGCCTCAATTACAAATACCTGAAATCCGTTTATGATTCTAGTGCAGCACAACCTGTTAAGCTGCTAGAACGAAGGGCCGCTAGCTTCGACCTTAAAAATTCTGAATTCTATGAAGAGGAATACGACAGCTACTTCATATCTTTTTTCTTACCAGAAGGTCAAATTCTTGCATTTTACGACAACACAGGTAAAATGATGCACTCTGCAGAAAAATTCAAAAATGTGGCACTGCCTAGAGTGGTGCAAGTAGCCGTTGCAAATAAATATCCAGGCTGGGCAGTTGCAAAAGACATTTACCTGGTTAATTACGTTTCCGATGCAGATAAATCCAAAAAGGTCTACAAACTGATCTTGGAAAATGGCAGCAAACGTATCAGGACAAAACTTTCGGACAAAGGCGAATTCCTAGACTAGAAAAACACCCCTTGAATGATGCTCTTTTCATCCTAATTTGAGGAAGTTGAAAAGGTGAAAAAACCAGTGTGGCAACTTATAAGCGGCCATACTGGTTTCCCATGATTTCAAGAAACAAATCTTGTGGAATTTTCAACAAACCCGCTACCCTACCTATCAGTGAAACACCTCAATCAACCTCTATTTCATCCACAAACAACCATGACGGATTCCCTGCACCATTTTCTCCCTTGGGTATCAACCCGAAATTCTTGGCCCTGATTTTAATATATTTCACCTCCTCTGTATTGACCACAAACTCAACACGCTGGTTACCTGATTTCTTTGGATCAAAGTCTTTTTTTATGCCCAACACTTTATAAGTAACGCCATCCAATGAACCTAACAATTCAACCTGAGCTGGTAAATAAATCCAACTTGATGGCGCATTAAAAAACCGCAACCCCACTTTTTTTATCGATGTTTTTTTCTCCCAGCTTACCGTTCCTACAAAATCATCGCCATTCCATCCCAACCACTCATTGTCGTTAAACCGTCCATCGCTTCCTAAAATCCCATTCACCAACGCAGCACTGCCGCCCTTGGAATACTGTGCAGCTGGCTCTTTCTCTAACACAACTGATTGTCCTGTTGCTTTGTTGACGGTAAAATCCGCTGTGGCTCGATCTACTAGCTCGCCTTTCATCTTTACTTGCACCGTCATCCTTGCAGGCGAAGTAATCTGAACAGGACCTAAATAAGGCTTCAATGCAGTTTCTACACCTTTTGATGTTAGCGCATAAAATACATTTTCTTGGTTTGGCACACCTTCCACCGTAATCTCCATCGCTTTTTTCTGTTGATCCAATTTCCCTTTGATGGCGATGTCGTATATATGTTTTGAATAGTTCACCTTCTTCAAGGCATACCTGCTTAAAAATGGAATCAACCTGTTCGTAAAATCTGTAAACGCCGGCCTGCTTTTGGTCCACCCCACTTCTGCCAACGCAATTGCCCTGGGAAACAACATATACTCAGCCAATGCCGGCGTGCCTAAATATTCCGTCCACAAATTGCCTTGCACGCCAATGATGTGCTTCGCCTGTTCTGCATTCAATGCCGCCGGTATCGGTTGATACCCATACACTGATTTTAACTTGATCAATCCACCCCAAGCAATAGAATCTGTTGGATCTTCTGATTGATAGAGGTTGAGGTAACAAAAATCTACAGGAGACATGATGGCATCATGACCCTGCTTGGCGGCTTCAATGCCACCGGCAATGCCCCGCCAACTCATGACAGTGGCATTGGGAGCCAATCCACCCTCTAAAATTTCATCCCAGCCAATAATGTTCCGTCCTTTTGTGTTGATGTATTTTTCAATCCTTTGTATGAAATAACTCTGGAGTCCGTGCTCATCTTTGAGGTTGTTCTCTTTGATGAGGTTCTGGCAAAAAGAAGATCGTTTCCAAAATTCTTTGGGACATTCATCACCACCTACGTGGATGAATTTTGATGGAAATAGGTCAATCACTTCATCCAACACATCCTGCAAAAAATTGAAGGTATATTCTGTTGGAGCAAACACATCTTGAAAAACGCCCCATGTTTCTTGAACTACTTTTCCCTTTTTATTAACAATGGTTTCCAATGATTTTTTTGCCATCATGTTGGGAAGAGTATCTGTTGGCTCTAATGGAAAGCAACTCAACTCAGGATAGGCAGCAATGGCAGCACTGGCATGACCTGGCATTTCAATTTCAGGGACAATCTCAATAAATTTTTTACCAGCATAATCAATCAAATCCCTTAATTCATCTTGTGTATAAAACCCTCCATAGGTGGCATTGTCACTGCCCGTACCAGGGTATTTACCTTTGATGGTGCCGTTTCTAAAACCCCCAACAGCAGTGAGTTTAGGATACTTTTTAATCTCAATTCTCCAACCCTGATCATCCGTCAAATGCAAGTGAAGGTTGTTCATTTTTTGCATCGACATCAAGTCAATCAATTTTTTCAAAAAGGGAACGGGAAGAAAATGCCTGGCCACATCAATCATCAAACCACGGTATTGAAATGCAGGCTCATCATCAATTTTTACAACAGGAATCTGCCATGAAAAATTATCCACTTTTTTATTGCTTTCAATCTGGTGCGGCAGCAATTGCAAAATTGTTTGCACTGCATTGAACACACCTACGGCATTGTTAGCTTGAATCTTGATTGTGGATGAATTTACATCAAGTAAATAACCTTGTGGATGTTGAATTTTATCAGACAACTGAACCTGTATGTTTCCCGTATCGGGCCCATCAGAAACTTTCAGGTTGATACCAGCAGCTGTTTTTAATTTTTGTAACAGCGGTTCAGCAGCAAGAATCAAACCTTTGTTTTGTTTGTCCATGGAAATAGACATTCCATTCTTGAAAACAAACTTTCCAACACCAAGATCGACCTTATTCGGTTGAGGAATGATGGTTGATTTTTGTGCATCAACAGCTCCACAAAACATCATCAACAAAAAAATCAAAAACAATTTTAAACGATTCATACAATCAGGTTATTTGGTAAAATATCTTTCCTTGAACAAGTTAAGCATGTGCAGGTTTACATCCCATTGAGAAGATAAACTTTTTTCCGTATAGGGCTCCACGGGCATGTAAGGGGCAGGACCGAACTCCGTTGTAACGGTGAGTGTTTGCTTGTTTTTTTGATGATTAGCAACCACTTGATCCCACCAAGAAAAATATTTTTCAACCCTGGATTTCCATTCTGGAGCACGCGGATCATTGACCTGTGGTCCTTCTTCAAAGCCAATCCTAGAGTGAATATGACGGGTATGTTGAAGCGCCAGCATGAGTGCTTCTTCTTGGTCGTCTAACATGGATTCATGCACGGTGCACCAATGCGATGCATCTAATGTTATGGCAATGTTTTTATTGGCTTCAACACTTTTTTGAAAAACAGGAAGGTTGAATAAAAATTTACCCCGGTGTGTTTCGTGCACAATTTCAATACCGGTTTCCTCGCTGATTTTTTCAGCAATGGAAATGAGCATCATGTTTTGTTCAAAAGAAAAATAATCTTTTCCGGTTTGGGTGTTGATTAAAAAAGGTTTTGCATCTGCCAGATTGCATAAATGTTTCGAATAATTTTGTGCATTTGTTTTGAAATCTTTTTCAAGAGATTGCCAATATTGTGCAATCAATTTCAAGCCATGACCTTCCAATGTTTTCACGATGACATCCTTTTCTTTTTTGTCAAAAGGCAGATCAATTTCAACACCATCATAGCCAGCGAGCTTTACATTTTTACAAAAATTTTCGAAAGGCAAAGTATTGCCCCAATGTGTACAGAAATAGAGAATTTTCACAATGTTATTTTTAAAATTTATTCATTAATCAATTGCTTAAACAGGGAATAGGCAGCCGGATTTTCCATGATTCTGTTGGCCAAAGTAATTTCACAAACGATGAATTTCCCTTTTCCATACGACAAGTCTGCCGCAGCGAGGTATCCCGCAGGATCCTCTCCTGCAAAGTTACACAGCCCGGTTGTGATGATGGGATTCCACCCTTCAGCCCTGAACACATTTTTCAACAAAGGCTGGATGTATCCCACTTTCTTGTCATACCAAAGAAAGAAATCCTTATCCTTGAAACGGGTGTCTTTCAACAACCGATCAGTAAGATTTGCAAAATAATATTCTCCCATGATGGTATGCTTTACGGAGATGTTTTTTTCACCTATTAAATATTCTCCAGGAGCAATTTCAGAAAAAAGTAAATTTCCACCATTCTTTACAAAAGCATCCAACGCTGATTTATTATTTACATAGTGCTGCATATTATCAATAATTACAACTTTTGCATCTATCAGTGAATTTGCAATGTTGGCTTTCGACTCTTTCTGTAAATCCCTTGATAAATTGTCAGATTCACCATAAACAAAAATCGATTTTTTTACTTGCTCAGCTGCTGGAAATATTTCTAATTGTTGGGTTGCATAATGAATACATTTTCCTGCTGCATCAAATAATCCTACCTTAACAAATGCAATTGACCTCTTTTTTAAGACCGGCACTTTAAATTGAAGTTGTCCCTGGTAGTTGGCACTATTTATAGAAATAGAGGCATCTGCTTCTTGCTTTAAAATCACTTTGCCATCAACAATTACTTCATACATTATTTTAGACCCGGATGGTGCGTCATTTTTATCGTTACAAATCCATGTTTCAATCTCAGCATTCTCATTTGAATACCAAGCATAACGGTCTGTCCTTAGAGAAACCATTAGAGGAGTTAATGCGTCGCGATAACTAAAGAATGCTTTTTTAGGCTGTCTATCAACATCCATAATTGCCTTCATCCAGCCTGCTGGCCAAGCATCAATAAATAGATGAACTGCAGAAGAAACATTTCGGCTATCTCTTCTAAATGCCTCTGTTACAAATTGTACTGCCCATGACTGAAAATTCTGGCTCGCATCAATCCAACTTTCGACCCCCTTTTGTGTTGGGTACCACATGTAATGAAAGGTGTTTGTTTGAGATTTAGAAATCCTGTTTGCTGTCCAACTCAAATCATCTGTGGCATCTTTTGGAAGCCATGATGCAGGATAGTATTTTTTCATGGTATTGAGAGGATCCAACCCTTCAGCACCGTATTCACCGCAGCCATACAACCAATCAGGCTTTATGAGTTGCCAGTATCCTTTGTGAAACTTGCCCAAATCCATCGCGTGTCCATTGTACCAAGTATTGTAACAATGGCTATCCGGAAGGCCTGGTCCGGGTGGGTCGTAATCGCCATCACCAGACTTGATAACACGGTCGGGGTTCGACAACAACACAGATTGGTCAAGTGCGCTGAAAATCTTGAAAATATCGGATGGACTGGAAAAGCTACGTTGAGGACTCCCCTCTGCATTGGGAAAACGCTCGTTGATGTAAGTGACAACAACGGTAGAAGGATGACTGCGCACCAAGCGTTCCATTTCTTCTGCCTGTTTTACAACTTCCTTGAATTGATTGATTCTTATGGCACCGAAAAGAGGAAGGTCGGTTTGATTCAACATCCCCAACATATCACAATAATCATAAACCTCAGATTGAACGGGGCGCTGTGTGAATCGGATAAAATTCATGTTACAAAGTTTTGCAAGAAGAATATCATCCCTAAGTTGGTTCCAGTTTTTATTTTTGACATCATTTTGCTCAAAGCCCATGGAATTTGCACCACGAAGTCTGATAAAATTGTTATTGAGATACATTTTTCCCTTAGGGATATTTACGGTATCCATGGTAAAACTGCGCATTCCAAAATGTTTGGATTCTACATCAACAATATTATCTGCATTGTTTTTTAATTGCACATGCAATGAATACAACCAAGGTTGTTCCTGCTTCCAAGTTCTAAAATTCTTTATTTCAAAAGGGATTCTGATGTAATTCACGCCATACTGCATGGGTAAACTTTTTTCAACCCAGTCTGTAGGTTTCACCATATCCCCGATTCCGGGCACCTGGGTGGTGGTTGCTTTGAAGCTCTTGTTCATGAATACTGTATCCTTGAAATTTCTCCCAAATAACGACAGGTCAATAGAAATATCTTCAGAAATTAGTTTAGAATTATAAACTTCAAGCCATAGTTCAGCTTTTGATTGATCAGGAAGAGATCTTACAAAAATATCATTCACGAACAATGTAGACCGGGCCTCAAGATAGCAGTCTTGGTAGATCCCCATGGCGGGTGGACAAATATGCCAACCTTCGATTGGCTCATCATATCCTAGACCACCGGCTGCGTAAATTTTATTTCCAACAGCAAAATTTCCTTTATCATCAGTTGAACCTGTAGTGGTTGGTTCGTTCATCACCTTCACCAGTATGCTATTTTTACCTTTCTTTGCGTATTTAATTACATCAAATTCAAAAGGTGCAAAAAAACCTTCGTGCATTCCACAAAAAACACCATTGAAAAAAACTTCTGCTTTATAGTCTACCCCCTTAAATGAGAGAAACAAACTTCCCTTAGAAAGCATCTTTTCATTAAGATCCATTTCCTTGTAATAGTATGTAACAGCATGACCCAAGGGTGGGCCATAATGAGGAATACCAACACTTTCCCAATTCCCCTTTCCCAACAAGGTATTTGCAAAATCGCGTTGATCAGCTTCGGTTTCAACCCTCCAAGACATATTGGTAATAGGCAATTTAATTCTTTCCGTTTTGCTGATTTCAGCATAATTTTTCATGAAGGGCTCATAGTAAGATCGGATTGAATCCAACTCTTTATTCAAAGCCTCCTTTGAATCTACTTTTTTAGAAAATTTAAATTGTGAATTACTAGCAATACCAATTGGCAAAACTTTTTTTGGAAGAACCAATGGTTTGGGTTCAATCAATTGATCACCCCTCATTGAATATTCTTGACCACCAATTTTTGCAAACCTATCTTGCTGTGCAATCGCTTTGGAAGCAGTAAAAAAACATACAAAAACAAATAGTATAGCGACTGAATATTTCATATAAAACTTATTTTGGCTCAACTTGAAAAGTACATTAAATGAAGTTCATGAATAAAAAAAAAGCCAATCTTTTCAATCTTTTTAC
Source organism: Chitinophagaceae bacterium (assembly GCA_044350285.1). GTDB lineage: Bacteria > Bacteroidota > Bacteroidia > Chitinophagales > Chitinophagaceae > Pollutibacter. Next base: position 47,567 of record JBILHX010000006.1, on the reverse strand, counting down.
AGATTTCAAGATTGGCTTTATAGTTAAACCCTAATTTATCAATACCCAGGATTCTGAGTAAGCTTTGCACCGATATTCCTATCTATTTCAGATTGAGGAATTGGTAAAAGATTATTTTTGGCAGTAACAGTTTTACTTTGAATTGCCCCACCATGCTTACTTACACGATCAAAAACAAGACCTAGTCTCATGAGCGTTAGCATACGATATTCTTCTCCATAAAGTTCCCTGGTACGCTCATCAAGTATATAATCAATGCTCATGTCACTTGCAGTTGCAAGTGGTGCTTTTGCACGTGCCCTGATTACGTTAACATCAGCTGCAGCACTTGTTTTATCTCCTTTGCCAATATAAGCTTCAGCCCTAAGCAAATAGGTTTCTGGTAACCTCATTACATATTGGTCTTTGGTATAACCGTAGATAAAATCACCTGAAGCATGCTTGTCTGTCCCAAATTTTGTCCAGTTAGGATAGCAATACCACATACTGTCTTCAGCGGCAGTCATGAATGATTTAGGAATTAAATCACCTTTCTTGAAAGCAGGCTGAGTGGCTGTAGCTGCTAAATTTGTATTGAAATAATAGTTCCTTCTGATATTGGTCTCGTTGTTACGAATATCTCCAGTTGCATTACCCCAAATTTTCCAGTTCGAATAATCTGTACCTCTTATGAAAGAAGCGCCCCTACCAATACTGTCAGCAGCGGTATTGTTATGTCCAGCTTTTGCAAACAACCAATGTCTAGACCAGTATGCCCTACCTTGAGTCATCCAGTTTCCAAGACCCGAATAAGCAACACCCCCACCCGGTACAGCCCTTTCAAACTGAGCAACCCAAATGGCTTCTTTGTTGCCCATTTGATAATCTGTGTTGTTGATTTCATGAAGATCCCAATAATAGTCTGTTAGAACCCCAGTACCTCTTGTTGTATTAAGTTCATTTCTTCTAGCACCGAATCGTGCATTCATCAGAGAATAAGAACCATCAGATCCACCAATTACCCTGGTAGCAGCGGCAATAGCACCATCATAATCTTTTAGAATTAGATTGATTTCAGCAAGTAAATGGTCAGCTGCTGATCGAACTACCCTTCCTGGTACAGCAGATGCGATTGGTAGATTAACCCTTGCAAATTCAAGGTCTTGCTTGATAAATGCGTTACACTCTGCAGCTGTAGAGCGAACGAAATCAACCTTTGGTTCTGTCACTGGACCCGTTAAAATAGGAACACCACCGAAAGCTATGTTCAAATTACGATAAGCCCATGCCCTAAAAAATCGAGCTTCGGCCAATAGTGTATTCTTTTCATCTGCAGTTAACTTGGCTGCTTTATTTTCTACACCAGCGATAACAGTATTTGCATATTTAACTACTGTAAAATTCCAGCTCCACCATTTTGAAGACTGCCCATCTTGTGGATTTATTTTTGTGTAATCAATCCATGGAGCTCCTGGATCAGCAATATAAATGGTTGTTGTTGCTGCCACATCAAAGTTAACACCAAGGTGCCAATAATCAGTCCAGCCATCAGCTGAATTATAGAAGTACTGTAGCTGTCTGTAGCAAGTATTTAAGGCAAGATCAAATTGTGATTTAGTAATCAATGCATTGTCTGTAGTAAGTCCATCCTTTCTTACTTCAGTAAGAAATTCTGCATCCTTTTTACAACCGATCACTAGAACGATTGCAAGAATGAGTATTGTTATTTTTTTGAATTGCGTTTGCATATATTATTTTTAAAACTCGTTTAGAAATTTAAGTTGGTACCAAAATTAATTGTTCTGAATACAGTATTGGATCTTCCCAATTGTCCTCCATTTTCTGGATCAAGTCCCAACCATTTTGTGAAAAGCAATGGATTTTTGGCAGATACATAAAACCTCAATCCACTTAATTTCAACTTATCTAATTGCTTATTGTTTAATGAATATTGCAAGCTTAGATCTTGAAGCCTTACAAAAGATCTTGAATCTGGATATGAATATCCATAAGGATTTGAATAGTTAGGCCTTGTGAACCTATTGGTAGGAGTTGCAGCCGACCAATATTGCTGGTTTAACCAGTTTTGCTGTTGATTGTTACCAAAGGTAGTGAGGTTATACGTTGAGTTTGCACTCATGTAATAGTTGTCTTTTCCACCGCCAGATATGGCGTTGAAATTGAAAAACAACTGCCAATTTTTATAGTTAAGGGTATTTGAAAAACTCCAGCTAAATCTTGGTTGAACGTAGGCTATGATTTCACGATCCAGAGAATTTATTTTACCATCGGGTAAACCATCCCCACGTTTTGCTCCGTTGACATCCATAATTTTAAGATCGCCTGGTTTTGCACCAAATTTCGAGATATAATCAGCATCGGCAGTCTGAACAATTCCATCTACACGAAAATCATAGATTGCTCCAATTGGTCGTCCAATGAACCACCTGTTTCCAAGGTCGTCATCTTCAACGCCATCTCCATCAGCATCTACGCCAGTAAGCTCAACAATCTTATTTCTATTCATCCAAAAGTTTAAGGTTGCTTCCCAACGAATTCCTTTTGAATTCTTTGGTGCTAAAATAACTCCTGTCAATGATGCTTCAAGTCCTTTGTTGTCAACCCTTCCGATATTTGTTCTTACAGACCCAAATCCAGACAATGCAGGGAGAGAGCGTGTCAACAACTGGTCTGTTGTTTTGCTTTTGTACAAGTTCAAGTCACCAGAAAGCCTGTTATCCAATGCTGAGAAGTTAAGTCCCACGTTCAAAGTGGTTGTTTTTTCCCATGATAACTTTTGGTTGGCTAAACTGCTTTGGTAGATAAACAAGGTACTTGTTGGTCCAAACACGGTAGTTCCAGAAGCAATATTAGCAACGGTTTCATAAGGATCGATTCCTTGGTTTCCGTTTTGTCCGTAGGCAGCCCTTAATTTCAGATAATTGATTTTAGGGAGTGCTTTTTTGAAAAAATTCTCTTCACTGATGGCATACGCTACAGCACCACCATAGAATTCAGCAAATTTGTTTCCTTCAGCAAAAGCTGAGTAACCATCTTTCCTGTAATTGGCAGTGAGGTAGTACTTGCTGTTGAAGTTGTAGTTCATTCTTCCCAAATAGGCAAGATTTGAACGTTCAGTAAAGTAAGAATAAGTACGCTGGTTAGCAGGATTCCCGAGATTCAGACCATAGTAACCAAGTACTGTAGTTCCTGCACTTGAGAAATCACTAGCTGAAGCTGTTACCTGAGAAGTTGATGAATAATCTCTTTGGTAACCGCCAAGAGCGTCTAAACTATGTTTACCCAGTGTTTTTTTATAGGTTAGCAAATTTTGAACTTCCCAAGAGTTTGAAAGAAAGTTACTCATGCTACCGTAGGTGTTTACCAAATATTTTGAAGGATTGGCATTGTCTGCTGCGTTATCAGGATTAGTAAAGAATGTTTCATGCCTGAAGCTTCCACTAACTGTTTCAGATTTGTTTTTACTGATATTAACACGATAGTTTAATCCTTTGATATAAGGGATATCAGCACTTATAAATCCAATAATTCTTGTGCTTGTGTACTTTTCCAAGTTATCATCATAAAGACCTGGCTGACTTGCATTTCCCCAATAAGGATTTATCAAGTTTGCAACTGTAGGAGCCTTGTCAAGTATTTTCTTGGATTCATCTATCCACTTGTATGCATAAGGAGTTCCTATGGTTGCTTGTCCAAGATCAGGAGGCGTACCTGAGTAATCCCTTGCAGAATAGTATACATTCAATCCATAACTCAACCATTTGTTGATTTTTGCATCAATCTTGGCGGTGACGGTATATTTTTTGAAGTTATCGAAATCAAGTACACCTTTTTGATCTAACAATCCACCTGAAACATAATAGTTAATATTATCGGTTCTTCCAGATACACTTGCACTTATGTCATTTAAAGGAGCTACCTGCCTTATCTCTTTAAGCCAATCTATTTGTTGACCCTGCTGTAAAGCAATGTATTCTTTTGGATCTAGTACTTTAGCAACACTCAAATCAGCTTGCCCAGCCAATCTTCTGTTTTCTGTTCTCCACTTGATGAAATCATCACCCTTGCGCATATCTGGGGTAACTGTCCAATCTTGAAAACCATAGTTATTGTTAATTGAAATAACTGGTTTGCCAGTTTTTCCTCTTTTTGTGGTGATCATAATTACACCATTGGCAGCCCTTGAACCATAAATTGCCGCAGCACTTGCATCCATCAAGATATCGAATGTTGCAATATCCTGTGTATTGATCTCATTCAAGCTTCCCTCAAAAATAACATTGTCCAAAACAATCAACGGGGAATTTGATGCAGCTAAAGAACGCTGACCTCTAATCAAAACGGATGGAGCACCACCTGCAGTTGTTACTGCACCAATATTAACACCGGGCGTACCTTGAATGGCGGAAAGAGGACTCACATTTGTCATGGTAGAAATAGGAGAACCCTCAATCGTTATCTTCCTCACGGCACCAGTGAGGTCTCTCTTCTTCTGTGTGCCATAACCGATTACAACAACTTCACTCAGGCTAGCAGATTCTGCTTTTAGCAAAATTGTGAAATCTGTTTTCCCTTTCACAGCAATCACTTGGCTTTCAAAATTTGTAAATGAAAAAACAAGTGAAGCATTTGGATTGGCTTGCAATGTAAAAGTACCGTTTACGTCGGTTGTAGTTCCTTTCTTAGTTCCAGAAACTAGTACACTAACACCGGCCAAAGGATTTCCAGTGGCATCTTTTACAACACCTTTGACAGGTTTAGCCTGTCCAAAACCATTAGCGGAAAAAAAAATCAGTAGGACAGCTGTAAGAAAACAGTCACGCAGAACAGCGCTCGTGTTCTGGCCTTTAAATTTGTTAAGATAAATGTTAAGCATGTTGAATTTTTTACGTTAGAATTTGGCTTGCCACAACACATGGTTATTGCATTGTCAAATTAACACCGAATAACAGGGAGTTTTAACCGAAACAATAGCGAATTAATATACTTTTTTGGCTTTTTAAAACTATGCCGTTTATTATAGTTTTTTTGAAGAAAAATTAAATCTAATTTCAATTTTGTTACAATACACAGAACAATGAAACAAATCCTTCTAAAAATAGAATCTCCAAATACTTACACAATCAGAGAAGAGACTGAATCTGCCTTACAAAGTAGATACTATTACCACCCCCAACTCGAAATTGTTTATTTTGAAAAAAGTGATGGGATGAGTATTATCGGAGACACGGTGGATATTATCAAAGATGGTGACATCTTTATGTTAGGGCAAAACCTAGCTCACATGTTTATTCATGATGAAAAATATACCAATAAAAAATTAAAAGTCCGGGTTATTGTGATGCATTTCCTGCCAGATTTTGGCGGAAAGGATTTTCTTGAACTTTCTGATTTAAGAAGCATCAAGTTATTGCTGAAGAAAGCAGATAGAGGCATATCTATTGAAGGAAAAACAAGGGTAAAAGTTGGCAAAATCATGCAACAAATGCTTACTGAAAAAGGTCCAGGAAAAATGATTCTTTTGTTACAGGCATTAACATTAATAGCTGGATCGAGAGACACTAAAATGATTCTCCCTATTGGATTTCAGCCACAAATAAATGAGCAGAATGAAGATAGAATCAACGATGTTTATTCGTACACAATGCAAAACTTCAACCAAAAAATACATACAAAAGAAATTGCATCAATTGCCCACTTAAGTGAGCATTCATTTTGTCGTTATTTCAAAACAAAAACAGGCAAAACATATACCAATTTTCTGCATGAAATTAGAATCAAACATGCCTGCAAGTTGCTGTCTGATTCTAAATTCAGCATATCACAAATCATCAATGAATGTGGATTTGTCAACTATGCTAATTTTTTCCGTTACTTTAAAATGCTCACCGGAAAAACCCCTGCAGAATATCAAAAGCTAAACAATGAATCACTGATTACTGATAAATAACAGGATTTAAAGGAGTGTTGATTACTTCTCCAATAACAGCCCCGGGGCACCACGCATCCCAATCTGCTCGCTGGTTTTTGTTTTCTGGTGCCTTCAAGATCATTTCTTTGTCCATATAAATCATGGTCATTACTTTCCTCATTTTATCAGTTGTATTTGGTCCAGCCCTATGATACAACCAGCCAGTGTGGAAGCTTACTTCACCCAATTCAAAAGCTTCAACAACATGCGTAAATCCTGTATTCTTCAACAAGTTTTCTAATACAACCTGACTTTCATCTCCTATTTCTTTGTCGCGCCCTTCCACAATCTCAAAGCTCTTTGCGCTAAATTCCAATGGTCCTAGTTCCAACGTTGTCTCCTGCAAAGGAATCCAAGCTGTTACTGTTTTTGGTGAAGAAACAGGCCAATAATATTGGTCTGCATGCCATGGCGTATGTCCACCTCCCGGCTCTTTATACAAAGCCTGATCATGGTAAATACGAACACCTTCAACTTCCAACAGATCAGCAGCAATTTTAGCAAGACGCTTGCTAAAAACGATTTGCTTAACAAGGTCTGAATTTCTCCAGATATTCATGATTTGCAAAAAAGCTTTGCCATATGTGTCTCGGTCTTTCATGGCCAAATGCTGGGTGTTCAATCGATCCACTTCCGCAGATATGATGGCATCCATGGTATCTAATGCTTCTTTTGAAAGAACTGACTTTATTTTTATAAATCCATTCACTTTAAAAAAATCAATTTGATCCGTAGTTAATTCGAGAGGGGTATTGAGTTCGATTGCTACTGAATTAGGTATGGAGATCATAATTGAATTATTTGTTATTTAAAGATAAAAGAGATTGGTTAATGTATCAAAAAATGAAATTAAAAAAGTTCATCATTAAAAAATCAATTGATAGGATCTGATGACAATTCCACTAGCTTATCCCTTAAAGGAGAAAGACCATGCCCGATTGTTTCTGGGGCTTGTATGTATCCATTCTTAAAAACAATTGGATGAGAAATCATTTCATTGGTTTCTAAGTAGGAATATTCTGTACGATTGACTTGGTCAAAGGCCAAAGCAAGGTGTGCATTTACTTCAAACATTGAATTTCCAAGGTAAACAGGAAGGTTGTAAGATTTTGCCAATTCTATAGACTTGATTGCATAATCGATATCCTTGCCGGTTCTAATTCCCGACAAGCCACCTTCATCAACGAGTATTTTTAACTCTTCGAAATCATTGATGTAATCATGCCCTATAATTGGGATAGGACTTCTTTTGGTCAACTCCTTAAATCCTTTTATGTCGTTCCGATTCAATGGGTCTTCCAAATACTCAAGGTGAATATCATTTTTGATATACATCTCAATCCTATCCAGAGCAGTTTCCCAGGTCCAGGCTTCGTTGGCGTCTGCTGTTAATTTTACATCATTCCCTACATAGGATTTGATTAAATTCAATCTTTTTATATCACGATCAACATCATCTGCTCCAATCTTTACTTTCAAAATACCAAAACCATCAAGCATGAACTTCTGGGTGAGGTCCAATACGTCTTTGTTTGAGAGAGGGAAATCCAAAATACTACCATAAGCAAGCGCTTCTTTTTTTACCGAATATGGATTGAGTAATTTATAAAGTGGTACATTTTTTTCCTGAGCCTTGAGGTCCCATAATGCAAGCCTGACAGCCGCATCTATGTTATTTGAACCGGATGTATAAGTGAGCCTTTCATTTTCTAAATCAAATGGATTTTGGTTTTTTAATTTACCCCACCATGTTTTTTTAAAATCATTATTTAATTGTTCGGAGCTTGACAATTGCCGAACATACCAAGCATCATTTTTGAATTTACCTTCCCAAACTGACTCAGAATAACCCCAACCAATATTTCCTTGATTTGTCTTTAACCCAACAACAAGTAAATTGATGACATCATAACTGCAATTGTTGTCACCAATTGTTCTACCAAGGGGTATTGTTAGTCTGTGAATTTCGAAATCGTCGATAATAAACATTTAATCAGTTTAAATATGAATAATTTATTTTAAATACTCACCATTTGAATAATGGTGTATCAATTTCATGGGAACCCATTTTTGGGTGGTGTCTATGCCAGGAAGGGATCGTTGCAGGCTTGTCATTAAATCTGACCATTCCTTAACTTTCTTATCTGCTGCGAGATACAATGAATCCATTTTTACAGGGTCTGCATTGATTGGATAAGAGAACATCATCACAACCCTGTTATCGTACCTGTAAATTTTTATCTCCTTGATCCCACTTGCTATATTGGCTTTTTTCAACTCAGGCCAAACGCCTTCCTTGCTGTGAAGCGAATCGTAAAACGCAAATACAGTTGAATCATTGATGAGTTCAGTTGTCATGACCACTGTGGTGTATTCCTGATCATCCTTTGTGGAATTATTACAGGAAGTAAAAAAAACAATGCCCAACAACACAAATATGATGCAGTTAAAATTTTTCTTTAGCTTTATTTGTTCCATAATTGATAGTGAAAAGTATAGAATGCAAATAAAGATTATGTATGCTAAAATGACAATTTACAAAATAGCAAATCAGTATATTTTTTTGTCAACTTCTCGAAATAAGTGAAATTAATTTCCTTGTTCTATACTATTTTGATATGCAATCAAGAGTTGATTGAGATTGAAATTATTGTCTGATAAATAGTGAAATGTAGATTTAAGTTCTTCCATGTTGCATGCGCCAATAACAACTTTTTCAATACAAGAAGCGTGTAACACAAAATGAAGAGCAAGTGCTGGCAATTCTATGTTGTTATCCAGGCAAAACTGGTGTGCAATCTTTGCATTGTTAAAATGTGTCGGAAGAATCCACTCTGGACGGGCTTCTTGATAGGCATGATATTTTGATCCAAGCAATCCCATGTAAAGTGGACTGGCCTGCCACTTTTGTATATTAGCTTTATCAAGTACTATAAACTCCTCGGATGTTGCTTGTTGATTGATCAAATTAAAACGGTTGAATCCCATGAAATAGTCGAAACCACCACCTTCAACAAAAGGTGAAAATTCTTGGCCATAATTTCCTCCGATACCTATGTTGTCAACAATTCCATCTTGCTTTATTTTTTGCAAAAAATCTATGGCGGGCTGTGCCTCACCCTCCTTCAACCCTGTTGGATCATGTAAAAAAAGCAGGTCAATTTTTTGAACACCCAATGAATTGAGGCTTTGGTCTATGCTGCGCATCATCGCATCTGGACTAAAATCATAATCAACACTGTCGGGGTTATCCGATTTCAGTTTCCCTACTTTCGTGCTAATGAAAGGTCTTGTTCCATGCCATTGATTCAGTGCCTCTCCGAGGATATCTTCAGCATCAGCATACGCAGGAGCAGCATCAAAATGGGTTATCCCAGATTCCAGTGCAAATAAAATAGTTTGCACAGATTCCTGCCTGTCAACATTGCCCCAAATGCCTGCTAATCCAGCGGTTCCAAGGACAACTCTTTTTTTATCAAAAAATAAATCGTGTGACATGTGTGTTATTTTACACCAAAAAACACATTGGTTTTTGGATATTTTTTTCTGAATTGTTGGATACCATTTTCTGTGATTGCCGTATTCCAACAATAAATTTGCATAGACTCATTTCCGGGCACCAATTGTAACAAACCCGCATCACTTATTTTTGTTCCGACGATGTTCAGGTAAGCTATTTTTTTCAGTTTATTTATTTTCGTGATTGAAGCATTTGTAATCGAAGTGTTTTTCAGGTTTATTTTTTCCAGATGTTCACATGCCGAAAAGAAATCCAATGACGCGTCTGTTATCTGTGTTTCAGAAAGCATCAACCATTTGATTTGAGGTGCAATTTTTCCGATTTTTGCAGCATCATTGTCGCCAAATGTTGGCGTATTAATTGCATTCACTTCGAGAAAATTACTGCCCAATGCAATGGGTACAACAGAGACATTGGTTTTCCTTAAGTTGCTTAAAAAAACCGAATCAGCAGGTGCGATGGAATCCATTTTCGTTTTTGGAATACCTTCTTTTTCAACGTTGGACAAAAAATATCTGATGGTATCATTCGAGCTAACTTCCTTGATTGGCATGGATTGAGAGGTTCCATGCAATACCCACCAAGACAATAAATCCAGTTCAGGTTTGTTAAGCTGTAGCTTCCCTTTGGGAGGCATGTGCTTGTCATCATTTTTATCCAACATCAATCTAACCATCAATTCAGAATGATCAAGATCCCCTGGAATCAATGCTTTCCCAGTTTTTCCACCTTTCATCAATGCATCAAAATTGTGCATTTGAAAATCACCTTTCTTCTTTTTTTCGTTGTGACATTGCATGCATTTCTGAGAAAATATAGGCTCTACGATTCCAGCATAAACACCTGTAGATGAAGTGTCATTTATTTTTTGCTTCACAAAAGCATTGTTTGAATTGGTTCTTGAATCCTGCTGATTAAATGAAAACAAATATCCTTCACCATGGGTGAGTTCACCACCAAAATGACCAGCAGCTGTTAATCCAAGTATCACCACCTGAAACAAAACATGGTAATAGATATTCTTTTTCTTGAAGTTGGCAAAACGCTTAAAAATCAACAGAAAAAGAGACGAAAAACACACAAAAATTCCCAGCCATTTATGCAACGAAAGTAGGTCGTCATCATAGCCTCCTGAGAGTGACAACATCCATCCAAAAAATGCGGCTACAATTGAAGATGCTACACCCACTATCAAAATAAAATCAATCAACTTGGATTTATCCTGATTCGTGTAAAAAAAATACTGGATGATGTAAGCCAATACCAAAACACCGATGGGTATATGAACGAAGACGGGGTGAAGATGTCCTAAAAATTCTATGATCATGCAATGAGGTTATGAATTACATTGCCAGCAACATCTGTTAATCGATACCTGCGGCCCTGACTTTTATAAATGAATTTTTCGTGATCAATGCCGAGCAAATGCAGCATGGTAGCTTGAAAATCATGCACATGTACTTTGTCCTTTACAACGTTGTGAGCGAAGTCATCTGTCTCGCCATAAATCATCCCCGGCTTTGTGCCTCCACCTGCCATCCACATGCTGTAGGCTCCCGGATGATGGTCGCGACCAAACCCTTCGGGAGTCAACTTGCCCTGAGAGAAACTTGTTCGACCAAATTCTCCTCCCCAAATAACCAAAGTATCGTCTAGCAAACCTCTTTGTTTTAAGTCCTTAACCAAGGCTGCAGATGCTTGATCTGTCATGGTTGTAGCTCTTTTTATTCCTGAAGCCAAAGAACCATGGTGATCCCAACCCAAATGATACAATTGCACAAAACGAACATCCTTTTCAGCAAGTCGGCGCGCCATGATACAATTGTGAGCAAAAGTTCCTGGGATTTTAACATCAGGACCATACATATCCAGGATATGCTGGGGCTCGTCTGATAAATCAGTTACAGAAGGTATTGCCATTTGCATTTTATAAGCCATTTCGTACTGACTGATTTGGCTTTCAACTTCAGGGTCTTTCCAGACTTCATTTTGAATTGAGTTGAATCCCTTGATGAAGTCTAACGCCTTTCGCCTATCCATGCGGTCTACCCCACTTGGATTGTTCAAAAAAGGCACAGGATCGTTGCCAGACATGAATTGTACACCTTGGTGGTAAGAAGGAAGAAATCCACTGCTCCAGGCTGCGCTGCTTATGGGCTGATCTCCCCCACCTTTAGAAAGCATCACGATGAAAGCAGGAAGGTTTTCATTCATGCTTCCCAAGCCATAGCTCAGCCAAGATCCGATGCTAGGCCTTCCACTCAATTGATTGCCTGTTTGAGTAAAGATTAAGGCTGGTTCGTGGTTGATTTGTTCTGTAAACATGGAACGAACCACACAAATATCATCGGCAATTGACGCCGTATGCGGAATTAAATCACTGAAATAACCACCATTTGATCCGTATTGTTTGAAAGAGGTGGCAGGCATGGCAAGGGGAAAAGAATATTGGTTGCTCACCATCCCAGAAATCCTGTTTTTCCCAATAACAGACGCTGGAATCTCCTGCCCATGCATTTCGTAGAGCTTCGGTTTGTAATCAAACAATTCCATTTGAGAAGGACCACCACTTTGGAAAAGATAGATAACCCGTTTTGCTTTCGGAGAAAAATGGGGATTAACAAGTGGTGTATTCATTTCTTCGGTAGCCTGCTGGACCATTTTTTTGTCACCTGATTTGCTGCCACAACCGAACAGGGAACTGAGCGCTACGCCACCGAGTCCTAAAACAGAACCTCTTAAAAAATCCCTTCTTTTATTTTCGAAATAGTTGTTCATCAACTCGTCCATAGTGAATTATTTTCTGGTTAGGAATTCGTCTGTATTCATCAAAGCCAAGGCTGTATTGGATAGTGCGGCAAGTTCGTTTGGATTGGCAACATCCGCACAACTTTTTCCAACTGAGAGATATTCACTTGATTTACCAGGATTGGCTTCAAAATTCTTCAACTCAGATAGATACATTTCCTGCATCAAGTCCTGCTCTTTTTTGTTGGGTGCACGCCCTGTTATAAGCCTAAAGCCCCATCCTAGCTGCAGGTTTCGTCTCGACCCACCCACTTTCATCATCCGAATGGCCACATTCCTAGCAGCTTCAATCATTTGAGGATCATTGAGCATGGCAAGTGATTGCATGGGAGAACTTGAAACCTGCCGTTTAACAATACAAGTTGACCTATCTGATGCATCAAATATTTGCAAGAAAGGAACAACGCTGGTGCGTTTTCTAACCGTGTAAACGCTTTTTCTGTAAAGGTCTTCCCCTTCAGACAATGTGTATTTGTAGCGCCAAACTTTATCACTCAATTGATCCCACAAACCATCCGGCTGATATGGGTAAACACTTTTCCCACCGACCTTATTGGAAAGCAACCCAGCAATTGAAAGGGCATTGTCTCGCAACATTTCTGCAGGAAACCGATACCGTGGATTGCGGGTAAGCCATTTGTTGTTTGGATCTAGCTTGATGATCTCAGGTTTCGCAAGGGATGATTGTTGGTAGGTTGCACTCATGAATACAAATTTCATAAATGCTTTTGTATCCCACTTGTTTTCGCGGTAATTCACGGCAAGGTGATCCAGCAGTTCAGGATGTGTTGGCATGGCACCTTGGTTGCCAAAATCGTCTGAAGTAGACACCAATCCTTTCCCAAAGATCTGCTGCCACATCCTGTTTACAGCAACCCTGGCGGTGAGTGGATTTTTCTCATCAAACATCCATTTTGCCAAGCCCAACCTATTTTTAGGAAGGTTCTTTGGAAAAGCCATTATAGCCTCGGGAGTGGAAGGCTCCACTTTATCCCCATAGCTGTCATAAACACCCCTCTTTAACAAAAATGTTTGACGAGGTTTCGGCAAGTCGCCCATCACCATCACTTCCTTTACAGAATCATATAGGTCGCACAACTCCTTGCGCGCAATCATCAACGGATTTCCATCCAAAAGAATTTCTTTTTTTGATGTCACACCAAAGGGCTTCAGAGCCTGCAGGTACCGTATTTCAGCAGAAGTTAACACTCCAGTAAAAATTTTGAATTCATCAACCTCCCCCCTCGGCATCGATCGATCCAATACCCTTTTGCCAAAATTGAAGCCACTGTGTTTTCCCTTGTGGATGCTGTAATACTGGCGAATATGTTTTTTTAGGTTGTCCTGCTCTGTTTTGGTTCCGGTTTTCTTTCCATCCAAATAAATGGTGACACCCGCTGCTTTGCTGCTTCCATCGTAGTTGATGGCAACATGATGCCATTCGTTTACTTTCAATTTGTCGGTACTCAACACGCTGATTGCATCATGAGGGAAAGAATGGCTTAAGCGAAAATTCAGCTGATTATCTTTCAGCAACAAATCATACCCTTGATATCCATACCGATGGTGTTCTGCATGATAAAATACCGTTGCCAAAGGGTATTGCTCGGGGATTTTAATCCACATGCTGAATGAAAAAGGTTCATATCGCTCAAAATATCCCACGTTAGATGGAGGGAAGGCTAGATAGGTTTCATCGTTGTACTTGAGCGACTTCCCAACAACGCCTTGTCCAAATTCAGCCTTGGTGAAAGATGCACTGTTCAAGGGATCTACAGCATTGATAAAAACCTCTGTCTTGGGATCTTTTTTCTTGGATTGGTCAAAGTCCAATGCTGCGTGCACTTTTTGTGAAAGTGATAGCGAAATGTCATTATCACTATATGTTAAATGCTTGCTCTCCTCATTGAGCAATCGCTCACTTTCCATTTTCTCCAATGTTTTCAGCTTATTTTGCAATCGACTGATGGTTAACTCATCTTGGGTAGAGGTTAACATCAAGGTTGGACCAGGAACAACATTTTCATCACCATAATTCGGACCGCCCTTTTCAAACGTACTGTTGAAAAAAGCATACATGGAATAATAATCTTTCTGGCTGATGGGATCATACTTATGGTCGTGGCATTTTGCACATCCTACAGTCATGGCCAGCACTGCCGTTCCGAGTGTATTGGTGCGGTCAACAACATATTCAACACGATATTCTTCGTCTATGATACCAGCTTCTGAATTCTGTTTGTGGTTTCTGTTGAAGCCTGTGGCCAGTATCTGCTCCTGCGTTGGATTTGGAAGAAGATCTCCGGCATATTGCCAAGTGATGAAGTCGTTGAAAGGCATGTTTCGGTTGTAGGCACTGATGACCCAATCGCGCCAGGGACTCATCTCACGGTGCTTGTCATCCAAATAACCATGACTATCAGCGAAGCGTGCGACGTCCAACCAATAAGCCGACATCCGTTCACCATAATGATGAGAGGCGAGGTATTTGTCGACCAATTTTTCATAAGCCTTGGGGTCTTTATCATTTAAAAAATCATCAACCTCCTTTACATCCGGAGAAATACCCCTGATGTCAAAACTCAGTCGCCTGATCAATGTTTCCTTGTCAGCCTGCGCTGCAGGAGCCAAACCTTCTTTTTCTATTTTATTCAGGATGAAATTATCAATGTCATTTTTTACCCAATCGTCGTTATCCACACCAGGAATTGAAGGATCTTCTGGAGCAACAAAAGCCCAATGGGGTTTGTATTCAGCCCCTTGTTTGACCCACTTTATCAACACCGCCTTTTCATAGGAAGAAAGTTCCAAGTGAGATTCGGGCGTAGGCATTTTGTAATCAGCATCTTCGCTTAATATTCGTTGAACCAACTCACTGCGAGAAAGATTTCCAGGCTCAATTGCTTTCAATCCAGATTCGGTTACTTTGCTGTATGCAAAAGAAGCAATGTCTAGCCTAAGATCGGCCTTCTGTTTTTTCATATCAGGACCATGGCAGGAGAAACATTTATCAGACAAAATACTTTTAACATGAAGGTTGTAATCAACCTCCTCAGGAAGGTTTTCATAAACCTCAGCAACATCCTTAGGCAGCTCAATATCACCGCAACCCCAAAGCACAAGGGAAAGGAGAATAAACAAATATCCTTTCATGAGTTTATGTTTTATTTTTTTGTAAAAATACCCTTTGCCAAATCACCAACTCAAGTGAAACTAAAGCCAGTTTATATACTTTTTTAGCATAGCGTAAAATTCCAATTCTCTTTTAAGTAATTTACTTCTTTAAATTTAAACAACTAAATCGAAATTCAAATGAAAATATGTCAAATTTCCATTTCTTTGATGCTCTTATTTTCCTCTGTAAACACGGTTAATGCACAGGAAATCCATGTTTCACCAAAAGGGAAAGACGTGAATACAGGAACAATGGCAAAGCCAGTATCAACATTGGAAGCAGCGAAGAAATTGGTAAGGAAAGCAATATCAGCAAAAAAAATACCACAAGGTGGACTAAAAGTAATCATTCACGAAGGAACTTACGACCTTTCAAACACCTTTGTGTTGGATGAAAAAGATGGAGGAGAGCCTGGAAAACCGATAACTTGGATGGCAGAAACGGGGAAGAAAGTTTCCATAACAGGAAGCAAAACGATTGGAGCAGAAAATTTCTCAAAGGTAACAGAAAAAACAATCCTCAACAGGGTTGAACCCAGTGTAAGAGAGAAATTGATGCAGGTTGATCTAAAAGCCGTTGGGGTAACCAACCTCGGAAAACACAGGCAGTACGGGCATACGTTACCAGTAATCCCTGCCCCATTAGAACTTTTTTTCAATGAGGAACCCATGACGTTGGCTAGGTACCCAAACAAGGGAATGATCAAGATAGGCAAGGTGCTGGATAAAGGATCAGTGCCAAGAATTGGCGACAAATCAAACAGAGGAGCAATTTTCAACTATACAGATGCCAGGCATGTAAAATGGGTTGGACAAAAAAACATTTGGATTCAGGGCACTTTCAACTATGGTTATGCAGATGACTACAATCCAATTGACTATATTGATACAGTCAATAAAATTGTGAAATTGGCGAAGCCGCATTTATACGGGGTAAATACTGGAAGAGATTTCCAAACCTAT
The DNA here is from genome assembly GCA_044350285.1 of Chitinophagaceae bacterium. Classification (GTDB taxonomy): domain Bacteria; phylum Bacteroidota; class Bacteroidia; order Chitinophagales; family Chitinophagaceae; genus Pollutibacter. The sequence continues at coordinate 31,131 of JBILHX010000006.1, read as the reverse complement.
GTTGCCATCAATATCTTGGAGGAATTGGACATGCCAGGAGAATGGTATGCAGATGAAGAAACAAACATGCTATACTTTTGGCCACCGGCAAACATGGCGAATTCCGTCATTCAAGTATCCCTGCTTGAAGAACCCATCATGGCACTTGAAGGCGTAAAAAATGTTCAATTAAAGGGACTTACAATTGAAGGAGGCAGGGGAATTGGCATCTACATGGAGCGCTGCAACAACACACTGGTTGCGGGTTGTACAGTAAGGAATGTAGGAACCAGCGGCATTTTTATGGGACAAGGAGCTAAGCTGTTGGACGAAAATTCATCAGTTGATGACTATGAAGGAGTTGCAGTATCTCGACAAGTAGGCAGTTATCAAAACCACATGTACAAGTATAACGCATGGAACAGAAATGCAGGAGAAAATAACAAAATACTAAGCTGTGATGTATACAATACAGGTAGTGGTGGAATTTCCTTGAGTGGCGGAGACAAAAAAACGTTGACACCAGGAAACAATGTTGTGGAGAATTGTAAGGTGCACGATTTCAACCGAAGGAATAAATTCACTTGGTCTGGAATAAATATAGATGGATGCGGCAATAAGTTGCTGCACAACGAAGTCTACAATTCTGATTTTCATGGAATTTTTGTTCATGGCAACGAGCATTTATTTGAATACAACCATGTACATGATGTAACAAGAAACTCTGATGATACCTCACCTTGGTATATAGGGAGGAATCCAAGCAACAGGGGAAATGTATTGCGGTACAATTATTTTCATGATTGTGGCAGCGCAAGCAAAATGAACATGGGTATCTATTGCGATGACTCATCTACGGATGTATTTATTTTTGGAAATGTGTTTTCAAACATGAACACAAATCATGGTGTTGTTTTCAGCAATGGAGGATGGGACATAGTCATGAAAAACAACATTGTTGTGAATCCAATTTCACATACAGGAGTTGTATCCGCATTGTACTATACCTGGGCAGCTCCGCAAGCAAAAGATTTTTTTGACGTAGGAGGACTGTTAAGGAAAAGATTGGAAAAAGAAATTGACTTTAGAGCACCACCTTATTCTACAAAATACCCAAGTCTGATGACATATCTCGATGTAATCACACCAGGAAAAGAGTGGCAAGGAATGCGTGCACAAGGAAATCTTCTAGCAGACAACGTAATTGTTGGAGGACCAGATAATCCGATACATTTATTGGGTGGACAATATGCGCAAATGGAAGGGAAAAACAATTTGGTAACTAAAGATGATCCAGGATTTGTTGACATGAAAAATGGCAACTTCAATTTAAAATCGGATTCAAAAGTCTTCAAATTAATCCCGGGATTTCAAAAAATTCCATTTGATAAAATGGGTATTTACAAAGATCAATATAGAAAATAATCATAGCCCAACATGAAAAAAATATTATTTGCAATGCTATCAACTTTGATAGCAATCACTGCTGTGTTCTCACAAGAAGACATCAGTAAATACAATGTTCGATGGGAAGGGCAAAGTGAAAACTCTTGGGGTTCAATGCCAATAGGCAATGGGGATATAGGATCAAATGCATGGGTTGATAAAAAAGGGAATTTGACATTGATCATTTCAAAAACAGATTCCCACAGTGAAATAGGGAGGCTGCTAAAAATCGGAAAAATCAACATAAGTTTCACTCCCAATTTGTTGAGTGAATCAGATTTCTTTCAGGAGTTGGATTTGAAAACAGGCATGATCAAAATAACTTCAAAAAAAAACAACCAAGTTTTTGAATTGAACTGCTGGGTTGATGCAAACAACCCAGCCATTCACATCGAAGGGAAAAGCAATTTGCCATTTGAAGCAAGGGTAACAAACCAGGTTTGGAGGAAAGAAGCAAAACCACTGATAGGCAACGAAAGGCACAGTGGATATGGGGTTGCGTTTCGGGAGGAGCCTTTTACCAAGGAAGTTGACACCATCATGAAAAATAAAAACTCTCTGATCTGGTGCCATGAAAACAAGACTTCCATTTGGCAGATGACACTCGACAACCAAAACATAAGCGACTTCAACAAAGAAGGAAAAGACCCCTTGATAAACCAACATTTTGGAGCACTTGTAAAAGGGAAAAATCTGGTAAACATCAATGATACAACTTTAAAGACTGCGGCATCAACCAAGAATTTTTCGCTCACCGTTGTTGTAAAAAAAATGCAAACAAAGGATATAAAAACTTGGGAAGCAGATATCGTTCGTACTTACAATGTCATCTCACAACAAAATCATCAGGCGCAAATAAATGCACACAAAACTTGGTGGAAAAACTTTTGGGATACTCATTACATCATTGTTGATTCAAAAAATGAAGCAGAAAAAACCTTTAAAATCACACAAGGGTATATGCTTCAGCGATATACCACTGCATGCAGCGGAAGAGGATCTTTGCCAATCAAATTTAATGGCTCAATTTTCACGGTAGATGTAAATGAAAATCTTGCTAGTGGGTTGAAAGGTTATGATGCAGACTACAGGGAATGGGGTGGCAATTATTGGTTTCAAAATACCAGGCTTATCTACTGGAGCATGTTTTATGCAGGAGACCTTGCTTTCATCAAACCATTTTTTAATTTGTACAAAAATGCATTGCCGCTAGCGATGTACAGAACAAAAAAATACTTCAACCACGAAGGTGCCTATTTCCCGGAAACACTGACTCCTTGGGGATCTTACCTCATAGACAATTACGGGTGGGATAGAAAAGGCAAGCAAGATGGTGTGTCAGACAACCTATACATCAGGTATTATTGGCAAGGTAGTTTAGAGCTTTGCACCATGTTGATAGACTATGTAGATTACACGAATGACACAACATTCTTTCAACAAGAAGCCTTGCCATTCATCAATGAAATCATCAAATTTTACGACACACATTATCAACGGGATGAAAAAGGAAAACTGTTTATTAGTCCAGCCCAATCACTCGAAACATACCAGAAAGGAGTAACCAACCCCTTACCTGAAATAGCAGGGTTGCATTGGGTCTTGAACAAAATTAAAGAACATGCTTCTCTCGTCAAGGACCAAACAATCATAACAAGAATAAACCGATTTCAAGCTGAATTACCCGAGATTCCAATGGGAATGTTGAATGGAAAAAAAGTATTGTTGGCAGGATCAAACCTTGGAGAACGGGTGAATATTGAGAACCCTGAGTTGTACGCAATTTTCCCGTACCGTTTTTTTTCAAAAGGGAAACCCAATGAAGAAATAGGGTTGGAAACTTTTGAAAACCGCCAGTATAAAAAATTTGTCGGTTGGCATCAAGATGGCATACAAGCTGCGCTGCTTGGACTAACCCAAACGGCAAAGCAAGCTGTAACAGAAAACTTCAGCATGAAACACAAGGGAAGTAGATTCCCATCATTTTGGGGCCCGAATTACGATTGGTTGCCAGACCAAGACCATGGAAGTGTTTCCATGCTTACGCTGCAACACATGCTCATACAAACGGAAAGGGACGAAGTAATGTTGTTTCCAGCATGGCCAGAAAATTGGGAGGTAAAATTTAAGCTTCATATTCCAAACAATAAGATAATTCAAGGCTCGTACAAACAAGTAGAAGGTGTAAAATTAAATGCAAAACCAACAGGAGTAAATTTAAAAATTGCGCTTAACTAAACACATTTAAATTAAACATTGAAAGGTCATTTCAGCCTGATTTATTTTCAGTAAATTCATGGAATAAATCAGGTTGAAAAATGACTAGAATATTGTTGTCAGCAGTGTTTATTTTAATGATGATGCCTTCTTTGTTTTCACAGAATACAATTTATTCGGAAGGCGTTGTCAAAAAAGAAGATCGTCCAGGCAATATAATTCCACTGAAAAACGGCAATACTTTATACGACTTTCTGCTGCCCTATTTTGCCAAAGTAAACATAAACACAGCAGCCATTAAAAAAGGCGATACCATCATTGTTCATCTTGGAGAAAAGCTTGATGCATCAGGACAAATAGACAGAAATCCAGGAGGAAATATCCGGTATTTCAGGTACACGTTTGTCAAAGGCAATGAGGATCCGAGTATCTTGAATTATCCAAATGTTGAAGACAAAAAACACATAAAAATTAATGCCATCAAGGTGCCCGCTTCAACAGGACTAGTTACACCATTTCGTTATGTTGAAATTGGTAGCAAAAACGCCGATTTATCCAAGTCCATCAGCAGGGATATTTTTCATTATCGGTTTAACGACAATGCATCTTCATTCATCAGCTCAGATACAATTCTAAATGCGGTGTGGAACATCAGCAAGCATACCATCAAAGCAACCTCATTCACAGGGCTATACATTGATGGCGATAGGGAAAGAATTCCCTATGAAGCCGATGCACTCATCAATCAATTGTCTCACTACGCAGTTGATTCCGTTTACGAAGTTGCCAGAAACACCATCGACCACCTCATGCTGCATCCCACTTGGCCAACAGAGTGGCATTTACAAATGCACCAAGTAATTTGGAATGACTATCTCTTTACGGGAAACAAGAAATTGATTGAAAAATATTATGAGTTGCTCAAGCTAAAATCATTGAATTCATTAATGGGAAAAAACGGGTTGATCAGCACAACAGCAGTTCCTCAAACAGAAGCATTTTTATCTTCCATTAATTATAAACATTTTGACAAAAAAGAATCGTTGAAAGACATCACCGATTGGCCTCAAAGGGGAAACAAGGTTGCAGGACCTGAGTACGTCGGAGAATCAGATGGTTTTGTATTTTGTGATTACAACAGCGTTGTCAATGCCTTTCATTACAAGTCAATTCTATTGATGCAAAAATTTGCTGAAATCCTTCATAAAAAAGAGGATGCAGCATATTATAAAAACCGAGCAATTACCATCAAAAAAGCATTCAACAACGTTTTTACGGACAAGCAAACAGGACTTGTGAAAGATGGAGACACAACCCTACACAGTTCATTTCATGCAAACTTTTTTGCTCTTGATTTTGATTTGATTGAAGGTGATGAGAAAAAAAATCAGGTGCTGAAATTCATTGAAAGCAAGGGGATGGCATGCAGTGTTTATGGAACACAGTTTTTACTCGATGCCTTGTATAACAATGGAGCGGAAGATTATGCATTGCAGCTTTTAACCTCAAAAAGCGAAAGAAGTTGGTATCACATGATTCAATTGGGAGCGGGCATGACGATGGAAGCATGGGATTTAAAATTCAAACCCAATTTGGACTGGAACCATGCATGGGGAGCAGCTCCTGCAAATGCAATCGCTTTTAATTTAATGGGCATTACGCCATTAGAACCAGCATTCAAAAAGGTGCTCATCAAACCAAGAATTGGGCAATTAAAAAATGCATCAATCTCATTACCAACACCTCAGGGAACCATAAAGGAAAGTATTCAGCAATCAAATGGTGAATATACAGTTGAACTTTCCTTGCCAAAAAATATCACAGGAACTATTATGATTCCTAAAAACAAAGGGAAACTAACCTTCACAGGAAAGCATGAAATGATTTCAGAAACCCATCAATACTATGTGATCAAAAATGCAAGCGGTGATTGTATCGTGAAATGCAGATAGCTTTCTATTTTAAAGTTTTTGGTTTAAAGTTTAAACCTTGAACAGACAACCTACTTAGTCAAATCGTGTTCCCCAAGCTTAAACTTTAAACCAAAAACCTTAAACTAATACCGGCTGTTGTTAAATCCGCCGCCACCATAATTTCCACCACCACCAGAAGAAGGTCTGCGGTTAAATCCACCACCGGGTTGTCCACCACCACTACCACCAGAAGAACGGTCTTCAGCAGCTTTTACAACCAATGGCTTTTTGCCCAAGTTGATATCATTTAGGTTTTCTATAGCCTCCATTGCTTCCTCCTTAACGGGCATATCCACAAAGCCAAAACCCCTGCTCTTGCCTGTTTCTTTGTCAATTGCAACCTTAGCTGTCTTCACCTGGCCAAACTTTTCAAATATTTCTTCCAATTCTGCATCATCAAGATCATAAGGAAGACCAGCAACAAAAATATTCATAGATAAAACTTTGCATGAAGTTAAATAAAGAATGTCTTTTACGATACATTATTGCAATAAAAACCGGGATTAAATAAATTTCAATTCGATTTTTGGTAAATTCAAATTAAAATCTCAAAGGTGGACTTCTTCAACACAGAATTTGATTTCCTATTCAACAGGCTATTGCCCCAGTTTTTAACTGCAACCTTCTGTGGTTTTATTGTTGGTTATGGCAGAGAAATTAGGCACAAACCTGCTGGCATTCGAACAATCATACTTATTTGTATAGGATGCACACTTTATGCTTCCCTGGGGTTTTATTTAGCTGAAAAAAATCCTCAAATAGACCCTACACGCATAATAGGACAAATTGCTACAGGCATCGGTTTTTTGGGTGCAGGTGCTATTGTAAAATCAGATAAAAAAGTTACTGGGGTAACCACTGCCGCTTTTATCTGGGCCATGAGCGGCATAAGCATCCTAATTGGAAGCAACATGTACATAACCCCAATTATTTTAACCCTGTTGATTGTTCTGCTAACCTGGATCTTTGAACTGGTGGAGAAAAGATTGCATGCTGGATGTCGCGAAGAAGAATAACCTTTTTAGTTTAAAGTTTTTAGTTGAAAGTTTAAACTTTAAACCAAAAACCTTAAACTATCAAAGCTATGCTGAGTTACGACCTGCATTGATAATGCCAAAAGAACAACGCATGACCAACTTTTCATACCCACTTTTTAGCGGAGATTGAACATTGTGTTCTTCCATTTCCCTCACTTTTGTGATGGCGTATTGTTGTATCGTTGTTATGGGCAAGACAATGCGTTCGCGCATTTGAATGGAAATCTTTTCAATCGGATAATCAGCCATCAATTCTGTCTTGCCAGACAACATGAGTATGTAACGATTGGTAAGTTCAAATTCTTGCTCGATGCTGCGCCACAACTCACCATAGGTTGGATGATCTGCAAGAAATGCCGTTAATGGGAAAAAACATTTTTTCATGGCCATCTCACAATTGTCAATCAATGTTCTGAAGAATGCAGACCGCTGATAAAGAGCCTTCAGATCCGGCATCATGCCACGATCTTCCATTTTTTTCAGTGCTGAACCAACCCCATAATAACCTGTAACATTTTGCTTCAACTGACTCCAGGCGCCAACAAATGGAATTGCCCGTAAATCTTGCAAAGACAACTTAGCCCCACTGCCTCGCTTTGTTGGCCTGCTGCCGATATTTGTTTCTGCATAAAAACGCAGTGGACTTACATGAAGCAAGTATTCAAGAAAATATGGATGCTCTTTCAATGCATTGTATGAAAGATAACTTTCATCTGCAAGCTGCTGCATCAGGTTCTTTTCTTCCTCACTGAATGTGCTGCTGGCATCAGAAAAAAGTTCATTTCCGATGCCAGCATGTATCAATTGTTCGATGTTAAATTGTGCAGCATCTGTAGTGCCAAAATTCGAACTCACGGTTTGGCCCTGCACGGTCAACTGAATTTCCTTGTTTGCAATATCACTTCCCATTGATGCATAAAACTTATGGGTCTTTCCACCTCCACGTGCAGGCGGCCCTCCCCTTCCATCAAAGAAAATTATATCGATTCCAAATTTTGCGGATACGGCAGACAACTCTTGCTTTGCCTTGTAGATGCTATAATTCGCCATTAAATAGCCGCCATCTTTTGTACCATCACTAAACCCAAGCATGATGGTCTGGCGATTTCCCCTTTTTTGCAAATGATGTCTGTAAATGGGAAAGCTGTACAATTCGCTCATAACCCTTGAAGCTTTTTTCAAGTCATCGATGGTTTCAAACAAAGGAATAATATCAACAGTTATCGCATCCTTTTTCCAACCACCCATCACAAACAAACCGAATACTTCTAAAATATTGATTGCGCTGTTGCATTGGCTGATGATATATCTCTCACAGCCAGACTTACCATTGAACAGTTGGATGTCTTTGATGGCCATCACTGATTGCAACGTATCCCGCACAATAAGATCCATGCTCTCTATAGGTTCCACTTGCTGATGTAACCCGGTAAGCCACTGAATTTTTTCCTCGATAGAAAAATCCTGGTAATTTATCGCTGGATTTATTTGTGATGCAAGGGCAGCAATGACTTTTGTATGCACACTGCTGTCTTGACGAATATCTATTGAGGCAAAGTGCAACCCAAACAATTGAACCCGACCTATTAAACCTTCAACAAGGTTTAAAAACAATCCATTGTGGTTGAATATGATGGTTTCCTTGATTTCAAACAGGGTTTGTAATATTTCATCCTTCGTTAACTCTGTCCGCTGTCCGGGTATGAAAATATTGTTGTACAACTTCTTCTCCAGCTCCTGCAACTTTGACTCAACCCCCTCAAATGTCAACCTCCGCCTCAATTTCCGAATGTCCAAATAATAACATTTGATGATGCTTCCCCTCAATGCATCGGCAACTTTCAACGTGATGTCGCTTGTTACAAATGGATTTCCATCGCGGTCACCGCCAGGCCAAAAGCCCATGTTGATGATAGGATTTGATGGGTCGAAAATATCCGTGTACTGATTCTTCAACGCAGCTACAATTTTACCGCTGGCTGCATAAAACACATTTTCCAAATACCAAACCAAGCTAATGGCCTCGTCGTATGGTGTTGGTTTCTGCTTTTTAAAAAAGGCCGTTTTACCCAATTGCTGAAGGAATATATTGATTTGTCCCAAATTGTTTTCTGAAATGGCCTTAGACATGTCATTGATAATGCCCAGCACTGAACCAGGATAAAACTGTGTCGGATGGGCTGTTAGCACCAACCTGACAGAAAAATCCTTTAACTTTTTTTGCAAGGAAATTTCCTTGCTGTATTGATTGACCTCGGTTTGAAGGTGCTTCAATGAACCCGCTCCATGCATGTCGTTGATTCTCGGGAATGCAGCGTCTTCCAACGCATCAAAGAGAACAACCTGACGCTCCACATACTGAACAAACCTGAAAAGAAGGTCCATTTGCTGCTGCTCATTGTTATAGTTCGTATGTCTCTCAAAAAAATCCGCAATGATTTCCACAGGACTCATACGCTTCTTAAATCCATCCTCACAATTCGATTGAAGAAGAGAGAGAAGAATGCCTGTTTTCTCTATTTTATGAAAAGGCAACGAGGTAAATAAGCTATTATAAAGCTGGTACTTAATGCCAACCTCATTGTTGAAATTGTTCATTTCAACAGAAAATGATTGATTCATGATAATAAATTATAAAAAATTTTGGCAGGCAATTCGGATAAAAATAAAAAAAATATTTCAAATAAAAGATTGTTCTTACCTTTAAACTTCTAAAATAATGGCGGTTTTCATAAAAAATATCAATCCATCCCTTTTGCAGACAATATCTGCAACAACCGCTACGTTCACCACAACGACCCTTTAAGGGTTGATCAATTACATATAACCAAGGGGCAATTGCTACATACAGAATAAATGGTCTAGGACCTTTACATAAATTATATCCAAAAGATGAAAGTATTAAAATTTGAAAGTGAATTATTCACTGACATGATGGGCTATAAAAAATCCATTGAAATCATCCAACAAAGTGCATTAAAAGAGCAAATCATTGCAATCATTCCGGCAGACAACCAAACAGAATACATCCTTTCCTCGATTTCAGACAAAGCACAGAAAAAAGAAGCTGATACCAATGAGTTATTGGGTGAACTCGAGAACCATTACTTAAACCTTGCCAGGTTGATGATTCCTGTTCAACAACAAAGCGGCGTTCTCAGCTTTTTAAAACAACGATTCAACGAACTAGAAAACATTTTCAAAGGAATCGCGCTATTGAATGAATGCACCATGACCACAAGAGAAAGCATCCAATGCTACGGAACAATTCTCAGTTCTTATCTGGTGAGTGCCGGCTGTAAATCCTATGATCTTGAAACAAAATGGATTGATACAAGGGAAATTATCGTGGTGGATACACATAACATCCAAAAAAATATCGACACAAGCAGTTCAAATAAAAACATTGAAGAAACAGAAAATTTTGATAATGCTAGGATTTTGGTCTGCACCGCTGGCATCGCCAAATCACAAAAAGGAACAAACATTTATTTGGGCAAAGGCGGGGCTGACAAAACAGCTTCTTTCATGGCAGCATCATTGAATGCCACTTGCCTGGAAATCTGGACTTCATCAAAAGGCATGACCACAGCTGATTCTAGTTTGGTAAACAATGCCAGAACAATCAAGCAATTGAACTTTGAAGAAGCCATGGAACTTTCTCATTTCGACTCAACCTTTTTCTACCCACCTGCATTGGCTTCCATCCTTGCAAAGGAATTGCCAATCCTAATCAAAAACATCAACAGTCCAGAAGCAGAAGGAACGCTAATATGCAACGAAGAAATGCATTCAGCAGATTCCATCAAAGGCATTTCGAGCTTGAAAAATATCACACTGATAAACGTTGAAGGCAGCGGCATGATTGGCATTCCGGGGTTCTCAAAAAAACTATTTACTGCTTTAAATGAAGCTGAAATAAATGTCATTCTTATCACACAAAGTGCATCAGAACATTCCATTTGTGTGGGTGTTCACCAATCAGCATCCGAAAAATCAAAACAGGTTTTGAACAAAATATTTGAACGGGAAATTGCAGCAGGCGAAATAAAACCAATCCTGCTGGAAGAAGAATTGTCGATTCTTGCATTGGTGGGAGACAAAATGAAAAGCCACCCTGGCATAAGCGGCAAGATGTTTTCTGCCTTGGGAAGAAACGGCATCAACATAAGGGCCATTGCACAAGGTTCAAACGAAATCAACATCTCTGCTGTCATCAAAACATCAGAAATTGAAAAAGCACTCAACGTGCTCCACGAAGCATTTTTTGAAGACACAAAAAAAGAGATCAACCTATTTATCATCGGAGCAGGTAATGTTGGCAAAAAACTAATTCAACAAATCAAAGAACAGTCTGAAAAAATTGAATCCGCCCAAAAAATCAAGCTAAAAATTGCCGGCATTTGCAACAGCAGAAAAATGTTCATCAACGAAAATGGCATACCAATTAGCAATTGGCAAAACCTGTTGGAGAGCGGCGAAAAGGCTGACCCATGGCTATTTGTAACCAACATGACTAAAATGAATTTAAGAAACAGTGTGTTGGTGGACATGACGGCAAATGAATCCATTCCCAAACACTACCAACAAGTATTGAGAAAATCCATGTCTGTTGTTGCTTGCAATAAAATCGCTGCATCAGGAAATTTTGACGAATATAAATTACTGAAAGATTTATCCGTTTCATACAATTGCAAATTCCTGTTTGAAACCAATGTTGGCGCGGCCCTTCCCATCATTGGCACGTTAAACGACCTGATAAAAAGTGGTGATAAAATCAGTAAAATCAATGCGGTATTAAGCGGCACACTGAATTTTGTTTTCAACAATTACGACGGCAGCCGGTCCTTTGCAGAAGTTGTAAGGCAGGCACAGGATGAAGGTTACACAGAACCTGATCCTAGACTAGACCTAAGCGGAAAAGATGTCATGAGAAAAATCATGATCTTGGTGAGAGAAGCCGGAACAAAAATCGAATTGGATGAAATAACCTGCAATTCATTTCTTCCAGCATCTTGCATGGAAGGTACCGTAGAAGACTTTTACCTAGAAATGGAAAAAAATGAGGCTCATTTTAAATCCTTGCTCGATGATGCAAACAACAAAAATGCAAAACTAAAATTTGTAGCCACTTTCAATGAAGGACACGCTGCTGTAGGACTCCAACACATTTCCCAGGAAAACGAAATGTTTCACCTTTATGGCAAAGACAACATCGTACTATTCCATACGGATAGATACAATGAACAACCCCTCGTTGTTAAAGGAGCCGGTGCAGGTGCTGATGTAACAGCAAGTGGCGTTTTTGCAGACATCCTCAGATCAATAAACAATTAATCATTTTTTCATGCCAAGAAAAATCACCATCAAATCGCCCGCAACCATAGCAAACCTTGTTTGTGGGTTCGACATACTCGGACTTGCATTGGAAGAACCTTATGACCTCATGACACTGGAATATTCTGATGAGCCTGGACTGAAAATTAAGCATGTAGATGCTTACAACCTGCCAGAAAATCCAGAAGACAATGTTGCGGGAGCAGCGCTGCTATCGCTCATGGAAGCGTACAAGCAGCCGCTGGGATTTACGCTCACCATAGATAAAATAATCAAACCAGGCAGTGGATTGGGTTCAAGTGCTGCAAGTGCTGCTGGCGGCGTTTTTGCTGCTAATAAATTGTTGAACAATGCATTTACAAATGATGAATTAATCAAATTTGCCATGAATGGAGAAAAGGTTGCCAGCGGGGTAAAACATGCAGACAACATCACACCCTGCCTACTAGGAGGCGTTACACTCATCAGGTCCATTCATCCCCTTGACGTCATAAAACTAAATGCCCCAGAGCTTTTTATCACGGTTGTACACCCGCAGATTGAAGTAAAAACTTCTGATGCAAGGCAGATTCTGAAGGAAGAAGTTCAGCTTAAAAAAGCTATTAAACAATGGGGAAACATCGCAGGACTTGTGGCAGGTTTGATGCAAGGAGATTATGACCTAATAGGCAGATCGCTGGAGGACGTAATCATAGAACCGATTAGAAGCATTTTGATACCAGGATTTGATGAAGTAAAACAACAGTGCTTGGAAGCAGGCGCACTCGGAGGTGGAATCTCCGGCAGCGGTCCATCTATATTTATGCTCAACAGAAACCAAGAGACAGCCCAAGAAGTTAAGGATGTCATGTCCAACATTTACACCAGGATTGGAATAGAATTCAAAACCTATGTAACAAAACTCAACACCACAGGAATATCCATTATAAACCAAGAAGCATGAAATATTATAGCATCAACGGAAATGCACCTGAAGTGGATTTCAAAACTGCTACCATAAATGGACAAGCCCCAGACAAGGGATTGTATTTTCCCGAATACATACCCCAATGGGATCATGAATTTATCAGCAACCTCAAAAACATGTCCCCTGCAAAAATAGGTTTTGAAATCATGAAGCCTTACGTAGGTGATTCAATACCTGAGGATGTGCTGCTGACCATCATGGAAGAAACCCTGTCGTTTGACATCCCCCTCAAAAAAATAGAAGAGGATATTTATTGTCTTGAACTCTTTCATGGACCTACCCTTGCTTTCAAAGACATCGGAGCCCGTTTCTTGAGCAGATGCCTTGGGTATTTCGCAAAGCAACAAAAAGAAAAAATCATCATCGTCGTGGCCACCAGTGGCGATACCGGAGGAGCTGTTGCTGATGGTTTTTTTAATGTACCAGGCACAGAAGTCGTCATTTTATACCCTTCAGGAAAAGTAAGTGAGGTGCAGGAAAAACAATTAACCGGATTAGGTGGGAATATCCATGCATTGGAAATTGAAGGTGATTTCGATGATTGTCAACGTTTGGTAAAAATGGCTTTTGCAGATGAAGAACTCCAAAACTTGGGAATGCTAACATCTGCCAATTCAATCAACATCTCAAGGTGGTTATCACAACAAATATATTATGCCATTGCGATTGCACAGTGGGAGGAACCAATACCAGCAATTGTATCAGTGCCAAGTGGCAATTTTGGCAATCTATGTGCAGGATTGATAGCTCAGAGATCGGGACTGCCAATCAAGCATTTTATTGCCTCATGTAATAATAATGATGTATTTACAAGGTACATTGATACAAGCAAATACGAACCCAAAAACTCCATTCAAACCATTTCCAATGCCATGGATGTAGGGAACCCGAGCAATTTCATCAGAATACTGGAACTTTTTGAAAATGATTACAACCAAATCAAAACAACCATTAGCAGTTACTCATTTAATGATGAGGAAACTGCCAACACAATAAAAAATGTTTACAAGACATCCAACATGCTGTTGGATCCCCATACGGCGGTTGCATTTAATGGTCTGCAAACATATTTAAAAGAACATACCAATGAAAAAGGAATCATACTAGCAACTGCCCATCCCTTAAAATTTGCGCCGATTGTTGAGGATATAATAGAAGAAAAAATCAACATTCCCAATCATATCCAGCACATCATGAACAGCCCCAAACAGGCAGCACAATTACCAGCAACATTTGGAGACTTTAAAAAACACATGAAAAGCATGTTCAAATAATGGAATTTTATAAAATCGATTTATAAAATTCAATAATACGAAGGAAACCACTTGTTGTTAAAGGAAGGATAATACTAAACAGAAACTAGTTAAACAAATAAAAATATTTTGCCAAAATTTTAAACAACTACAGCCTTTTTTAGTTAATTTAACGTAGCGAAAGAGTAAATGTGTAGAAACTAACGATTGCATTTTATCAACACTTGTCATTTCTTAACCAAAACCAATACACAATGAGTACACTTTTTCTCCAGGCCTCGCATGTAGTTGCAGAAAACAACTACGTTGCATTTACGTTCTTCATTGGCACTATGGCAATGATGGCGGCATCAGTTTTCTTTTTCTTTGAATTAAACAACACAAGCAAAGAATGGCGCACGTCTGTTCTTGTTTCTGGTTTGATTACATTCATTGCAGCAGTTCACTATTATTACATGAGGGGTTACAACCTCGAAACAGGAGATTCTCCTACCTTTTTCCGTTATGTTGACTGGACGCTAACAGTTCCATTGATGTGCGTTGAGTTCTATCTCATCACCAAGAAGGCAGGAGGTACAACTGGACTTCTTTGGAAGTTGATTTTTGCATCTGTAGTAATGCTAGTAACTGGTTACTTCGGTGAGACAATCTACAGAGACAGCAGTGTTCTTTGGGGTGTTATCAGCGGTGCTGCTTACTTCTACATCGTTTACCTTGTATGGTTCGGTGATGTTGCTAAGCTTGCAAACGCAACTTCTCCAGCTGTTGCAAAAGCGGTAAAAACATTGGGTTGGTTCGTTCTTGTAGGATGGGCTATCTATCCACTAGGTTACATCGTAGGAACACCAGGTGGTTTGTTCGGAATCTCTGCTGAAACTCTTGGAATCGGCGGATTGAACATGGACATCATCTACAATATTGGTGATGCTGTAAACAAAATCGGTTTCGGTCTTGTGATTTATTCACTAAGCCGTTCTGATTCTAAGTAATTCAACTATACTTAAACGGAAGGCCTATGTTTCATTACATAGGCCTTTCATTTAATACCCAATCTTAACATCTCAACATGTCTCAAACAACTCATCAACATAAATCTTTCGCCATCATTTCATGGCTGAATGTTTTAATTGGTGCGTTAATGATTGGTTGGCAAAGCCTGATGGGTCCACTTTCATCATCTTTTCAGCTTGGATATTTTATCATCATGTTGCTTTTAACAGGCATACCTCACGGGGGGCTAGACCATGTTATTGCGCGTACAACTGCAGTTGCCTTCAACAGGAAGTTCAACATGGCTATTTTTTTAGGGAGATACATGGCTGTCATCTCTGTATATGCCATCTGCTGGTTTTTTTTACCCTCTATAAGTTTGCTTATTTTCTTGCTGATTTCTGCATGGCATTTCGGTGAAACAGACATTGAGTGCACCAAACCGGCTACGTTTATTTCAATTTGCCGTTTTTTATGGGGAAGCTTTGTGCTATTGCTCATCCTATTAATGCATCAAAATGAAACGACCGAAGTTCTCATAAGAATTTCTAAGAATTCCTCTCAAGTCATGCTCGTTTGGAACAACTGTGTTTTAAATGCAAAACTCATTTTATTATCACTCTTATTCATCAATATTTCAATGCTATTGGTACCCTATTTTCAACACAAAATAGAAATTCCATTCAACAAATTTTCAAACTTAACCCTGATCCTTGTCATCTCTACATTTCTTCCTCTACTTCCTGCATTTGCCCTGTATTTTGGTGGATGGCATGCCATACGATCTTTCGAACTCATCTTTAATTTCCTCAACATAAAAGGGAGCTTAATTGGAAGAAATCCGTTGCGAATGTGGACGAGCTCGCTTCCCATGAGCGCACTCGCTGGAATTTTCTTTGTGTTGGCATTGCTGGTATGGAATAAAAATAACATCACGTGGGATCCACTTCCCCTGGCTTTTATCTTCCTTTCAATCATTACTTTACCACACCTTGATGTAATGGATCAAATGATCAGAAAAAATTCTACTCCCAACAAGTAAGCATAACCTAAATCCATTTTACTTACTTATTCCTAAATTTGTACAATGCAAAGTCAGGAAACAAACAATTTTAGCAATAAAGTCATTCGCAAAATAACCTTATCCGATAACCAAGAAATTGCAACCATCATCAGAAGTTGCTTGAAAGAATTTGGGGCAGATAAACCTGGCACGGTATATTATGACGAAAGCACAGATCACTTGTTTGAATTATTTTCCGAAAAAAATTCAATCTATTTTGTAGCCGAAATTGGTGGAAAAATAGTTGGGGGCGGAGGAATATTTCCAAGTGAAGGATTGCCTGCAGGAACCTGCGAACTTGTCAAGATGTACTTGCTCCCAGAAGCCAGAAAAACCGGTACCGGCGCGGCGTTGATGAACAAATGCCTGGAAACTGCAGGGGAACTTGGATTCAAACATATTTACCTTGAATCATTACCGGAGCTCAAACGAGCCATCTCAGTTTATGAGAAATTCAACTTTACTTATTTAGACAAACCCTTGGGGAATACAGGCCACCATGGCTGTTCGGTATGGATGACAAGACCTCTATGATCCTGTTCGTTTTAAAACCTCAAAAATAGGACTGAAAAGATACATGCGACCAGTTGTGATTTCCATGGCTTGAATTCGTTTTCTCAGCTTTTTCACCCGCTTAAATACACGCCCGTCACTTATCTGAAAAACACCTCCTTCTTCAATTTCCTCAACCAAACAATAACCTTCATCAACCTCATCATATTTTCTCAGAACCCGCATCAATCCGAGGTCTGCACAGGAACTTGCAGCAGGGTTGTTGATTGAGGATATCAATTGATTGCGTATGTCCTCAGGAAATAGGTTGGAATCTAAAAACTGCTTTAAAAGTTGCCCAAACTGTTGTTTCCATTCTATCCCATGTGGTGCCACTTTATGGCCATAACGAATGAAGGTAATGAGATGTGCCAATTCATGCAACAAGGTTATTAGAAATGCAAATTTATTCAAATCACCATTCACTGAAATCCTGTGGGTTTTCTCTAAATGTGCATGTCTATAATCACCCAAGACAGTTTTTCTTGACCTTGTGATGGTGAGGTGAACTTTATAATTCACCAAAAAAGGTTCCACCATTGGATAAGATCCAGCGGGAAGAAAATCATCGAGTGAACTCAAGGGTATTTGCTTCTTAGACATGCTAATTACTGTTGATCAACGTGAGCAGCCCTTTCAGCTCGATAAACATGTATACCAAATAAAGAAACATACTGGAAAACACCCCTGGCATGTTCATCTTGCCACCAGACATCTTAGAATACACAAAAACAATAATTCCAGCCACAAAGAGTTTTATCAAAAATGAACTGTAAACTGAAGAAAGAAATCCTGCTGTAGATTTAGCCTTTAGGCCATTGTATAGAAGATAAAAAGATAGCAGGGTAAGCAAACACACAATGAGATTTCCCACCAGCAAAACATCTGGATCCATGCCAGTTGAACGAATCCAACTGAATAACGCTGCACAAAAAACATTCACTGCAGCAAATAATATCAAAATCGGTCGCAATGCTTTTCTTAACATGCCTATTTTTTTGTGCTGGTATCTTTAATCAGCTTGATGAGTGATGCAATAATGATAAGCAAAGGTAACACCCAAATCAGCAAAGGCGTTGAGAAATGAAACAACTTGTCTAACTTCCAACCTATCGCTAGAAATATGCCAATTGAAATGAAAAACTGGGAGGCCAAGCCCATATAACGCATCCATGACCTGTCGTTCACAACAGGCTTATTGTGCTTTTGCGATATCATCTATTTTTTTGTCATCTTTTTTTATGTCAACAACGTTTCCTGGTTGGGACATGTGACAAACACCATTGAATTTTGCGGTAGCTTCAATTTGAAGATTTCCTGCAAATAGGTCACCTTCAACATATCCCGTGCTTCGAATTGAAAGCAAGTCATCAATCACAAGTTTTCCAAATATTTTACCATATACTTCTGCTTGATTTGCCTTAATATCACCAGTTATTTCTGAAGTTTCACCTACAATCAACTTACCAGAAACGATGATGTTTCCAAGCAAAGTACCATCTATCCTAATATCCCCTTCGCATTTAATATCACCCGTAATGTTGGTGCCTTTTCCAACAAGATTGTTATTGTTAAACGACGAAGAATGTTCCTTTTTTGACTTGTTGAACATGACCTTTTTTTTAAAATTTACTAATCTGGTGATTGTTCTAGGTTTGGAATTATTATTGCATTTGTATCAAGACTAATTCCAGATTTCCCTGCTAAGACATCGCGCACATTGTTCCAATATACTTCTCTAAACCTCATCTGTCTTTCGAGGGAATCGGTTCGAATTCTAAGTTGTGTCAGCTCCTTACGCTGAGATTGATTGCCGAAACCCGGAATATAATATTTCATCGGAGTAAATACAATCAAGGCTGATGTTAATCCCACAAGCAAAACAAACAGAAAACAAGATACTACATAAACACTAATTCGCGTTATTTTGAAAGTAACAACTTCCTCATACGTATGATCATTCATGATGACCAAGCGATAGCGGTTGGTTAAACGTTTAAAACGACTCTGTTTTTCTGTTTGCACACCCATGAATTCTGCGGTTTGATGAAAATTAAGACCTTAAAGTTAATGTTAATTCCAAAAATAGGCCTGTTAAAAATATCAAGATTAAATGTAGTTTTACACAACGTGAAAAATAGCAACATACATACTACAAGACTGTGCTTAATTTTATTGATTTTGGCTAGTGCCATGATGCCTCAACAGGCAGTTTTTGCACAAGGAAACATCACTTACGACCTAAAAAAGCCTAAACTGTATGAAAATAGGAAATTGCCATCAGAGCTAACGCCCGACAAAAAAATCAACCTAATCAAGAGAACAAAAGAAAACGTAGGTTCTCACTACAATTATTACTTTAATGCACATAACAAAATAAATGAAGTTCTAAACAACGCAAAACAATCGTTTAAAGATACTTTTAGCAACCTGATTCCATTCTACAACTTCAGTTTGGCACAAACATCTTCTCAGCAAGCTGAATTGGATTCAGTAATCATCAAAACAAACAATGGAATCTTACTTCACGACCTTAGAAATGACTGGGTTGATGATTTGTATTTTTTGATGGGACAATCGTACTACTATCAACAAAAATTTGATTCAGCTTATGATGTATTCCAATACATCAATTATAATTTTCAGCCGCGTGACAAAGACGAAATTGGATACGAAAAATCAATCGGAAGCAACCTGAACAGCAAAGGCAATGTTTTCACAATTTCATCCAAGGAAAACAAAGGAGTCAAAAGTTTGCTCAGCCAACGCTCCATTAGAAATGATGCGCTGATCTGGATTATTAGAACCCTCATTGAAATGAAAAACAATGATGATGCCAAAAGTTTGATGGAAACGTTGTCTCGAGACACACAATTTCCAGCAAGACTAAAAGACCTGCTTGCTGAACAAAAGGCTTATTGGTACTACAACAACGCCCAATATGACTCAGCAGCACACTACCTCGAAGGAACCTTATCCACCTGCAGCAACAACAGCGAGCGTGCCAGAAAATATTTTTTAATAGCCCAACTTTATGCACGCAAAGGGAAAACGGAAAAAGCTGAATCGTTTTTCGAAAAATCAATTTCCATTACAACAGATCCAATCATGGAAACCTATGCCAGGATTCAACAAATTGGAGTCAGTTCTAATGGGAAAAATCAGGATAAAAAAATTGAAACCAGCATCCAATCTCTTCTTTTAATGATAAAAAAAGAAAAGTATGCAAACTATAAGCCCATCATTTTTGCATCAGCAGCAGAACTTGAATTGAAAAGAAAAAAACCGGGCAAGGCAATCGAATACTTTATACAAAGCAATCAGTTCAACAAAGAAGAACCTGATTTGAAAAACAAGAACAATGAACAAATAGCATCGCTTGCCTTCGACCTCAAAAACTACCCACTGGCAAAAAAATACTACGACAGCATCAATACAGCAGGATTGAGCAATGAAGAGGATATCCTCCTTAAAAAATCATTGGTCTCAGATTTAGTGAAAAATCTAAACACGGTTCAACGAGAAGACAGCTTGCAAAAGATCGCCAAGATGAATGAAAAAGACCGTGATGCATTTATAAAGGATGTTCTCAAAAAATTAAAAAAAGACCAAGGCATAAGTGAGCCAACAGACAAAGGAAATGCGGTATCTACACCAAGGAATAATTTATTAGACGTAACAACTGGAAGCCTGTTTCCATCTAGCGACACGAAAGGCGAATGGTACTTCAACAACCCATCCCTGAAAGCCCAAGGTACAACTGCTTTTAAAAATAAATGGGGGGGCAGGCCTAACAGCGACAATTGGAGAAGAAATGCTGCCCTCAATGCTCTTACAAAATCGAATGTGCCGCTATCCAGCTCAATCAAACAAGACAATACTGAGGATACCACCTCACAAGAAACAGAATTGAGTATCGATGGACTAAAACAAAACTTGCCCTTAACACCTGAGGCGTTGGCAATTTCAAATGACAAAAAATTTGCTGCATATAAAAAACTAGGGTCCATCTATAAAAACAAACTAGGCGCATGCAATGAATCTATTGTGTGGAACGAAAGGTTAATTGCTGAGAATCCAACCAATCCAGATCTTGAACAGATTCTATTTGACCTGGCATTTTGTTTTAAAGAGAATGGAAACGAAGCAAAAGCTTCTTTTTACCAAACACAATTGAGCAATAACTTTGCAAACAGCCGATTCAACCTCATCTTAAAAAATCCGGAAGCGGCTGTCAAAGCTGAAAAAGACAAAGGGTTGCAAACAACAAAGGCTTATGAAAACATCTATGACCTCTTCCTATCAGGCAAATTTGAACAAGCCATTGCCGCCAAAAAAATCGCAGATTCTGCTTATGGCGAAAACCTTTGGTCGCCTCAACTCCTTTACATAGAAGCTTTGTATTATATCAAGAAAAAAGATGACAGCCTCGCCATTGCAACATTAAACAAAATACCAGCCCTATACCCAGCATCTCCACTAGCAGAAAAAGCGGGCGTAATTGCAGATGTGTTGAACAGACGTGCTGAAATTGAAAATGAATTAAACAGCACTTCCATTGTACGTGCCACCGAAGAAAAAATCGAAAGAGTGAACGACAGACCAGTTACCCAACAAAAGGTAGCCAACGTCAAAGTTGAAACAATACCCATAGTCACTCCAAAAGATACAACCAGCATAAAAATAAAATTGGATACGGTTACCCTTAAGGCTCCTCCTCCCCCAATTGAGAAAAAAATTGAAGGATACCAATTTGATGTAAACGAAAAGCAATATGTGCTGATGCTGCTTAAAAATGTGGATGTTGTATACATTAATGAAGCCAAAAGAGCACTTACCCGATACCATGCCACAAACATGCCGGAAAAGGAAATAATCATTCGCCAAGACAAAATCGAAGAAACAGCATTTTTTGAAATATCAACATTTGCCAATGCCGGTGAAGCAATTGACTACATCGACAAAACAAAAAAAGTAGGTTCAACAGAAATTTTTCCTTGGCTACCAGCGGAAAAATACAGCTATATCATCATTTCAGCCACCAACTTGAAACGAATGATGGAAGAAAAAAAACTGGATCCTTATTATCAATTTCTAAGAAAACAATTACCCGGAAAATTTTAAGGATTCCTTTCAAAGAAAGCCAACGCTTTTATTTAGCTTTACTTCATGAGAGAACCATTAAAAAAGACCAGTGAAACGTCAAAACCGGTCCGCATCTTTTGGAAATTATTTTTCTATTCCTGGGCGGCCATTACCCTTGTAATCATACTAATCTATACTGGATTATTCGGCAAACTTCCCTCCATTGAAGAATTGCAGAACCCTGCCATGATGTCTTCCTCTGAAATTTATGCAGACGATGGAACGCTGATGGGAAAGTTTTATTTGAAAGACCGCATCAACGTAAAATATCAAGACATTTCCCAAAACGTCATCAAAGCACTGATTGCCACAGAAGATGAGCGTTTTTATCAACACTCTGGGATAGACATCAAAAGCTTAACAAGGGCAATCGTTTTCCTGGGTAGCGAAGGTGGTGCAAGCACCATCACACAGCAAACCGCAAAGGCGTTGCTTGGACAAGAAAGTAGAAAAAGCGTCATGCGCCTAATTGAGAAACTCAAGGAATGGATTGTTGCCATTAGGCTTGAAAGGAATTTTACCAAAGAAGAAATTGTAACACTCTATCTCAACATGGTTAACTATGGAGATGAAACCTATGGCATCAGAAATGCAGCAAAAACATACTTTCAAAAAGAACCCGGACAACTTACCATTGAGGAATCTGCAGTCTTGGTGGGCTTGCTAAAAGGTAGCACTAGATACAATCCGAGAAGAAACCCCAAGGCCTCCATGGCCAGAAGAAACACGGTACTCGATCAGATGGTACGCAACAATTTTCTGTCGAAAGAAGAAGCCAGAAAATTAAAAATTGGTCCCATCAATTTAAAATACCTCAAACTTGATGAAAATGCAGGTATGGCTCCTTACTTGAGAGAAGTTTTGAAAGAAGAAGTCAAAAACTGGTGTAAGGAAAACAACAACCCCAATACAGGTGAACCCTATGATATTTATAAAGATGGACTGAAAATTTTCACAACCATCAACCCAAGGATGCAGGAATACGCAGAAATTGCTGTGTACAGACACATGCAAAACCTTCAAAA
This sequence comes from Chitinophagaceae bacterium, assembly GCA_044350285.1. Taxonomy (GTDB): domain Bacteria; phylum Bacteroidota; class Bacteroidia; order Chitinophagales; family Chitinophagaceae; genus Pollutibacter. The sequence goes on along the minus strand of JBILHX010000006.1, from coordinate 8,147 downwards.
AGTATTTTTGTCGCAACAAAACATCAAAGACGGATCCATTTGGAAAAGCAAAGAAGGTCAAACCGTTATCAACAACGCCATTAAACAAACGGAACGTTGGAAAAGCATGAAAGAAGAGGGAATTGATGATGAGGAAATCAAAGCAGCCTTCATGGAACCAGTGGAAATGAAAATATTCAGCTGGAATGAAAAACGGGAAAAAGACACCATCATGAGTCCTCTAGACTCGATCAGGTACCACCGACAAATTATGCAAATTGGATTGCTCTCTATGGATCCAATGACCGGTGAAGTTAAGGCCTGGGTTGGAGGAAGCAACTTCAAACGTTTCAAATTTGACCACGTCAATATCAAAACAAAAAGACAAGTTGGGTCAACCTTCAAACCTATCCTTTATACATTGGGTGTGATGAATGGATTTAGACCTGAAAGCATCTTGCCAGCTGGACCAATTGACATGGGTGGCAAAATCATCACAGGAAAGGGAGGCCCTATGGCCATCTGTCTTGCTTTTTCACAAAACCCAGGTGCTGTTCACTTGATCAATACATTGGGCGTTCAACGGACGGTTGATTTTGCGAAACAATGCGGAATTGTAAGTAAAATCCCACCCTACCCTTCAATTGCATTGGGATCAGCAGACCTTTCACTTTTTGAAATGGTTCAGGCCTATAGCATGTTCCCAGGAAGAGGCTTCAACGTAAAACCTTACTTCATCAGCAGAATAGAAGATAAAAACGGAAATATATTGGCCTCTTTCAGAGGTGAAACCAAAGAAATCATCAGTGAAAACGAAGCCTTTATCATGACCAAAATGTTGCAAGGAGTCGTTGATTTTGGAACAGGCAGGGCCCTAAGAGGAGCTTATGGGGTTTCTAGTGAATTGGCGGGGAAAACAGGTACTACAAACGACAATGCAGATGGTTGGTTCATCGGATTTAGTCCTCAACTCCTATCTGGTGTTTGGGTTGGTTGCGACGACCCTTTCCTTCGGATGCTATACACTTCCGGAGGATCCCAAATGGCCATGCCTGCATGGGCCTATTATTATCAACAGGTATTTAACGACAAAACATTAAACATAGACCCAACAGCAAAATTTTTAGCCCCCGCAAGCATGCAGAATGAAATTCTGTTTGACTATAACCAAGTAAACCAGTCTGAAGAGCCTGTTACGATTGAAGGGGGTGATGAAGGCATTGGAAAGGGGAATGAGTATATTGATATTCCTATCAGTGATGGGAATGAAAAAGTGGTGACTGAATCAAAAAAATACGAAGACCCACTGACGCCAAAAGAACAACCCAAAAATCAACCACAACCAAGCAAAGATCAATTAAACAAAGACACTTCCTCCAAAAGGAAAAATAGCTTTATAAAGCGAATCTTTGGTAAAAAATCGAAGGACAACTAAAATGTCTTTCCTAATGTGTTGTAAGAAGAGAAGATGGGAATCAAAACTCAACAGCCTGGGGTTTAAACCCCAGGCTGTTGAAAATACATGCAAGCTTGATTTTTACTAGATCTCTTTAATCTCATAATAATGACATAAAAAAGCCGTAAATCACCATGTGACTTACGGCTTTTTTATGTAGGATTCAGAAGATTTACTTACCCAACCTTCCAGCTATACCAATGCTGTAAAAAAGATGAAAGTTTGTATTTGCCGTTACAGGCATCCTATACTGAGTTTGCAATGTAACTGAAGTCTGATCAAATACATTCAACTTTAATCCCAACCCAACTGGAACATATGCTGAATAATATCCCTGCCACAAAGATGCACCTGCACCTAAAGAAATAAAGGGGGATACATAATATGCATCAGAAGTAAGCTTCATGAAAAGATTTGCATCAGATTCAAAATAAGGCTTTTGTCCAACTTTCGCAACTGATGATTGATTTTGTAGCGTGTTTTCTACAAATGACATCCCCAAACGAGCATTGAAGTCAATGTTTTCAGTCAACCCCTCTGTATAAGAAACAGCCAATCCCTTTTTAACACGGCTACCCTTGCTCCATTGTTTGTTGTAAAGTACATCGCTTATACCCTTGCTTCTCATTTGTGAGGCAGTAGCAAAATCATGAAAGGTAATATGTATACCTAAGGTTTTCTTACTTACATTGCCAGTTTGGGCAACAGAAACAGAAACAATCCCTAGCGTTAATACTGTAAATAGGATCTTTTTCATAAACAGTTTTTTTTTTGAGTACAGCAAATTTAACTAGAGAGATTTGAACGATAAAATATTTATTGCGTTTTTGGTTGATTATCTTTTTCCTCAGCCTTAATTAGGTCAATTCTCACTTTTATCACACCTTTTCCAGAAAATGATATTTTCTTTGCCGCTGCTTCTGACAAATCCACTATCCTGGGATTACGATGATTTAGACGATCATTAACCTTGACATCAACAAAAAGTTGATTTGATAAGTTCGTTACCCGTATCATGGTCCCCAATGGCAAAGTATTGTGCGCGCAAGTAAGCTTTTTCTGGCTAAACAATTCACCACTAGCCGTCTTTCTGCCAACAAATTTATCAGCATAAAAACTGGCATACCCAATTGAAGAATCTATATACTCAACCTTCCTGTAATTTACTTTAGAATTTTTTTTGTACTTTTTTTGGGCAAATGTCGCCTGACTTGACATTGTAAACAGTGCCAACAAAGCAATTCCCAACAAATAGCTTCCTACAAATTTCACCATGCAAATTTCTTAATGAGCTCTATTTAAAGATACAATAATTGAATGAATCCAAAAAATGCTTCATACTTAAATGATTTACAACAACTTGCAGTAAAACTCATAAAGGATTCAACAAAAACAACATTCACTTTTTTTGATGAACCAAATTAAATTTTGATTGAATATCAAGCAAAACATGCCTTGTCTAAAGAACTTAATTTCTATCTTCAACTAATGAAAAAAATAGGTTTATTTTTTACCATAATCTTTATTTATTTGAATGGCATTGCTCAAAATGTGCCTTCAGCACTCAATGTAATCGCTGATGTTAAAACATACAGAAACAGTGTATCGACCAATCCATCACTTGAAATGATTGAACTTCAACACATCATCCCAACGATCAAATACGAATTGCATTATGCAACAAAAAACAACTTCACAAAAGTCAGGCTCTATCCAAGAAGCCAAAAAAAAACATACCTCAGAAAAAAACCAGCCTATGCGTTAGCCGATGCTGCCGTTGAACTCGCAACAATGGGCATTGGATTCAAGGTATGGGATGCTTACAGACCTTACTCAGTTACTCAAAAATTCTGGACACTCATACACGATGAAAGATACGTGGCCAACCCCGCCAAAGGCAGTGGACACAATAAGGGAATTGCAATAGACCTCACCCTGATTGACTTAAAGACCGGCGAAGAATTGAACATGCCTACCAAGTTTGATGATTTCTCAGAAAAAGCACACCATGGGTTTAAACACCTTGATGAAATTCAACGAAAAAACAGAGAACTGCTGAAAAATACCATGGAAAAACATGGATTTCTGAAATTACAAACAGAATGGTGGCACTATTACTGGCCTTTTGGTAATGAATATGATGTACTTGACCTATCTTTTACTAAATTGAAATAAATATGCTGTTGAAAGATAAAAAAATAGTGATCATTGGAGGCACAACAGGCATCGGACTGGCTGCAGCAACTCATTGCTGCGAACAAGGTGCTTCAGTCGTTGCTTTGGGGAGAAAAGAAAATGAATCAGACCAAGATCATCAACTCAATAGCAATCACTTGGTTTTATTTGGTGATGCAACACATGAACTAACCGCTGAAAATGCAATCAAGGCATGCATTGAACAATTCAATGGCTTCGATGCAATCCTTCACATCGCCGGAGGAAGCGGGCGGGCCTTTGGAGACGGTCCTCTGCACGAAATGACTATCCACGGCTGGGAAAAAACATTTTCACTCAACGCCACCTCCGTTATGCTTTCCAACAAGGCAGCCATCAACCATTTTCTGGAACAAAAAAGAGGGGGGGCTATTGTAAATATTTCCTCCGTTCTAGCCACAAATCCAGCCCCACACTTTTTTACAACACACGCATACGCTGCATCTAAATCAGCAGTAATCGGACTTACAAAAAGCGCTGCTGCCTTTTATGCAAAAGACAATATTCGGATGAATGTGATTTCACCAGGACTAATCGAAACACCCATGTCTAAACGCGCTGCCGAAAATGAAACCATCATGGATTATGTAAAAACCAAACAACCACTTCAACAAGGCAGAATTGGACAACCATCAGATTTAATTGGGATGATAGGAATGCTGCTGTCTGACCAAGCATCCTTTATCACCGGACAAAACATTATCATAGACGGAGGTTGGTCCGTCAGCGAAGGTCAATACTAAAAATATGATAAAAACAACTCAAGCCATTGGAATAGACCTTGGAGGCACGCGTGTAAAGGCTGTGCTTATTGACGAAAGGGGAAACATTCTTGTTGAAAAAATAATTGCAACAGAAGACAAAGATGGTCAATGGAAGCAAAGCGTCTACACTGTTTTCAAACAGATTGCTGATGACCTTCAAAACAGCAATTTTGTGGTCGGACTATCCGCCCCTGGCATACCCAATCAAAAAAATTCCTGCATTCAATACATGCCAGAAAGATTGTTGGGAATTGAAAATTTCAATTGGGGAGAGTTTCTTCAGGCACCAGTTCATGTTGTAAATGATGCCATTGCAGCACTCTCCGCAGAAGCAAAATTTGGTGCTGCAAAAAACTGCCAAGACGCTGTCATGATCACCATTGGAACCGGTGTTGGTGGAGCACTGCTCATTAATGGGAAAATACACCAGGGCGCGTTTCAAAAAGCGGGTCATATAGGACACATGAGCGTTGATGAAAATGGCAATCCCGATATTTGTGGAATGCCGGGAAGCCTGGAAGAAGCCATCGGCAATTATTCCATTGAAAAAAGATCCAACGGAATATTCAAAAGCACAGCTCAGTTGATTGCCGCCATTGAAATGAAAGATGAAAATGCACATGCAATCTGGATGAAGTCTGTCCGCTCCTTGGCCATAGCCATCGCTTCAATTGGAAACATCCTTTCACCAGAAAAAATAATTTTAGGCGGTGGCATAACAAAGGCTGGCATTTTACTTACGGATCCTCTCAAAGAATTTTTATCTTCGTTCGAATGGAAGGCGGGTGGCAGTGGCATGGATATTGAAATTGCTCATTTTGGCGAACAAGCAGGCGCCATCGGCGCTGCAGCTTTTGCTTTGTCTGTCAAAGAAAATAATTAAACATGAACGAAATTTTAGCATACATCGAAAAAAGTAGGGACATCTGCAACAGGGTGCAAGAGCAAGAAAACGAAATCAACACGGCAGCAGAATGGTTCGCTGCATCCATTTTGGCAGGACGCATGGTGCATGTCTTTGGATCTGGACATAGCCGCATGATGGTGGAGGAAATGTGGCCCCGCTATGGTTCCTTCCCCGGCTTCAACCCCATTGTTGAACTTTCACTTACTTTCCACAACCTAGTTGTGGGTGCAAACGGACAAAGGCAAGCCATGTTCCTAGAAAATGTCAGTGGACTAGCCGCTAGAATCCTGAGAAACTTTGTGTTGTCTGATCTTGATACAGCGCTAATTATCTCATCGGGCGGCACCAATGTTGTGCCCATAGAAATGGCAGAAGGCTTCCAAAAAAACAACATTAAAGTTGTCAGCATCATTTCAACACAACACAGCCAAGCCAGCAACAGCAAAAGGGCTGATGGCATCAAACTTGGGGATGTTTCAGACCTAGTGATTGACACAGGAGCGCCAAAAGGAGATTCCATGATTCACATTGAAGGACTCGCAACTCCGGTAGCCCCAGGATCATCCATCGGAGGCATCCTCATCATCAACTGCATCAAGGCAAAAGTAGCATCCATACTTACAAAAGCCGGTCATCCCCCTACCGTACTCACTGCATCCAATGTAGTAGGAGAGAAAATGGCGACTGAACTCTTTGAAAAGGCCTATGATGAACACGCTGTAAGACTCGCTAAACTATATCAATTCAATCAACTCTAAAAAATTACTATGCAACCCATTCCGATTCGCACAACCGTTGTAGGCAGTTACCCTTTTCCAGGCTGGCTTGAATTCGCTGCCCAAAACCTGCAATCCTTTGGTGCCGCAGATATTGAAGAAATGGCCGAAGATGCCGTTATCACAGCAATACACGACCAAGTTAGAGCCGGTCTTGATGTTATTACTGATGGAGAACAAACTCGCTTCGACTTCAACCTTTCTTTTTATGGATTCATAAAGGGTATTCAACCCAATCATACAGAAACAAGAAAGTTTGGTCCACCAGCCCACGACCAACGCGGCAAACACAGCATCATAGGTGATTTGGTGGCACCAAATGGCCTAGGCGCCATAAAAGAATACCAACGCTTGAAAAGACTTGCACCTGCAGGCCCCACCTTGAAAACAAGCTTACCTGGCCCCTATACATTGAGCGGCCGCCTTCTTCCAAACGACCAATACAAAGACCGCTGGGAAATCACTTCTGCACTCATACCCATCATACAAAAAGAACTAATTGATTTGGTTGATGCAGGATGCACAGAAATCACAGTAGACGAGCCTTCCATGAGTTGCTATGCTTACAAAGAAGACACAAAAAGGTTTGTATCCATCTTCAATGAAACCATTTCAGTGATCAAAGACAAGTGCAGGATTTCAACACATTTGTGCTTTGGAAATTTCAAAGGCAGACCCGTAGGCTACAGAAGCCTGAAGCCGATGCTTCCTGATTTTCTTGACATGAATGTTGATGAAATTCACATCGAAATGGCAAACAGGGAATTTGCAGAAATTGAACTGTTGGCAAATTTTGCAGAAAAAATGGATGTTTCTGTGGGATTGATTGATGTGAAAAATTATTACATAGAATCTGTGGAAGATGTAAAAGAACGGATAAAAAATTGCTTGAAATATGTGCCAGCAGACAAGCTTTCTGTAGCGCCAGATTGCGGATTGAGCCAGACTGCTCGATGGGCTTCAAAACAGAAATTGATTAACATGGTTGAAGGAGCCAAGCAAATGCGATAAAAATATTGACATGATAAAAGCCATCAGAAAAAACAATGCCTTGATAAACGACATCCTTGAACACAGCAAGGATGAAGAAAATTTTTATTTGTGGTGGCTTGGCCAAAGCGGATATTTGCTGCAGTATCAAGGAAAGAGGATGTTGATAGACCCTTACCTTTCTGATTCACTCACAAAAAAATATGCTGACACAGACAAGCCTCATGTGAGAATCAGCGAGCTGGTAATTCAACCAGAAGACTTGCCCAGCATAGATTTCATCACATCAAGCCACAACCATACGGATCACCTCGATGCAGAAACTATTTTGCCCATCATCAAAAAAAATCCTTCCTGCAAAATCATCATACCAGAAGCGAACAGGCAGTTTGTATGCAGTAGATTAAACATTGAGACTGAAATTCCTGTTGGTTTGGATGCCGGTGAAAACTTTATATCAACCCATTTCACCATTTCTGCAATTCCTGCGGCACACAACACCATTGAAAAAGATGAAAAGGGATGTTGCAAGTTCTTAGGATACATGATCAAATTTGGCAAGTGGTGCATTTATCACAGCGGCGATACTCTGTTATATGATGGAATCAATGAAGCCATAAAATTACACCAACCAAACATTGCCTTACTACCCATCAACGGTAATGATCCTGCAAGAAAAGTTGCTGGAAATTTAAATGCTGAAGAAGCGGTTGCTCTGGCAAAAAACAACATGATCCCCCTGCTCATCCCCTGCCATTATGATTTGTTTGAATTCAATACGGTAAACGTAAACGGCTTTATTGAAGCAGCAATGAAAGGAAAACAAAAATACTGTGTACTAGATCTTGGCGGAAAAATAACCGGCAGTGAAATTTAGTCACACTTAGAATAAAAATTATTGTTGTCCGAGATGATTCAAAAATAGTTTAATTGTTGTCTTAAAAGCATTGTTATTGCTCAAAAGTTGATTACAGTTTGAAAACAGGGGGGTGTTTTCTCTTTGAACTTTTTTTTGAGTGGCGTATCAGGTTTAGCTCTTATTCTTTTCTGTTTGTATTTTT
>JBILHX010000159.1:0-5652 GCA_044350285.1 Chitinophagaceae bacterium | reverse complement strand
TTCTTGTTGAAGGGATTTCTGACGGAGATGCATGTTGTTGTTGAGGGTTCCCAAGCTGACTTGCAATCCTTGCAAACCAATTTCCTTGGCGAGAGAAAGTCCTGTTATGTCTGATGTCTTGCCGATGGACCAATCACATGCTCCAATACGGAACTGATGTTTTTTATTGAAATCCCATAAAGAGAATGACGGGGCAAAAGCTGTTCCTGTCAATATCAGGGATGAATTTCGGAGCATTTCACGACGTGAAGCCATGGCGTATAATTGAAGTTGTAGTGATGATTTAAGTCATAAGTTAAGAAATATTTTTTATGTATATTGATTATAACAGAGGGAAAATAAATCAATATTTTCCCTCTGGGTTAGTTTTTAAAATTAAGCATTCACGAAATCTGTCTAAAAATCAATTGTTACACATTAGATTGTTCTGGTTCATTTGATATTTTCAAAACCTCAACTTCCTCTTTAATCATAAATGCATTATCAATCATCTGATCAATTTGATCATCTTCAATTTCACGAAATCTATTCATCCTAAAATGCGCTTCTTCATACATTCTAATGCCTGATGCACTGTTCCAATAACTCCAATTTCCATAAAAGGAATGGAGTGCAATACCAGGTGTACGATTGAATACAAAATCCTCAATGATTCGTCTAACAATATACGTGCAGCCTTTCACAGGCAATTTATCAAAATACTGATCTACATTTGGATGCCAATTTGTATCATCAACACAAATAACTTTAGAACCTACTTTCATTTTATTTTTATTTATGGTTATCTACGTTATAAAAAATGTCTTGAACAATTAAAAAATATTTAAACATGAAACCGTAGCTTAAAATTTATCACACATCGATAGCAGATTTAATGACTACTATTTACAAAGAATAAATCAAGTTCAACCAATCCGAAACAAGATCTTGTATCAAATTGAACTGCTCATTTTTTTCAATACTATTTTTCTTCAAATACAAGTCCCTATTCACTTCTAGCATGATTGAATAAACATTTGTATTTATTGTAAAATGCTTCATCGGAACAATTGTGCCAGCATACGGCCAATCAATGCCTAATGAATAACCTTTGTTTTCGAAAAATATTTTTGATTCGAGAATCCATTTTTTGGGTGTGTGAAAATGATGGATTCCAATGTTGAAATCTGGTCTTGGGAGTGTTTGGTTTACATCCCGTGTAAAAGGTAGATTGGGAAAAGAGTGACAATCAATGATCTTAGCTTGTCCAAATAATTTTAGTTGATTTTCAACTTCATTAGTGAGTGATTGATGGTGTGGGTGATAGTAATTATCAACGATGTTATTTCTGATTTGAGCTGTGATGATTCTAAAAATAATGCCATCATCAGCATGGGTATATAACATTCCCATGCCGACTTTCGACATTATTTCTTTGTCATCGTCATCAAATCTTTCTACATCACAAAAAACCCTTGAAAATGGAGCTTTAATCAAAATAGAATGTTCAAAATTGAACAGTTCATCTGTATACCAATCAGTCAACAATTCAACCTGATCTTGGAGTGCTACCAAATTGACATATCCATCAAAAAAAGGGACATGTGTAGATGCATGTGGAACGTGAAGGAGTAAAGGCGGTTGCTGATTGTTGAATCCTGGATCAACGGTTGAATGTTGTTTCATTTCTTTATTTTTTAATCCAATTAATGCATCAAAAAAAAGAAAAGGAGGGATGTGTGGTTACATTTTATTTTGACCTGAGAGCCCTCATCGCTTTACCACCGTGGAGTTGTGGCTCTCGGTTGGCAGCAGACGTAATTGTCTGCTTTCTTGATGACAATGCAAATATATCACACAATTATGTACGTTAAAATAAATGAATTAAAAAATATCATAATTAATTGTGAAAAAGGATTTACGAATACGGATAATGAAAATACCATAAAGTCTAAAATATCGATATTATAATATGATAAAATAATATTCGGATATAAAATGGTAGTAATATTGAGAAAAATAAAACATATTGGCGATTTTCAACAATAAATAAAAAATATGCATCTAATCAAAGAAAAATACTTAGCAATTACCAAAGGGCTAGTTAAAAAAATTATTGTAAAGAGAAATCATGATGCTAGAACATTTGGCACAAACAACAGCAGATACTGTTATTCGGTATGGCTGAGACATTTAACACATATAAATCAATATGGATTTAACCAAATTGACAGCACGATTGCCGAACTTGGCCCAGGAGAATCAATAGGGATAGGACTTTCAGCCCTTTTAACAGGGTGCAAAAAATATTACGCCCTGGATGTAATTAAGTATTGGGATGTAGAGAAAAATTTGATTGTATTTGATAACCTTGTAGAATTGTTTGCTAACAAAACAAATATTCCAGACAACAATGAGTTTCCAAGTATCAACCCTGTTCTCGATAACTATGATTTCCCTGATAAAATATTGAATGATGAATTAATGAAAAAAATGTTGTCACCAGAAAGAATAACAATGCTCAGAAATGAAATAATTAATTTAGAAAATAAAAATAGTGAACACATTCAATTTTTTATTCCTTGGAATAATTCACCATTGGTTAATTCAGGATCTGTAGATTACATTTACTCACAAGCGGTATTAGAGTATGTTGAAGATTTAGATGATACCTACTTCAAATTAAATAAAATATTAAACACAAATGGATTTATGTCGCACTGCATTGATTTTTCAGGCCATGGACTCACTAAATCATGGAATGGTCATTGGATTTTTTCTGAAAAACAATGGAGAATTGTTAATGGGAACAAAAATGTAATTGTCAATCGAGCTCCGAAATCTGCTCATGTTAAAAACAAACTTAAAAATGGTTTTGAAGTATTAATCTCAAAAGATGTTGAGAGAAAAAGTCGTTTTTCACAGAAACACTTTCACGCCAATTATAAAAATTTTACAACAGAGGATGCTAACACTTTTGCATCATTTATCGTAAGCCAAAAAAAATCAGAGGCCAACAATATTTAACACACAAGTGCTAATTCTTGAGGATATATTTTTTGATGCTCAACATTTCCAGGCTTGGCTTAATCCCCATTAATGCTTCACTTCCTAAAAAAATATATCCTTCATTGATGAATGCAACAGATTCCGTTTGTGCAAGGCCAAACAAAACTATTTTTTGTTTAGACCCTTTAAAAAAATCAGACCCCATGAAATCATGAAGAATGTATAAAAAACGCATGCCTGTTTTTGTATATCCCGTAAGCACAATTCTTTTTTTATCCTTAAAAATATCTGCACCTGTAATCAACCCGTCCACAACCAGGCTGTCTTTCAATTTTGCAATTTGGGTATTCGTTGAATTATTCAACTCGTAAAGTACTGTTTTATTACCCTTCCATTGCTTGGTAAACAAATAGATCTTGTCATCCAATGCAATCATTGCCTCGCAATCGAAATTTGTTGCATTAGAAGCGCCTATAACAGGAACAGCTGGCTGATCCTCATACGTATAATGGATAATTTCTGCATTAACGGATATGTTGCCCGTTGTATTTATAATATCCGCTTTGGAAACTTTATAAATCGTAAACTTGGGCCTCCCTCCATTGTTATTATTCCCAAAATCACCAATATAAATAAATTGTTCATCTTGTGCTATGTCTTCCCAATCAATGTTAAATCCATTTTTAATGGAAACACGCCGCGTAATGGAATTGCTTAGGGTGTCAAGAGCATAAATTGCAGCATCACCTCCCCCATCGTTGTGCTGCCACAATAGGCCATCCCAAAATATCATGCCTGAATTTTCAGACAGTATCCCTGGTTGATTAAATTTGAAAACAGGTTCAATCTTTTCCTGACTGATTGCATTTAATGAGCACAAAACTAACGTGATAAAAAATAATCTCATAGAGAACCCTGTTTAAGAATGATGCTTGAATATTTCTCTAAAATAAGCATGATTTATTTTTTATCGTGAAAAATTAACACAATCGTGCAAAATATTTTTCAACCATAAACCTACCCTTTAAAAGTTTCAGCGTGTTGAGAAAACAGGCCATCCAAAGCATCCACAAAAGATTTATCAGGCTTTGAAAAGAAAATTCCGGTTGATTCGTCCTTGCGCATTCCCCTTACAAATAAATAAATCACGCCCCCAAAATCTCTTTCATAATTAAAATCAGGTAGGCGACTTGATAAATATTTGCACAAAGCCACGGTGTAAATATGATATTGCAAATGGTAGTTGTTTTCTGCCATGGCTGCCCAAACAGCATTGTTGGCATAATCTGTCAACTCATCCCCTAAATGATTCGATTTCCAATCAAGGATGTAATACTTGCCATTTTTCTCAAAAAACATATCCATCTTACCATTCATCATGCCTTCCAACTGACCTTTTGATTTAACGAGGAGAGGAACTTCTTCTGTTGACAACTGTCGAATTTGGTCAACTAAAAATGGTTGAACTGAAAAATCAAATTCAAATTCATTGATTCTTTTTTCATGGACCAATTCAGATAAGGAAAATGATTCTCCGCCACAAACAAGCGGAATCTTGGTAACATGCTGCAGCATCTCCAGTAAGAAGTTAGAATATAAGTCCGTATTTCCTGGAGACAATCTTTTCAATGCAGTAGCGATTGTTTTGGTCCAATTTGCATCATCTGAAAAGTGAATAAATTCGAATATATAATGCAGCAAATTACCTGTATATGCACCTTTTTTTAACTTTTTAAAGATGAATTCATCATAAGGATTGACAATATTACTGACAGTATTTTTCGATTGATGGGTATGATCTACATTTAAAAAAGTATAACTCAGCTTATGCCAATTTTTTTGTGCCAAACTAAAATGAGTTGCTTTTTTATATTCAATCGGAAAAGGTTTTACCCCTGCATTGTACCTAAAATCAGGGTCAATTTCAGGATTTTCCTCAACAAATTCAATCCCTTTGGGGGTTGATTGTTTAATGGCTTGTTCAAAATATTTCAACGATGACACCTTTGTTTTTATGTTGCTGTTGATATAACATTTGTATTTTGACCGGGTAATGGCAACATAGATCAACCGCCTGTTTTCCTGCTCCAACTGCGTGATGATTTCGATGCTTTGGTCATCATTGAGGATTTGTTTGTTTGCAAACAAATAATCACCCGTTGCTTCGTCCCTGTAACTTGAAATATCATGTATTTTGGGATTCATGTCTAAAAATGGAGCCATCACAATATTATACTCAAGTCCCTTGCTTTTGTGGATGGTAACAATCTTTACAGCATCTTCATCACTTTCAATCCGTTGTTCAAATTCATCGCCTTCAGTAATCTGACCCTCGATTGTTTTTTGCAGCCAATTGATCAATTCAACAGGTCCAAACTCATTCCTTATTTGTACTTTATGTAGCAATTCAAGCAGTTGGAAAATATTAGACAAACGGCGTTCCCCATTTTTAGCATCTTGATTCAAGAGATTGGTTTTAACGCGATAATCAGTCATAAATTTCATCAACATTACATAAACGCCATCTTCAACCCAAGCCTGGTGATAATATTTAAACTGATTCAACACAAGTTCCTGGTTCAATGACAACATATCAGGAATAAAATAACCTGTTAAACCGGATAGCAATGCCTTGTTGATATTTGATGCATTGATGTCGTTTAC
>JBILHX010000062.1:0-18615 GCA_044350285.1 Chitinophagaceae bacterium | reverse complement strand
CACTAGTGGTATTACGCAAAACCGAAATTGTTGTGCTTGTTGTGCTACCTGAATTAGAAACCACAATATCTGGTACCCCATTGCCATCGATATCGCCTATGGCTATACCCTTGGGAGCAGTTCCTACTGTAAAATCTGTTTTTGTGGCAAAAGATAAGGTTCCGGAACTCAGTGTGTTTTTAAAAACGGATACTGTTGTAGTTCCAGAATTTGCTACAGCAATATCCTGCAAACCGTCCCCATTGAGATCGGCAATTGCCAAATCGAAAGGCTTGGTACCTGTGCCTGTAGCCAAACTTAGAAATGCAGCGAAACTGATGGATCCACTCGTGGAAGTGTTTCTAAAAACATACACCGTATTTGCACCATAATTTGCAACAGCAACATCCGGTTTACCATCGCCAGTTAAGTCTCCGATGGCTATTCCCATCGGAGTGCCCCCTACTGCCTTGTCTATTCTGGCGGCAAAGGATGATGCATCAAGAACGCCTGAAGTTGCCTTATTTCGAATAATTGAAATGGAATTACTTACACTGTTTCCAGCTATGATATCAATCTTGCCGTCCCCATCCAAATCAGCGGCGGCGAGTGGTATCGGATCGGTAACAACAAAAAAAGATACTCCTGTCGTTTCAAATGATGTTGCTGAAATATTTCCCGAAAAAGTCATTTTAAAAGGCCTCAGGCTACTGCCAATCAATCCCGTAGCGTTATTCAGAACTGTTATGTTTTCGTAAGTTGCTCCCAATGGAACAGTTACCGATAAACTGGTTGAAGAAGCACTGCTCACAGCGGCCTTTACTGCCCCCAAAAAAACAACATTGTTTGCGGCGGTTGTATTGAATCCTGAACCAGAGATGGTCACGGTTGTTCCAACAGGACCACTGGCTGGAGAAAAACTAGAAATAACTGGCTGAGAAAATGAGGTGATTGTAAGAAAAAAAGAAATACATAAAATGAGTAATCTCTTCATATTGCCATCATTTTATAATTTAAACTTCTTCAAGTTTCAATATTAGCAATATGTTTGGATTAAAACATTTTAATAAAGCTTAGATGTCTCCTATTTTATAATATAGGAGATTGTTCTTTGATTGAGAACAACAATTTTGATTAACATCCTGAAGCATTTTTATCGAAATGGTTAAAATGAAAAATGATAAAAATATAACAAGATGAAGAAAGTTTTAATGAAAGTAATTTTTGGGACTGGTTCCAGTTTCTTTTTTAAAAGCAATATAAAAGGTAGAACTGCTTTTGAATCCTGCAAGTTTGGCGATTGACTCCAATGTTAAGTTTTCGGATTTCAAGTTGAATTGTTTTATGAAAAAATCAATCCTATACTTATTTATATACTCTCTAAAATTAGTTTGCATTCCTTGGTTCAACACAAATGAAAGATGGTGTATGGGAACAACCAACTTCTCAGACAATTGACCAATGTTAAAATCTGTATCAAGATATGGAGACATTTCTTTCATATATTGATCAATTAGTTGAATATAGACTTCAATTTGAATTGGCTCCAATAATGATTTCGGGTTTGAATAACCAAGTATTTTGTCCCCTTTAACGGGCTCTTGGTTGTAGCCTATTACTAAAGGGGGATTGATATTTAGCCTTGTTATTAAGTTACCATAAAGAACATTAGGGGTCCGCATGATAAAAAGAATGAAAAATGTTGTCAATATGCCAGAAACCATGAAAACATTCTTATTCTCTAGTTGGTTGCTTGTATTTGAGGTGTTTAATAAAGTTAACGTGCAGAATAAAAATTGAATGGTATTAATAAGACTAACTATAGATATTAAGGCAGTGATCCAATATTTAGAAACTTTATTAATTGGATTTTCTTTGTCCTTAAAAGCAGAAATCAACATTTTCCATGATAGAAATAAATACACAAGAAATAACATTGCCTTCAAATCAACAAAAAGCAGCAGAAAGTTTGATTCTGAAAATAACCAAATCATCCTATTTGAGTCCTTTTTAACAAGAAACAAAATCAATTCCAGGCAAAAAATTAAAAAAGGGGGAATTAGATGAAGATAATCTCCATTTCGTAATTTGGTTTCATCGAACATAAAACTCCTGACATACAAATAAAAAAGTGCTGGAGAAAAAAAGAGCATGACTTGAATCACTTGAGAAACCCAAATTTCATCAATCATAATGGAGGACTTGTTCATTACAAAAATAGCATTATTCAAGGCCCTGCTCAGGAACAGCAATCCCAGTAATCTGTTTAGCAACAAATTTGCCTTATAATAAGTAAAAAGATGTATGGCAAAAACAAAAGCCAAAAAAGCACCACCGAATGAAATGAAGTCAGAAATCATGCTGAACCAATAAGAACAAATCTCCACTATATGTGTATACTTTCAAAACAATTCTCAAAGAGACCTGTCTCTTGATAAAACTTCAATATGAAAAAACTAAATTATTTAGCAATTTCACTATTTTTTTGATGTCAAAATTGATTATTTTTGATATATGATTGTCCAAATTTTTTCTCATGCGTATGCTGCAATTACTTTATTGTCGGTGATAATCATCATAGATTTGGCATTAAATTTCAAAAAACCAATTGCATTAAAAATATTTTTTTTGATGTTGGCAGTTGGCATTTTTATGTTTTATACAGCCAGACTATTTGAATTACATTATTTTTTTGCAGAAATTGGTAGAACGCTGATTCTTGTTTCAGGAATTAACACAATTAGTTTATTGTATTCACATAAATTAAAAAAGGACGTACTATATCTTACTTTTTTTCTGTTTTTTTTCGTCATTATTTTATTAATAGGAAAGAACTATGCAGATATTCATAAAAACTTGACCTTGAATTGGGTTGTTAGAATTTTTAGAATCATTGTACTAATGATAGCCTTTTATTTATTTACCAAATTATACAAAGCTTTATTCCAATCATTAAATGAAACTACACTATACTCCCAAAAAATAAAAAAATGGACAAGATTAACCATTGTAATTTTTTCGATTGGAATACTTAATAATTTTGCTTCAATATTTTTGGAATCAACTGTCTATATAAGCAGGGGTATTGCTTTTTTTAATCATCTAGGTCTTTGTATATTTCTTATTTATAGACCTGATTTTTTAAACAGAACAGAACTCAGTTTAACACTAGGTAAAACATTCAGCAAAAAAACAGATGATGAAGTAAGCCATGAAGATTTTATAGCAGAATTTTATACCAAAGCATATTTCCTTAATAAGGATGCTACACTTGATGATTTCTCCAAAAAACTTAATGTTGGCCATCAAAACTTAAATTCTTTTATTTTTGAAACAACTAACATGAATTTTTCTGACTTGGTCAATAAAAGCAGGGTGGAATATTTCATTACTTTAATTAAAAGCCAAGAATATAAAGATTATACAATTGATGCCCTTTCTGATTTAACAGGATTTGGTACCAGACAAACTCTTTATAGAAATTTTAAAAAATTTCATGGGGGCAATCCTTCTGAATTGCTAAGGTCTTTGGAATAATAAAATTCATACTTGATTATAGATAATTTCACCTGTAATTCTATTGGTTTATATAGTACTGATATAAACAATCAACTTTTAAAGTTTAGACTCATAAAAAGTAAAAAAATCTCAGCAAAAGTTGATTTACCGCATGATTATGACTGAAAAAAAGATATATTACATTATTTTATAAAATGATAACTCAGATTTTATCCCATGCCTTTGCTGCTATTTCAGCATTTGCGCTCATCATTTCTGTTGAGGTGGCGATAAATTTTAAAAAACCAATGATATTGAAATTGTTGTTTTTTTCAATATCCATTAATATTTTCATTTTATACCTTTCACAACTTTTAAATCTACATTATTTCATAACTGAAATTTCCAGAGCATTGCTTGCTATTTCATCTTTTAATCTAATCAGTATTTTGTATGCGCACAAATTGAAAAAAGATGTCTTATACCTGAGTTTGATTTTTTTTATTCTAGTTGTTTTATTATTATCTAGTGATTACTACGAAACACTTCACCAATTAAAAAATTTCCGACTAATTATTCAAATAGGAAGAATACTCCTGTTAATAATTAGTCTGTATTTATTTGCAAAACAACATCTTCAGTTGTTTAAATCCTTGAATGAAAAAAGTTTTTATTCTGGGAGAATTAAAAAATGGACAAAATTTACCATTCTAATTTTTACAATAGCCATCATAAATAATTTCGCGTCTATATTCCTCAGTAGTGAGAATTTAGTTGTTAGAAGCGTAAGCGTTTCACTGCATTTAAGTATTTGCATATTTATTTTATATCGCCCTTCCTTCTTAAATAGAACTGAGCTATCTATAAAATTGGGGAAAACATTAAGAAAGAACATCAATAATGCTGTGCAGGCAGACAATTTCATATTCCTATTTTATACCTCTTCTTATTTTATTAATAGAAATGCATCACTTGAAGATTTGGCTATGAAATTACAGGTAGGCACACAGACCTTAAGTTCATTTATTTATGAAACAACCCAATTGAACTTTTCTGATCTTATAAATAAAAGCAGGGTAGATTATTTCATCACGCTTGTACAAAGCCGGCAATTTGATAATTATACGATAGACACCCTTTCTGAAATAGCCGGCTTCGGCTCTAGACAAAATCTCTACAGAAATTTTAAAAAATTCCACGGTGGTATCCCTTCCGATCTTATAAGAGCAGGGAACTAATACAAATGAAGAATGAAGAATGAAGAATGAAGAATGAAGAATGAAGAATGAAGAATGAAGAATGAAGAATGAAGAATGAAGAATGAAGAATGAAACAGCCCTTCTTCATTCTTCACTTATATTGGATGTTCCATTCTTCATTCTTCATTTGTATTGGCTGTTCCCTTGTCCCCCGTCCCTTGTCCCTCGTCCCTCTGCCTTTACTTATGTATTTCAGAAGTAAAGTGAAACTTAATATCCGGGTTATTGGCAATCTCTGTGTTCAAGTACCATTCACTTTGTGCCAAGTAAACAACATTGCCATCCTTGTCCATAACTGTGTTAGCCGTTTTGAATCGGGTGAATTCATCGAGCTTCGCTTTATTGTCTGCTGTTAGCCAACATGCCTTGTAAAATGGCAATGAATTAAACTGAACTGAAGCGCCATATTCTTTCAACAACCTGTATTGAATAACTTCAAATTGGAGATCTCCCACGCAACCAATAATCTTTCTGTTTCCGCTGTGCTGTGAAAACAACTGGGCAACCCCTTCATCAGTAAGCTGATTGAGTCCTTTCTCCAATTGCTTGGTCTTCATTGGATCCTTGTTGATCACCTCTTTGAAAATCTCGGGAGAGAAACTCGGTATTCCTGAAAAATAAAAATTCTCACCTTCTGTCAAGGTATCTCCTATCTTAAAGTTTCCTGTATCAAATAAACCAACAACATCCCCTGCATAGGCTTCTTCGATTACGTCTTTGTCGCGGGCAAGAAAGCTATATGGATTGCTGAACCTTACATCCCTGTTCAAGCGAACATGGTGGTAGAATTTATTGCGTTCAAACTTTCCTGAGCAAACACGCAAAAACGCAATACGGTCACGGTGCTTTGGATCCAAGTTGGCGTGAATCTTGAAAATGAATCCACAGAATTTGTCTTCCATCACATCTACCCTTCTTTCAGATGTATCTCTGCTTTGAGGCTTGGGTGAAATTCTGATGAAGGTATCAAGCAGTTCTTTTACGCCAAAGTTGTTGATTGCACTTCCAAAAAACACGGGTGCTTTTTGTCCCTTTAAATAAGGTTCGTTGTCAAATCTACCATATACGCCATCAATCAATTCTGCATCTTCACGGAGTTGGTCGGCATCTTTTTCACCAACCAATTTATCCAAAGCAGGATCGTCGAGGTCATCGATCTGCACACTGTCTCTTTCAATAACGCGTTGGTTTGCATGAAAAAGCAACAAGCTTTTGTCGTATAAATTATAAACACCTTTAAAATCCTTGCCGGAATTGATTGGCCAACTAAGTGGATGGAGCGATATCTTCAGCTCCTTTTCAATTTCATCAAGCAAGTCAAATGGATTTTTTCCGTCGCGGTCAAGCTTGTTGATGAACACGATTACCGGTGTATCGCGCATGCGACAAACCTCCATTAGTTTCCTGGTTTGATCCTCCACTCCCTTTACACCATCAATGACCAATACCACACTATCAACTGCAGTTAAGGTTCTGTATGTATCTTCCGCAAAGTCTTTATGTCCGGGGGTATCCAACAAATTAATCAATGCATTGTTGTATTCAAAACTCATTACAGAGGTTGCAACGCTGATACCACGTTGGCGTTCGATCTCCATAAAATCACTCGTTGCATGCTTTTTGATTTTGTTGCTTTTAACGGCACCTGCCGTTTGGATGGCACCGCCAAATAGCAAGAATTTCTCCGTCAATGTTGTTTTACCAGCATCAGGATGGGAGATAATTGCAAATGTTCTTCTCTTGTTTATTTCGTTTTCAAACTTCATTGTATCGTTTCAAAGTGTGCAAAGGTAACCATTTTAAGGATGAGTGAACCTACAGCCATTGAAGTTCTTTATATCATGGAAAAATTACTTTATTTGGATGGTCTTGTGGTGCTGTCAATGTTATCTTTCATAATTTCATGAAATGAAAATTGATGGTATAAAATCTAAGGCAAAATCAAAAAGAAGTGAACTAGTTAAAAATATCTTCGATTTTATTTACATCATCATTGGTGTTTTATTTGCAGGATTCGGACTAAAAAGCTTGTTGTTGCCGAACCACTTTATAGATGGGGGCGCCACGGGGATATCGCTCATGATTGCATTGAGTTCAGAACTGCCCTTTTCAGTTGTGATCATCTTGGTTAATATCCCATTTTTATTCATTGGATACCAAAAATTTGGGAAAAAGTTAGTTTGGCTAACAATTTTTGCAATTGTTGGGCTATCACTTGCCGTAGAATTTATCCCATATCCTTTCATTACCAATGACAAATTATTGGTTGCTACATTTGGTGGCTTTTTTCTTGGTGGAGGAATTGGCTTGGCAATGCGGGGAGGGGCGGTATTGGATGGCACTGAGATTCTTGCCCTGTCCATCAGCAACAAAATATCCGCGAGTGTAGGAGATATTATTCTCTTGTTCAACTTGTTTATTTTTTCAGTGGCTGCTTATCTTCTTGGAATTGAATCAGCCCTTTATTCCATTCTGACTTATTTAGTGGCAGCCAAGGCTGTTGATTTTTTAGTTGAAGGAATTGAAGAATATACAAGTGTCACAATCATCTCTTATACCCATTCAGGTGAAATAAGCAGGATGATTATTGATCAATTTGAGAGGGGTGTTACAATTTATCAAGGGACAATGGGACATGGAAAGAAAGGCACCATCAGCAAGGATATTGACATTTTGTTTACGGTGATTACCCGACTTGAGTTGTCAAAAATCAAATCCGAAATCATTAAAATTGATCCCGCGGCCTTTTTTGTCATGCAAAGCGTAAAAGACCTGAGGGGAGGAATCATCAAAAAAAGACCCCTCAAACATGAATAAACCTCCGTTTGTCACGCTGAATTTCCCTTTACCATTTTTTGAAAGGAACAAATCAGACTTGATCTATCTTTGCACTAACTTTTACTATAAAAAGTTATCAATAAGATGAGGAAAACGCTTGAAATACTATTCACAACACTGAAGTTGGCTATCCAAGAACTTGGCAAAAACAAAATGAGAACCTTTTTGTCCTTGTTTGGCGTAACCATTGGTATTTTTTGCATCATTGGTGTGCTTTCAACAGTAAGCAGCCTTGAAAGAAATATCCAGGATGGGGTAAAATCTCTTGGTTCTAACACGATTTATATTGACAAATGGGATTATTCCGGAGGTGCCGATTATCCATGGTGGAAATATGTAAACAGGCCTAGTCCAAAGTTGCTTGAAACAAAGCTGTTAAGAGAAAAGATTAAGGCTGACATCAACATTGTGTATAATTTCACGACACAGTCATTTATTCAATTTGAAAATGACAAGCTCGATGGTATAAATTACCATGGCATTACAGAGGAGTTTGATAAAATCCAGCCGATTGAAATTGCATACGGACGATATCTAACTCCCATGGAGTTCGAGTTTGGAACAAATAGTATTGTCATAGGATATGAAAATGCTGAAAAATTATTTGGTAAGGCGGAAAAAGCGGTTGGTCAAATAGTTGATCTTAGAAACAAAAAAGGGGTTATTGTAGGAGTCATAAAAAAGCAAGGTAAGAATTTGGTAGGAGGTTGGGAATTTGACCAAAGCATCGTTCTTTCTTATAGGTTCATGAAACAAATGCTTTTCAACGAACGTTTCAACAACCCCAAAATCATTGTGAAAGGTCCTGAGAATATGAGCCCAGAAGCCCTTAAAGACGAGTTAAAAGGAGCGATGCGTTCTATCAGAAGGCTTGGACCTGTAGAAGAAGATGATTTCTCGTTAAATGCAATCAGCGACTTTAGCGAAACAGTTAGTTCGCTTTTTGCCAATGTTAATTTAGGTGGCTGGATGATTGGGATGTTGAGTTTGATTGTTGGGGCATTTGGCATTGCGAACATCATGTTCGTAACAGTAAGGGAAAGAACGCCAATCATTGGACTCAAAAAAGCCATAGGTGCCAAAAAGAGAACAATATTGATGGAGTTTCTTCTTGAAAGCGCCATGATTTGCATCATTGGAGGAGCCATTGGAATTCTGCTGGTTGTCTTAATGTCGCAATTACTCACAAGCCTGTTCAACTTCCCTGTTTATGTTTCCGGGAATATTCTCACATTGGCCATAGGCATATGCGTATCCATTGGCATGTTGGCAGGAATCATCCCTGCAATGATTGCAGCTAACATGGATCCGGTAGTCGCCATCAGGTCAAAATAAGTTAGTAGTATGAATAGTTTTACAGGGACTACTTGTTTTTTACCTAAAATTTTAGGAAATCAGGATTAAATTTACGATATTGTTTTTTTAAGACATCCGTATTACAATTAATATTCTTATCGTCTTAAAACCCTCGAAATAAAATGCGATTATGAAAACATTGGTATTTCCTGTTATATTAATTTCCCTTTGTTTATTGTTAATAGCATCATTTTATGCATTGGATTCGGAAGTTAAAATTACTTCCGACATTGCTTGTACAAATGAAATAGTTTGCCAAGTAGTAACCGACACAACCAACAACAGCAATCAGCTAATTCTAGAAACAAAAAACAAGTCAAAATTATATCCTGTGTTGGAATCAAATAATTTAATCCTGGTTGAAAATAGCAAGGTTCGTATTTGCTATTCAAATATAGACTCCACAAATTCCACGCATAAAACCATTTTCATCAATAAGGTAGTATTCTTACCTTAGCAGGATGAAGGGAAAAGAACAGGTATATATATTGGGAATTGAATCTTCATGTGATGAGACTTCGGCATCAGTTTGTATCGATGGTAAAATAGTTTCAAATATCATTGCAACGCAAAGCATACATGCTGAATATGGCGGTGTAGTTCCAGAACTTGCCAGCAGGGCCCACATGCAACACATTGTGCCTGTTGTAGACAAGGCGATAAAGGATTCTGGAATATCTTTAACAGATCTTGATGCCATAGCCTTTACGCAAGCACCTGGATTAATAGGCGCCTTATTGGTAGGGGCTGGTTTTGCAAAATCCATGGCGATGTCGCTAAACATACCACTTGTTGCAGTGCACCATATGCAAGCCCATGTGGTCTCGAATCTGATAGAAGACCCAAAGCCCCAGTTTCCTTTTTTGTGCTTGACTGTCAGTGGAGGACATACCCAAATCGTATTGTGTAAGGATCCTATCAACATGGAAATCTTGGGCGAAACCATTGACGATGCAGCGGGAGAAGCATTTGACAAGGCGGCTAAGATGCTGGGGTTACCTTATCCAGGGGGACCATTGGTTGATCAGTATGCGCAACAAGGAAACCCCAAAAGGTTTCAGTTTCCAGAGCCTCAAATACCGGATTTGAATTTCAGTTTCAGTGGTGTTAAGACATCCATTCTATATTTTTTACAGAAACATGTGAAAGAGAACCCAGATTTTATCAGGGATAATTTGCACGATATTTGTGCTTCTGTTCAGCATTGCATCGTTCAAATCCTCTTAAATAAGTTGAAAAAAGCGAGCATTAAAACAGGTATTAAAACAATTTGTTTATCAGGGGGGGTATCCGCAAACAAAGGGCTGAGGGGTGCATTGACGGAAATGGGCAAAAAGTACCATTGGAACGTTCATATTCCATCAATGATATACTGCACTGATAATGCTGCGATGATTGCACTAACGGGATATTACAAGCTTTTGAAAGGCATTCATACGCCGTTGTCGGCTTCGGCATCGGCGAGGGCGGAGTGGTAGTTCTTTTAAACAGCCAGGGACGAGGGACAAGGGACAGGGGACGAGGGAACAGCCGGCCACCTCATGTTCAATAGCCTGGGGTTTAAACCCCAGGCTATTGAGAAATACATTGTAAATAGAAAGAAATCAAAAGTCTGGTTCAATTACTAACCTAAACTTTAAACCTTAAACTATAAACTAAAATAGTAGTCTTTGAGTAATGATACAAAGACATCAGAATAATTTCCATCCGCTTCTTTGATATTGATTTCTTCGACTGTAGTTTGTGTGGGGATTTTGGTGAAGCAAAACATGCTTCTGAAAATAGCATGTTTATTGGTTTGTTTGACATCAACAATATGTTCAGGAAAGAAATTTAATGAGTGGGCTTTTTCTAAGCATTCGCTTCTTCTAAATCCAGGTAACAATAGAAAAAAACAGCCGTCATCAGTTATACTTTTTTCAACAACTTCAAAAAGATCAGCTAGCAATAACCCTTTTTGATGCCTTGCCAGATTTATTTTATCAACTGTGGAGCTGAGTTGATTTTCGTAAAAAGGTGGATTTGAAATGATGATGTCGTATTTTTTTTCTGACTTAAAATTTCTGATATCCTCATTATAAATTGCACAATGATTTTTCCATTTGCTACCATTTATATTTTCAGTTAGTTGCTGAAAACACTCACTTTCGATTTCGACACAATCAAAAAATGAATTGCTTTTTTGTGCAAGCATCAATGTGAGTAACCCTGTTCCGCTTCCAATGTCTAATGTGTTGGTAGCTGTTTTTTGAATAGATGCTACCCATGCTCCAAACAAGCAAGAATCCGTACTTACTTTCATGGCACATCTATCTTGATAGATGATGAATTCTTTAAACTGAAAAAAATTATTTGCCATAAAAATCAAAAACTCATACTATGGAGTTACCTGAACTAACTCATAAACACGTCTCTTAAATTGTATAAAATCAACTTGGTATGTATTATTCAATAGCCTGGGGTTTAAACCCCAGGCTATTGATTTGAAGACAGTAAACAAACCACAAAACGTCATAACCTTTTTTTGAGTCTGCCTATATTACATTCATGATGAAGAAAGTCGCTTCGCTCAAGCTGACAGAGTCTTTTGTATTCCCTCGTCCCCTGTCCCTTGTCCCTCGTCCCTGGCTGTATCCCATTCCCTGGCTGTATCAAGAGCTACCTTCCTCTACCCCATCCCAACCAGTCATTGGCATTCGCGTAAATCATCAATCCAAACAACAATACCATTCCTACAATCTGGGCGTATTCCAAGAACTTCTCATTGGGCTTTCTACCTGTTAACATCTCTATCATGGTAAATAGTACATGTCCACCATCCAATGCAGGAATTGGCAGCATGTTCATGAAAGCAAGCACGATGGAGAAGAATGCTGTGATGTTCCAGAATGATTCCCAATCCCACTCGTATTTAGGGAAAATAGAACCCATTGATTTAAATCCACCCAGGCCTTTGTAAGCTCCTGTTGAAGGATTCAATATTTTTTTGAATTGGGAAACATAAAAACCAAGTTTTTCACCTGTCTTTTTTACACCAGCGGGGAAGGATGCAAAAAATCCAAACTCTCTTGTTTCGAATTGGTATAAGTTGCTGTGTTTCATTTCATCCATGCTAGGGATGGCGTTGATATAACCAATTGATGTGTCTGCACCAACTACTGCATTTATTGAAACGATGCTTTCTGCCCTTTTAACTTTTATAACAATAGGTTGTCCGGCTTTATTTTTTATCAGAGGCTTTACTTCGTCAAAAAATCTGATGTCTGTAGAATCAATTCCAATAATTTGATCCTTCGCCATCAAGCCATTTTTGGCCGCGGAAGATTCGGGGTTAACTTCACCAACAACAGCTGGTACCCTAGGCATCAGCAAAATGCTTCTTTTTCCTTTTTCGACAATTTTTTCGATGAAGTTAACAGGAATCAACAATTCCCTTGTTTGTCCATCACGTTCTATGGTCATGTTTTCTCCAAGCAACATGGCAGCATTGAGGTCTTCAAAATAGGCCACAGGCTCGTTGTTGACTGCAACAATTTTGTCACCGCTTTTCAACCCTATTTCATTCACAACCGTATCTACTACCCAAACTCCATTCGTTAAACTTTTGTTGGGAAGTTTGGTTTCTCCCCAGGTATAAAGAATCATGGCGTAAATAAAAAAAGCAAGTAATACGTTCACCGTTACACCACCAATCATGATGATGAGGCGTTGCCAGGCTGGTTTGCTCCTGAATTCCCAATGTTGAGCTGGTTGCTTTAATTGCTCTTTGTCCATGCTCTCATCAATCATCCCAGCAATCTTAACATAACCGCCCAGTGGCAACCAACCAATTCCGTATATAGTGTCACCAATTTTTTTCTTTGCAATAGAAAACCAAGGATCAAAAAAGAGATAAAATTTTTCTACCCTGCAACCGAATATTTTAGCTGGGATAAAATGACCTAATTCATGAAGTATAACAAGAATAGAAAGTGAAAGAATGAGCTGACCTGCCTGCAATCCTACAGAGCTCCAGTTTATGTCCAACAACACTTGTGAGAATAAAAACATAATTTATTTTTAGAAATGTGAAGATAAGAAATTTGAATGTAGGATAACAGATTGCCTTGCAAGGATGATTGCATAAATGTCTTATTCATCTCATCAACATAAAAAAAGTTGTTCAGATGAATAGAAAAGGGATTCATTTTAAAGATTGATCAATCTCGCTGCAAAATCTCGTGCTGCACCGTCGCTGTCAAAATATTCCTGAAGCGTTGGTTTTTGGATGAAAGGAATTTCTGCCATGGCTTGTTCGATTACATCGGTCATGTCTATAAAACCAATGCGATTTTTCAAAAACCCATAAACAGCCAACTCGTTTGCCGCATTCATGATACAAGGTAAATTTCCTCCTTTGTTCATCGCTGCTATTGCCAATCCCAAGTTCCTAAAGGTTTTAAGATCGGGTGGTTCGAAAGTAAGTACCGAAGATTTCGCAAAATTAAAGCGAGGGAATTCATTTTCAATTCGTTGGGGATAAGCCATTGCATATTGAATAGGAAGCTTCATATCAGGCAAGCCCATTTGGGCTTTTATGCTGCCGTCTTTGAACTGCACCATGCTGTGAATGATGCTTTGTTGGTGAACTACTACTTCTATTTGGGAAGGTTCCAAATTGAACAACCATTTTGCTTCGATCATTTCCAAGCCCTTGTTCATCAAGGAAGATGAATCAATGGATATTTTAGCACCCATTGTCCAATTTGGATGAGCAATGGCATGTTCTCTTTTTACATTAACCAGGTAATTCGGTTTTTTACCAAAGAATGGACCTCCGGATGCTGTTAGGATTATTTTTTCAATGGGATTTCTGGTTTCCCCTACAAGGCACTGAAAAATGGCAGAATGCTCAGAATCTACTGGAATGATTGATACTCCTTTTTCAGCGGCCAGAGACATCACATAATCTCCTGCAACAACAAGGGTTTCCTTATTTGCTAGTCCAATTGTTTTTCCAGTTTGGATGGCCATTAACGTTGGCTTTAATCCTGCAAATCCAACGATTCCAGCCATCATCATGTCATAACAATCAACCGCCGCAACTTCCTCGAGGGCATCCTCCCCTGCAAAAACCTCTATATCTGTATTCCACAACGCTTCCTTTACAAACAAGTATTTTGACGTATCAGAAATCAGCACAATATCAGGGAGAAATTCAAGTGCTTGTTTGATGAGCAATGAAAAGTTGGAATGAGCGGTAAGGATGGTTGCTTTGAAAAGATGGGGGTGCGACCTGATTACATCTAGGGTTTGGGTGCCGATTGAGCCTGTTGATCCAAAAACACCAATTCTTTTTTGTTGCCCTTGCAACAAATTCCCTTCAATAACTTCATCTGAAAACTCAAATTCCATCGGTTAAATTTAAGGGTTGTTTATCACATATTTTGCAAGTTGCTCAGCAATGTTTCGATCATTGCTTAATCGGGGCACTTTGTTTTGTCCACCCAACTTGCCAATAGACCTCATATAATCAATGAATGCACCTTTAACAAGGGGCCTAATCACCAATGGTTTTAGAATATTCCCTTTCATTAAATCATCATAATAGATATTCTTTACGCGCATGTGGTTGTTGACTTTTTCAGCAAAAGACGGCAAGTCTGCGGGTAACTCCTCAAACTCAACAAACCATTCATGGAAGGATTGTCCATTACCCTGTTCAACCATGGGCGCAACCGTAAACTCGGTAATGTGTGTACTTGTTTCTTGGGCAGCCGTCATCATGCTGAATTCAACTTCTTCACCAATTACATGTTCGCCGAAAGCTGAAATAAAATGTTTGATTCTACCGCTGACAATGATGCGATAAGGATTTAATGAAACAAATTTTACCGTGTCTCCAATATTATAACCGAAAAGTCCGGCGTTGTTGTTTACAATCAGGGCATAATTTTCTCCGATGCTAACTTCCCCTAAAGACAACCTGGTTGGGTTCTCGTTAAAAATTTCATTTGCGGGGATGAATTCAAAAAATATGCCTGAATTGGTGTTTAGCAGGAGACCTTCGTTCTCGATTTTGTCTTGAAAGGCAAAAAATCCTTCTGAGGCGGGAAATGTTTCAAGTGTGTGAATGGGGTGACCAATGCAATCCAACAATTTTGATTTGTAGGGACTGAAATTGACACCGCCGTGAACCAATAGTTTGAAATTGGGGAAAAGTTCACCTACTTTTTTTCCTGATTTTTCCATGATACGGTCAAAATACATTTGCATCCATGGTGGAATCCCGCTGATCAAGGTCATGTCTTGGTTAAATGTTTCCCCAACAATTTTATCCAGCTTCGTTTCCCAGTCATCAATGCAGTTTGTTTCGTATGAAGGGAGCTGGTTCTTTCTAAGATAGCTGGGTATATGGTGGTTTACGATGCCGCTCAACCGCCCAGTTGGGATACCGCCTACCCTGTCCAATTCCGGAGAACCAGATAAAAATATCATTTTGCCATTTGTAAAATCAGCGTTGCCGGATTCTGCAATATATAAAAGCAGTGCATTCCTGGCAGTTGTTATGTGGTTTGGTATGGAATCTGCGGTAATTGGAATATACTTGGCTCCCGAGGTGGTACCGGAAGTTTTTGCAAGGTAAATGGGCTGCCCTGGCCACAAAATATTCTGTTTGCCTTCCTTTATTTTATTGATATAGGGGCTAAACTTCTCGTAATCGCGGACGGGAACAGCCTGTTTGAAATCTGAATGGCTGTTTATTTCAAGGAAATGATGGTCTTTCCCAAACTCAGCATTTTTGCCTTTTTTAAGCAGGTATTGCAGTGTTTTTTCTTGGTCTTCAACCGCTGAAAGCATTGATTTATTTAGCTTTCTTTGAATAAAGGCTGAGAAAGGCTTGGCTAGATACGACTTGATTTTCATGCTAGTAATCAATGAGTTCCTAACAAAGATAACTACCCTCAACGAAACCAAACAAACAAAGAATGAAGAAATTTTCCACTAAGTTTTGGGAGAAGGTAAATTATTACTACCTTCGCAATCCTAAATTTTGGAAGAATATGTTCGCAATTGTAAAAATAGCTGGTCACCAGTTTAAAGTTAAGGCAGGTCAACTTCTTTATGTACCTCATATTGAAGGAAATGTTGGAGACAAAATAGACATACCTAACGTTTTGTTGGTAGACAATGACGGTACACTTTCACTTGGAAAAGACGTGAAAGAAAAAGTAAGCGCAGAAATCATCAGTGAAGTACAGGGTGATAAAGTCATTGCCTTCAAAATGAAAAGAAGGAAGGGTTTCCGCAAAAAAATCGGACACCGTAAACTTTATACCAAATTAATGATTAGCGAAATCGCTTAATCAACAAGTAGATTACAATCCATTAAAAAATTAATTCATGGCACACAAGAAAGGCGAAGGTAGTGTTAAGAACGGTAGAGATTCACACAGCAAGAGACTTGGTATCAAGATCTTTGGTGGTCAAGCTGCAATTTCAGGAAACATTATTTTAAGACAACGTGGTACACAATATCATCCTGGTAAAAATGTTGGGCTTGGAAGAGACTTTACCATTTTTGCAGTAGCTGATGGTCTTGTTGAATTCAGGAAAACAAAAAACAACAAGACGTTTGTTTCAGTTACTCCAGCTGAGGTTGCGGGATAAATACGGTGAACATATAAAACATTTTTTGCATATCACAATAAGTGTTTATACTTTTACTTTGTTATTTATTTCCTAACCATTAAATTCTAAACAAAATGGCAACTGCAAAAAAAGCTGCTCCTAAAAAAGCAGCTAAGCCTGCACCAAAAAAAGCCGCTAAAAAAGCTGCTCCTAAGAAGGCTGTAAAATCAGCCCCTAAGAAAGCTGCAAAAAAAGCCGCTCCTAAAAAAGCCGTAAAAAAAGCTGCTGTTAAAGCTGTAAAGGCACCTAAAGCTGCTCCTAAGAAAGCTGCAAAAAAGGTTGCTCCTAAAGCTGCAAAAGCTGCTCCTAAGAAGGCTGCAAAAAAGGTTGCACCTAAAGCTGTAAAAGATTCAAAAGCGCCGAAAGTTGCTCCCAAGAAAGCTGCAAAAAAAGCTGCTCCTAAAAAAGTTGCAAAAAAAGCCGCTCCTAAAAAAGCCTCAAAAAAGTAATTTTCTTTTATAAGAAATACAAATCCCGCCTCGGCGGGATTTTTTTTGTTTAGCAATTAAAATAATTTTTCAACGATATTTACAAATTAAACATGACTTCTTTACATGAAGTTGTTTCCAAAATAGACTACCGAAATCATGATTGACAATTATGCCATTGCCGACCAATTCTCGCTGCTTAGCAAGTTAATGGAGATACATGAAGAAAACTCATTTAAGGCCAAATCCTACAGCAGTGCTGCATTTGCCATTGAAAAAACCATCGATCAGCTAGCAGAAATTCCACGTGATAAAATTATTGGCTTGCGTGGAATAGGAGAATCGGCAGGAAAAAAAATCATTGAAATTCTTGATACAGGAAAGCTATCAGCATTGGAAACCCTTTTGGAAAAAACACCAGAAGGGATTTTGGAAATGATGCAAATTAAGGGACTAGGTCCAAAAAAAATATGCACCATTTGGAAGGAAATGGGGATTGAAAATGTTGGCGAACTATTGTATGCTTGCAATGAAAATCGCTTGTTGTTGTACAAAGGATTTGGTGAAAAAACACAAAAAAATGTAGCCGATTCAATTGAATTTTATTTTAAACACCAGGGGCATTTTCTATACCAAGAAGTGGAAGAATATGCAACCATTTTAGATGGAAAATTAAAAAATGAATTTGGTGAAAATAATGTGTTTTCATGTGGTGAATTTGTAAGACAGATTCCAACGATTGAAAAATTAACTTGGCTCTGCAGCAATGAAATATCAGCAATAAAATCATTTTTTGTTTCCGGAAATTTTAAACTAATTGAAGAATCAGAAAAAGAAATCCAGGTAAAGGGTGAAGAGAATATCACGATAATCATCCAGGAAATTTCAGCACAGGAGATTCAGGAAATGCTGTTTCGCAAAAATTGTAGCGAAATATTTTTGCAGGAATGGGAAACAAAATATCCATTTAAATCAACAGGGTATCAATCACAAGAAGAAATATTCGAAGAAGCAGGAATGAATTTCATACCGTCCTTTTTAAGAGAAGATCCTTTAGTAATTGACCGCTACAAAAACCTTGAGGTACCTACCTTTGTTCAGGCTGAAGATGTGAAGTCCATCATTCACAGCCACAGCAATTGGAGTGACGGAACGAACACCATTGAAGAGATGGCAAAAGAATGCATCAGGAAAGGCCTGGAGTATTTGGTCATCAGCGACCACAGCAAAATAGCTTTTTATGCCAATGGGTTGAGTGAGGAAAAGGTAAAGGAACAACATCGGTACATCGATGAATTAAATGCCAAATATGCGCCATTCAGGATTTTCAAGAGCATAGAGTGCGACATACTCAACGACGGGGCATTGGATTATTCAGATGATTTCTTGCATACGTTTGACTTGGTCATAGCCTCCGTGCATTCAAACCTCAAAATGAGTGAAGAAAAAGCCATGCAAAGGCTGTTAGCGGCCATAGAGAACCCATTCACATCAATACTTGGACATCCAACAGGAAGGCTGCTGTTGAGCCGTAAAGGGTATCCTATTGACCACGAGCGAATCATTGAAGCATGTGTTGAAAACGA
>JBILHX010000158.1:0-5769 GCA_044350285.1 Chitinophagaceae bacterium | reverse complement strand
GCAACCTGCCTTGTCCAGGTATCTGTTCTTCCAATAAAAGAAACGCCAATGAATCCCCTGACTTCAAGGCTATTGGCCTTGTCTAGCTTCATGCTGCAAGAATAGGTGTTGCCGTTTTTAGGATCGTAAATATTCCCCTCTGCCCAAGTATTCTTTTCTTTGTACTCAAAACCCCAAACATTGATCAATCCGAGGATAGGACGTGTTCTGGTTGACTCATCAGGATGAAACTTGTCCACCTTAGGCTTACCAGTTTCAGGATCAATGGGTTCCTTTAACCATACCACTTTGCCCTGGAACTTGACACCGTTTTTGTAAATGCGTACCATTGCATTGCCTTCACCTGTTTTCCAAACACCGACAATGGCATCCGGATTGTCTTGTTGGCTGTGAAAGGCAGTTGCCGTAATCAGCAACAAGGCAAGAGCGACTGTTGCCAAAAAACTTCCTTTGATGACTGCATAAATCTTTTTAGAAGAGAATTTGATTGTTTTCATGATCTGTTTCTAATTATACAACAAATATAGAAAAACTTATTTCCAAGTACTCGATTGGCGCTTTAAAAAAAACCAGCATTGTCACCTTGAATTCAATGTATACCTTAACAAATAGCATTCGTTGCCGTTATAAAACATGGATATCCCCCATTTCAGGCCTTCACCCAAAGTCTTCAGGTAAGTTAAATCAGTCCTGTAGGCACCAGGGGCCAAAGGATGGGATTTGACCTTTATGGCAATTTTATTGCTCGTAAAATCAATTCCATCGGGAGCATATTCCAAAGTATTGCTTAACGATGAAAGTGCATAAACTATCGAATACAATTGCGGTATCGTTTTCGATAGATACAAAAAAAAAGGAACTGGGGTTACCCAGTTCCGCGATACAGCAGTTTTAATACCTTTTACAGAATGTTATTGTCTGCTTTAATCATTCCGGCATGGGACGATGTCCTTTAACCGACTGATGTAAAAATAACCTAGAATCTACTCTTCAATGCTTGTAAATGGTCATCCCCGAAACAAACATTAATCATGTTTTTTCTAGAAATCATCTGTGTCTAAATCTTCAAATTCTTCATCACACCCTTTCCAAGAAATAAGGATAGGTATTTCCTGCATTCCACTGGGCTACAAAGATGTTTTTGTCGTCATCAATGCAAACATCATGACAATGCTTAAAAATGGGCTTATCCTGAACCATCGGCAATAATTCACCGTTTTTGTAGGTGGGTTTTGTTCCACCGGGGTTTGAAACCACCCGGTTATCTCCATCCAAAATGGTGATAAACCCTGCATTGTACGTGAGCATGTGGTTCTTCAAGGCCGAAAAACAAACGCCGGAATACATCATCTCGCCATCAAAAACTGCCCTGCTTACATATGCTCCAGGAACTTGAATGCTGGAACGATAAACACCGTCTAGGCTGAATATCTTGAAACAGGTTTTGATCCTATCGGTGCACATCAGTACAGGATCGTTCGGGTTTCTTGTATCCAATGTTACGCCATGTGCTTGTTTGAAAAATTTCTCGCCAAAGCTATCACCACCGAATTTTCTGATGAATTCACCTTTGGAAGTGTATTGCAAAATGAATTGCGAGCCATAACCATCCGCAATGTAAATGTCGCCATTGGGACCAATGCAGGTTTCAGTAGGTTTGAACTTATCGCAATCACCATAAGCCCCGATAAATTTTGGGTGTTTGATGGTGAGCAAAATCTTGCCGTTCATGGTGGTTTTGTACACCTCCCCCAGCTCGTGGTCGGTTATGTAAAGGAACTCTTCCCCACCCTCATCGTGCAAGGTTAGACCATGTCCTCCTGGAAACTGATGCCCCCAGCTGTCGAGCAATTTGCCAGATCGGTCATAAATGATGATGTTGTTTTTCGTTTCATTCGTCAACAAAATAATTCGCTTTTTCTTGTCCATCACCATTTCGTGACAATCCTTTACAGGGTTGCTTGCACCCAAAATTCCCCAGCTGCTGTTCACCCGATATTTATAATCCCCATGGCCAATCACGGGGCCACTCTTGTCTTTACCCATGATGATGTTAAAAGGATTGGCCATTCCGAATCCTGCTGTCAATATTGATGATTGCTTTAAAAAATTGCGCCTCTTCATGTGTTTCGTTAAATATTAAAAAATCAGAACCTAATAGTTGTCAAATCTGTTAATACAAGTTAGACAATTCTTAAACATAAAATGATGTATGCCCAAACAATGATGGGTGTTATTCAATCTAAAAAAATCAATATCCGTTACACGTACGAAATATACAAGAGCACAAAAGAAATTCCGCAAAGCTGGGAGAAATTATCTGGTAACAATATTTTTCTTTCCCTTCCCTATTTGGTAGTGTTGGAATCAACAGCTCCAGAAAACATGATATGTCACTTTATAGGCGTCTTTCATCACAAAGAGCTGGTGGCCATAGCGATCTCCCAATACCTAAACCTCAATCAAACGAACACCTATGGGCATCGTGGAAAGCAAGATGAAAGTTCGATCAGAAATTTTTTGTTCAAACATTGCACTTCGCAGGTATTGGTTGTTGGCAACAGCATGTTGACAGGACAACATGCATTTGGTATGAAAGAAGGTGCTGACAAAACAGCCATTTTTAATTCCCTAAAAAGTGCAGCAGAACAATTGCGAAAAGGCTTCAAAAAAGAAGGAATAAAAATACACCTCACTATTTTTAAGGATTTTGGAACGCATGAATGTGGTGATTTCAAGACCGCAAATTTTAAGAGCAGTTATCAGTTTTCAGTGCAACCGAATATGGTATTTCCGTTAAGAAAAGAGTGGAAATCCATGCAAGACTACGTTGCATCTCTCTCAAAAAAATACAGAAGTCAATTCAAAAGGTGCTGTTCAAAATCATCCATCATAGAAAAAAGAGAATTGGAGTTAGATGAGATTGTCAAAAACGAAGAAAGGATCCACGAGCTTTACCTTAACGTATCGCACAATGCGCCTTTCAATACATTCTACTTGACAAAAAATCACTTCAGCGAATTCAAAAAAAAGCTAAGTGAAAATTTTATTTTTATTGGATATTTTATTGATGAAAAACTGGTAGGATTCATCACCTTAATCAATAACAATGGAACATTAGATACATATTTCTTGGGGTATGACAACAGCATCCAAAAAGAAAAAATGCTTTATTTGAACATGTTGTACAACATGATAGAACATGCCATAGGCAATGGTTATGAAGAAATCGTATTTGGAAGAACGGCATTGGAAATAAAAAGTTCAGTAGGTGCACAACCACAAAAAATGATTGGATTTATGCAACACAGCAATTTTTTCTTGAATAAGTTGCTGCCTTTTTTCTTTTCTTATTTTGAGCCAGAGGCGAGTTGGAAAGAGAGAAGTCCGTTTGTTAGTTGAAGAGGTTGAAGTGGTTGAAGGAGTTGAAGGGGTTGAAGGGGTTGAAGTTCTTAAAATTGATTCTTCAACCTCTTCAACTACTTCAACCCCTTCAACGCCTTTGGCATCTTCAACCCCTTCAACGCATTTGGCGTATTCAACATCTAAATGAATTAAGTATATTCGTAATTCAAATTCCCACATCATGAAAAAAATATTGATTGCTGCATCTTTCTTATTTTCATTTTACAACATCATTGCGCAAGATTGGAAGCCAGCTGGTGATAAAATAAAAACAGTCTGGGCGGATAAAATTGACCCGAACAATCCACTTCCTGAATACCCAAGGCCACAGATAGTGCGTGAGCAATGGCAGAACCTCAATGGCATGTGGGATTATGCCATCGTGCCCCAAGGGAAAAGTATTCCTGAAAAATTTGACGGAAAAATTCTTGTTCCATACCCAATTGAATCGAGTTTGTCGGGTGTTCAAAAACGCATGGGCGACAACAACGAGCTTTGGTATCAGCGGAATTTCACCATACCATCAACTTGGAAAAACAAAAAAATATTGCTTCATTTTGGTGCGGTTGATTGGAAAACGGATGTATGGGTGAACGACATCAAACTAGGCACGCACCAAGGCGGATACACCCCATTTGATTTTGACATCACGGCATTTCTTGTGAAAGACAAACCACAAAAAGTGGTGGTAAAAGTATTCGACCCAACAGATTTAGGATATCAACCAAGGGGCAAACAAGTGAACAAACCCAACAGTATTTGGTACACTCCAGTTACAGGAATTTGGCAAACAGTTTGGCTTGAGCCTGTTGAAATGGCTTATGTATCTCACGTAAAAACGGTTCCCAACATAGATGGCGGATCTGT
The DNA here is from genome assembly GCA_044350285.1 of Chitinophagaceae bacterium. GTDB lineage: Bacteria > Bacteroidota > Bacteroidia > Chitinophagales > Chitinophagaceae > Pollutibacter. The sequence goes on along the minus strand of JBILHX010000158.1, from coordinate 1,497 downwards.
TTCAGTGATGGCTAAAACCGTTGATGCTGCTGCATCAGACATTATTGAAGTGAAGATCATTGACGGAGGGAAAGTGGTAGGAACAGGAAAGGCAGCGGTGGGACAAGAAGTGTTGGTGGCAGTACCAGACGCAAAACTTTGGAGTCCTGAAAGTCCATTCTTGTACGACATGGAAATTTCATTGCTTCACAACGGCAATGCTACCGATAAGCTCAAAAGTTATGTAGGCATGCGCAAAATATCAACCAAAAAAGATGCCAATGGAATCGTACGGATGCAATTGAACAACAAAAATTATTTTCATTTTGGACCGCTAGACCAAGGCTGGTGGCCTGATGGTTTATACACTGCAGCAACCGATGAAGCGTTGTTGTATGACATCAAAAAAACAAAAGATTTTGGCTTTAACATGATCAGGAAACACGTGAAAGTGGAGCCAGCACGTTGGTATTATCATTGCGACAAAGAAGGAATCTTGGTTTGGCAAGACATGCCAAGTGGTGATGCAAATCCAAGATGGCAGACACGCAATTATTTCAATGGATTGGAGTTGCAGAGAAGCAAACTTTCTGAAACGAATTTCATGCAAGAATGGAAGGAAATCATGGACCTAACCTATTCAAATCCGAGTGTGGTGGTAAGGGTTCCGTTCAATGAAGCATGGGGACAGTTCAAAACAGCTGAAATAGCGGAATGGACCAAAAATTATGATCCAACGAGGTTGGTGAATCCGGCGAGTGGTGGCAACCATTATGATGTTGGGGACATGATCGACATCCACAATTATCCGGAGCCAGTCATGGGTTTGTTTGATTCAAAAAGGGTAAATGTACTGGGAGAATACGGCGGCATAGGATTGGTGATGGAGAACCATGTTTGGGAGAACAACAGGAACTGGGGATATGTGCAATACAAGACCAGTGAAGATGCAACCAAGGCTTATGTTGACATGACTGAAAGGCTGAAGCAGTTGATTCCATTTGGGTATTCAGCGGCGGTGTATACGCAGACGACTGATGTTGAGATTGAGATCAATGGGATCATGACGTATGATAGGAAAATCATCAAGCTCAATGAAGCACAGATAAGGAAGGCGAATAAGGAAGTTATCGGAGCGTTGAAGTAGTTGAAGTAGTTGAAGGGGTTGAAGGAGTTTAAGTAGTTTTTGGTTTAAAGTTTAAGGTTTATGGTTGAAGGAGTTGAAGAGGTTGAAGGAGTTGAGATAGTTGAGAATGTTTAGAAAGTTTAGGTTTTGAGTTGTTTAGGTGTTGAGAGGGTGTGCAAAATCACTTTAAAATTGTATTCTCACTGCATTGGACAATGTAATAATTAGCAAAAATTTTTAACCATAATTGTTTGATTTTCAAAAATAACCTACCTTTGACGTTAGTAACGTAAAACATTAGCATGATTTTGTCTTGGGGAGATAAAGTAACTAGAAAAATATGGGAGGGTGAAAGAGCTAAAGGATTGCCAATTGAAATTCAAGAAATAGCA
>JBILHX010000157.1:0-5876 GCA_044350285.1 Chitinophagaceae bacterium | reverse complement strand
CAATCCATCTGCTAAATTTGATGCATCAGGTGGTATGTCTGGCATCATTAACATCGTTCTTAAGAAAAATAGAAAAGCAGGTTACAATGGGAATGTACGTGCAGGTGTTGATTCAAGGGGGATGCCAAATTTTGGTGGAGATATTAATGTTAAGCAAGACAAGATTAATTTCTTTGCCAGTTCAATGTATAACCAAAGAAAATCAATTGGCGTAGGTGAATCTTTAAGAGAGGAATTCATTACAACTCCAACAATCAGATACAACCAAAGCAACAACCCTTTGAGTTTGGGATATTTCACGTATAATAGGCTTGGACTTGATTATTTCATCGACAACAGAAATACATTGACAATTTCAGGCAACTACGTAAAAGGTAAGTTTGACAATTCAGACAAATTGTCTATCAAAACAGATACCTTATATCCAAGCGGAACTAAGTCAATTTTATCTGAGAGAAACACAAGCAGCAGTTCTCAATTTGAAAACGCTGGTACTGCCATAGGTTTCAAACACCTTTTCAGTAAAAAAGGAATGGAATTGACAGCAGATATTAACTTTAATAATAGCAACAATAAGAATGACGGTGGTTTCAATACGCAATACTATGATTTGAACAAAATACCGAAAGGAAAATTGATTGATCAAAAACAAGAAGGCAAGGGGGGAAACAATTTTTATACTGTTCAAACAGATTTTACCAACCCACTGAGTGAAAAATCAAAAGTTGAATTTGGATTCAGGGCTGCTGTGCGTGACTTTGAAAGCAAAAACCTAAACTATATTTATGATTTTCTTTTAAATGATTACATGCCTGTTTTTTCATTGAACGCAAACTATAAATACAACGACAGGGTGCTTGCTGCTTATGGAACCTATGGAAATGTGATTGGAACAAAAACCAGTTATCAATTGGGATTGAGGGCAGAAAGTTCTAAATATACAGGTACCTTAATTACGAATGGTAAAACTTTTGGTAACAGCTACCCTCTGAGCTTATTTCCAAGTTTAAACTTAACACATCAAATAGACCAAACCCAGGATCTTCAATTTAGTGTTGCCAGGAAAATACAAAGGCCAAACTTTTTTCAAATATTGCCATTCGTAGATTATTCTGATTCATTGAACATCAGCAGAGGAAATCCGGGTTTAAAACCTGAATTTACCAACTCAATTGAAATGAATTATCAAAAAAGCTTGAAAAAAGGTAATAGCATATTGTTTTCCTTGTATTATAAAAATACTACTGACTTAATAACCAGGGCTCAAGTTAAAGAAGCTAGTGCTGTGGTGGCTAAAGATGTGCTTATAAACACATATATAAACGCAAACAAGAGTCAGGCATACGGAGCTGAATTTACAGCTAGAAACCCAATTACAAAATGGCTTGAGTTGACATCAAACCTGAATGTATACAACTCAAGCATTACCACAACAGATGTTACTTCTACAGTAAACAATTCAATCTGGAGTTTCTTTGGAAAAATGAATGCCAACATTAAATTACCAGCCAGTTTCACACTGCAACTTGCCTTTGACTACAGAAGTAAATCTATACTTCCACAAGGTGGTGGCGACGGCGGTAGAGGCAGCAGCGGTGGTCGTTCTGGTGGTGGTGGTAGCTGGGGAGGCTTCACTCAAACATCTGCCCAAGGTTATATTAATCCAAATTATGGTTTAGAGTTTGCATTGAAAAAAGATTTCTTGAAAGAAAAGAGAGGTTCACTTACACTCAGCATGAGCGACGTTTTAAAAACAAAAGTTTACGGATCATATTCTGAAGCAACTTATTTCACCCAAACCAATTCAAGAAGAAGGGATTGGCAGGTATTCAGGTTGAATTTCAATTATCGCTTTGGAAAAGTGGATGCATCCCTTTTCAAAAGAAAGAATACGAAAAGTGGAGCTGATGGCATGCAAGAAGGAATGCAGATGCAATAAAAAAGATTAAAAAAAATGCCGCTAATTGCGGCATTTTTTTTAATCTTTTTTTCCAATCAGCATGGGCACAAATGAAAACTCATCGAACCTTTCTTCTTCATAAGTTCCATCTTTATTTTTAGTAATCCGAAGCATCCGTTGGTTATCGCCTTCATTTAGTGGAATAACCATAAAGCCCCCAGGTTTGAGTTGCTTTATTAATTTTTCAGGTATGAACGGTGCAGCTGCAGTGATGATGATTTTATCAAAAGGCGCATAGGTTGGCAATCCTTCGAAACCATCTCCATAGAACCGAATAATGGAAGGATATTTTTTTAAAAACTCAAACGATTTATTGGCCTCAAATAATTTTTTTTGCCGCTCAATGGTAAAGACCTTTGCCTTCAACTCTGCAAGTACACAAGCCTGATAGGCACTCCCCGTTCCAACTTCAAGCACTTTGTCAAACGGCTTTATTTGCAACAATTGAGACTGATAGGCAACCGTATAAGGATGCGAAATTGTTTGGTCCTCACCTATCAAGAATGCCCTTTCTTCATACGCATGCTTCTCAAATGCAGAGTCTAAAAAAAAATGCCGCGGCACCTGAGAGATGGCTTCCAATACAGCTTCATCGGTAATTCCCTTTGCCCTAATACCATCGACCATCTTTTTTCTCATGCCCTTGTGCAAATATGTTTCAGTATTAGAACGCATCCAACAAATCCTCCTTTTTTACCATGATTCCAATTTATTTAGCTGATTTTAAGGTGCCAAGTCAACTATGATATTATCAATCCTTTTACCCAACTCAGCATATTTTTCATCAAATTCCGAGGCATCCTTTAAAATACCTTGAACACTAAAATAAAACTTTATTTTAGGCTCGGTTCCTGATGGGCGCGCACTGATCTTGCTGCCGTCAACCAGCACAAATTGAAGCACATTGCTTTTAGGAAGTTCAATTGTGCAGACTTGTCCGGATTTCAAATCCTTGGATTCTTGCTTTTCGTAGTCAAAGATTCCAACCACTTCAACACCATCCAGCATTTTAGGAGGCTCATTTCTGAATCGATTCATCATTGCCGCAATTTGTTCCTGTCCATCTCTTCCTTTTTTTGTTATTGAGATGAGATGCTCCCTGAACAAACCATATTCTACATACAACTCAACAAGCTTTGCAAACAAACTCTTGCCTGCATCTTTTTCGTAGGCAGCCATTTCACACAACAAGGCAACGGCACTTACAGCGTCCTTGTCGCGCAATTGGTCACCTATCATCAGTCCGTAAGACTCTTCGCCACCTATCACATAATTTTCGGTTGCTTCCTTTTCTTTGATCAACTCGGCAATCCACTTGAAACCGGTAAGCACATTATAGCAATTGATGTCATTTTTGGATGCAATGATGTCTATCATGTCTGTGGTTACAATCGTTTTAACCACCATGTCGTTTGGTTGCGCTAACCCTTTTTTCTTTCTGGCTTCAATCATGTAATTGAAAGCAAGTACCGCAGTTTGGTTACCGTTCAATAAAATCCAATTTCCGTGGTTGTCTTTTACGCCAATGCCAACCCTATCAGCATCAGGGTCAGTTCCCAACAGAATATCTGCATCAATCGCCTTGGCTTTTTTCAAACCCAAACTCATCGCTTCACTCTCTTCTGGGTTCGGATAAACGACGGTCGGGAAATTACCATCTGGCACAATTTGTTCATCTACGAGGTTTACGTTTGTGAAACCAAATTGTGAGAGAACCTCTGGAACCAGCGTGATTCCAGTACCATGAATGGGTGTGTACACTATTTTGAGGTCTTTCTGGCGTTCTATGACATCTGGATAAACACTCAGGCTTTTGACCATCGCTATGTATTCCTTGTCAATTTCAGCCCCGATGAGGTGGATATTCGATTCACCGCCTGTCCATTTCACTTCGTCAACCGATTGTATATTTTGTACTTCAATAATTACATTTTTATCGTGTGGAGGCACTAGCTGTCCCCCGTCATTAAAATAGGCCTTGTAACCATTGTATTCTCTGGGATTGTGAGAAGCAGTACACACAACACCTCCTTGGCATTTTAAGTGTCTGATGGTGAAGGAAAGTTCTGGAGTTGGACGCAAGGATTCAAAAAGGAAAACCTGAATTCCATTAGCCGCCATCACGTTGGCAGTAATCTCAGCAAATAACCTGCTGTTATTCCTGCTGTCGTGCGCAACCGCAATCCTGATCTGCTGATCAGAGAATGACTTGATTAAATAATTGGCAAAACCCTGTGTTGCCATTCCAATTGTATATTGATTGATTCTGTTTGTTCCAACACCCATGACGCCTCGGAGTCCACCTGTCCCAAATTCCAACCCCTTGTAAAAAGCGTCAGCTAACTCAGCAGGATTGGTTTCCTTCAGAGCCCTAATGGCCTCTTTTGTGGCTTCATCGTAGTTTCCATTTAACCACTGATCGACTTTAAGTTGTATATCCAGTTCCATATACTGTAAATTTTTACAAACTTAACACAGGATGAGTGAAATGCAACTAACTTCATTGCTTAATTTGCATAAAAAACTCCCCTTTTCATCTAGTATGAGAGAACTAAAACAAAATGCGTCAAGTTGGCCTTTCACATTAAAGAAATTACTCTTTTGTTTTGTGATGATATGTTCACTTCATTCATTTGCCCAAAACGTAGAAATTGACAGCATAGCAGCAATCCCAAATACATCAAGTGCAATCGACAAGAGAAAAAAACTGTTGCTAGGAACCGTGCAAGTTGGGTTGTGGGGAGGGTCATTCTACGCCTTAAACAAGGCTTGGTATTCCAATTATCCAAAAACACAATTTCACCGTTATAACGATTGGAAAGAATGGCAACACATGGATAAGGCTGGACATGCATGGTCAACCTACCAAATCAGTGAACATACTAGCAAATTGTGGGAATGGGCGGGTACAGATAAAAAGAAGGCCGTCATCATTGGAAGCATCAGCGGCATGGCCTATTTGAGTATTATTGAAATTCTGGATGGTTATTCTGACAAATGGGGATTTAGCATCCCGGATATCATGGCAAATACATCTGGGGCAGCATTTTTCTTAGGTCAAGAGATGTTGTGGGATGAGCAGAGAATCAGGATAAAATTGTCATATCACCCCGTACAATATGGTGAGTTAAGCGGAAGGGCAAATGATTTATTCGGATCGGGGAAGGTGGAGAAATTGCTGAAAGATTACAACGGACAAACCTATTGGGCGAGCATCAATGTGAAGTCATTTTTCCCGGAAAGTCGATTTCCAAGCTGGCTAAACTTGGCATTGGGATATGGTGCTGAAAGGATGCTGGGTGGATATGGAAATTCGTGGAAAGATGCAGCTGGGACGGTTTATAGCCGAACGGACATAGCTCGATACAAAAAATTTCTGCTTTCTGTTGATGTTGACTTAACGAAAATCAACACAAAAAACAAGGTGCTCAAAACTGCCTTTTCGTTGATCAATGTGTTGAAAATACCTGCTCCAGCAATATCTGTCAATACAAAGGGGAATGCTAGTTTTTATGGATTGTATTTCTAGGTTGCGCTTAGTAAAGAAAGGCCCCGATCACTTTATCTCCCAATACCTCAACATAAATATGGTCTTGCAACGTGGTTGAAAGTGAAACACCCACATAATCTGCATGCACAGGAAAGGTCTTGTAACTTCTTTCAACAAGCGTAAGCGTTTGAATTTTACGCGGCATTTCGTTTAAGAGTGGAATCAGTGCGTAAAGAAATGTTTTCCCGCTGTTGATGACATCATCCATTACAATCACTACCTCGTTTTTTACAGTGGAAGCATCGTGTATTTCACATTGCAGTGGATTTTGTTTATCCAATGAAATCTCAATCAACTGAACACTGATTTGTGAATTCAGCTCTAAAAAAGTTTTTATTTGACGTGCCAAAACCATTCCATTGTCTA
>JBILHX010000156.1:0-5885 GCA_044350285.1 Chitinophagaceae bacterium | reverse complement strand
GTTCGTATTGTATTAATTGGTATGTTTGCATTGCAAGAAACATCTATAGGGGGAAGATACTTTACATTTTGCAAAGTGTCTCCCTCTTTAGATAAATTTATTGTTGCAATCATTTCTTGAACCTAGTCATCTTTAATTCATGCAAAAAAGACAAATCAGATGATTTACCTTCAATAGGTTCCCAAATGCTAATTGTTTCTGCTGCTGAAGCTTTACCATACCAGTTGATTGGATTGCAATTAGAAAATGGCCAACCAAAAGATGTTAATTCTAAAACAGTTGTCCTAAAAGTTGGTGACTCTACAGTTGTTGCCTACCGTACATCAAATAATGATATTTTTGCATATTTTTTCCAATTGCCGGAATTGGCGACAGGTGTTTATAATTTAAGCATGGAAACCGTCACTGGCGAAGCAAGGGCAGAAATCATCGTTAAACCTTATACACCAATAGTCGATGTCAATAAGTATATAGCAGATTATAAAACAAGGCTCAATAATCAATATAGTCAAATTTCACAAGAATATGACATAAAAGTGCAGGAAGGAGATGTGCGCCAAGGCACTGCCGACAGTTTAAAGGATTTTGTAAAAAAAGCTTATGATAAAAGTGCTGCATTGTTGGCTCAGCTTCCTGATATTGAAAAAAAGAAATTCGCCTACATTTATGAGGCGAATAAACAATGGCTTGAGGACTTTAAGATTGCTATAGGATTATGCCCTCTTGTACTAAGCAGCAAAAGATCCGGAGATCCTTGTGAAAGTGTTCGCCGCTCGTATAATGTATACTTGCAAGGCAGCGGCAGCGAAGAGTGGAAAAATCATTACAAACAAAAACTCCAGGAATGTGAAGCCAAACAAGAGCAGGCAAGGTTGGAAGCAGAGAAAACATTTAATGGCAAAATTAACGCTGCATATACTAATGCTAGAGCAGAATTGGATAAAACTCCAGGTAAAATCAGCGGTGGATTGGCATTTGTTTCTGCGTATGTTGCCGAAGCCGCTAAAGGTATTTTCGAAACCATTACTGGTATTGAAGATGTTGACGACCCATTTGCTCCAGTTGAGATGGATGATCCCAAAAAAAGAAGCGTACTTACTTTTACTGCGGATAAAGAAAATCACCTTAGCGCAAGTGTAACTTTTACGAACCTCAATAGGCAGAATGTAAGCCTTTCGCCTGCATTTACGGAGATGATTTCAAGTATTGATTATCATAACCAAACAATGGAAAACATTGGCCAGTTTTTACCCTATAAGGCTAATATGGAAGTTCCCGCAGAAAAAACAGAACAAATATACTTGCAGGATTATACCATAGACCAGATCAGCAATCCCAATATCAGCGTGCAAATAACTGATGATATAATAGGAAGAAAAGTAAAATTTACACCTAAAAACATCACAGCGCCTGAAACAAATTTCACTTTCCATATAAATGTAAAAACAGCTTATGGCGAGGTTACTAAAACGATAGAAGCTACACTAGAACTGCCACTTGATAAAGTTTTAATTTCTGGTAGCCCATGGAAATTGATAGGCTTTGAAGTGGATGGCGAAGACTATTTTAAATCACAAAAACGTGGAAACTCTTTTTGCAACAATGTGGAATATTTTGAATACAGTAAAATACTTAATGCCACAATGTCATTTATGAATAATTATGTTGGCTCATTCTCAGGAAACGTTGAAATTCAATATCCTATATTTTCATATTCAGGCAATAACTGTTACTATTTAGGCATGGAAACAAAAACAGAATCTGAAAATCAGGGTTTAAACTGGACATTTAATCAAACCACTAATATAATAAAAATACCAGAACTGGTAAATGATGATGTGGATGAGTATAAAGTAACTTATGACAAAGGCATTATAACTCTGATTAGCTTGTATAACAGCATAAGACTGCAGAAGCCTTAAGTTGAAAAGTGTTTTCTTTTGAACCGAGCTTGTAAAACGAACTGTGTTAAAACTAGGGAATAATTAAGAATTGAGAACAACCGTTTATATGGCTAAAAAAAGCCCACTTCGATTAAAACTTAGTTAAGTAATAAGCATCGAATAATTTCGATCTAGTAAAAGCCTGATTGGCTTGGACGTGGCATTGACTTCATTACTAAATGGTTTTCTTGAAGCCCCTCAGGATGGCTAAATGGCTGTCAACTAGATTAGGAGCAACGGGTTAATGGCAATCCCAAAAATGACCATTAATATAAGTTGAAGATTCATTTGACTCTATATGCTCAGCTCAATGCTACTGATAATTTACTCTGATTGTGTTTACACCAAATGGCTTCAATTTTTGAAGGGCAGTGCATAATCCTGCTATTTATCAATGTCTGTCCATCTTGCAAAATTTTTCAAATGGATATCACAAATCAACCACACCGATGACTATAATCACTACTTGGTCTATTTCATGAATTTACATTTGCAATGTCTTAATTAAGTTCTATCATTTGCTATGGGTATAATTATGAATACATGAAACACATGAAACTATAGACTATATAATACACAACACCTGTAAACCTATGAACAAGTGCTTAACTAAAAGACATGCTTTGAGTAATTTTATCGAAAGATAAATTGCCTTGGGCATAATAGAGCGGAGTTTGCAAAAAGCTTCGCTCTATTTATTTCTAATTAACCCATGCTACTGCCTTGTGACAAGGAAAAGCAATAGAGGAACGAAATGCATTACAAATAATTCCTATTGTCACATCTCAAGCAACTACCCTTTTCCTTAAACAATTCCAGCAATATAACAAGATGATTTAAATCACCATTGTTAGTATCAACCATCAAAAAAAAATTCACACCCCCTGGATAATTTTGGATTGTAAATCAACAAATAGTGGAGCAATTAATGAAAAAAGCAATGAAAACAGGTTTAGAAATCCAAAAAAACGTGATGGCAGAGTTTCGTCGGTCACCAATCCTTAATACCAGTGAAATTAGGGTAGCAGTAATAAATGGCATTGTAGCACTTTCCGGAACAGTAGACACATACACTAAAAAAATGGAGGCCGAGAAAGCCGCCAAAAGGGTTATTGGAGTAGAAGAGGTTACCGAAGACATAGAAGTGAAAGTTCCATCCAATAAAAGGCGGAATGACACTGAAATTACCCAAGCCATTGTCAATGCCTTTATCATTGTCAATGCCTTAAAATGGCAAAGTGCAATACCCGAAGACAGGATAAAGATAAAAGTAGAAAATGCTTGGGTGACATTGGACGGTTATGTGGAGTGGGATTACCAAAGAAATTCTGCCAAACATGCCATAGAAAACCTTCAAGGTATCATTGGCATAACCAACAACATCAAAGTTAAACCATCTTTGACACCATCTGAGGTGAAAGAAAATATTATTCAACGCAGTGCATCTTTGGATGCAGAGCGCGTTAAAGTAATTGTCGACGGCACCAAGGTAATCTTGAAGGGCAAAGTCCGCTCATATGCTGAAAGGAAAGATGCCGAATTAGCGGCTTGGCTGGCACCGGGTGTTGAAAAAGTAGAGAACGAGCTTGAAATAGATTCGGTTGTATTCTCGCTTTAAACAATATTGGCTAAAAACAGTGTAAGGGCGTTCAGACAATCATCTGAAAACCTTTATTTTGTATCTGTGCAAAAGAATACTGAGTTTTTATTGATATATTCTGCAACATTAAAAAACCTAATTCACTAATGTTACACTCAAGCAAGAAGAATTCTGTATCACGTATTAATAGATTCCACAATCAACTAATAATTGAAGAGTATATTTAGCTGTTTTTCCAATATCCCATGAACCTATTAGATGCATTTTCCAATTCATTATCAGTGGCAAAGCCCACTTCCTCAAACATGTCTGATGCGTTAAAAAAAGGCGAGTTCAAGCGCGTTTTTTTTAAACAACCCCCTATAGCCAAGGAATTATTTATTGTGGTTTAATTGTTGATTTTTTATACTCAAAATCATATCAGACATTACATCTTTAGAAATAAAAAAATACTATTTTGCAGCCATAAAACAATTTACAATGCCTTGGTTTAAAACTTCGGCGCATTGTCAGTTATACATTCCGAGAAAAAGCAATAATATTTCATCTTTGTGAAAAAAGCGATTAATATACCTTCCGGGATGCCAATGTCAGGACCGGACAACAAAGCCAAAAAACACAAGAAAGCCAACACTTTTCTGATGGCAGGTATTGGCGCATCTGCTGGAGGACTTGAAGCTTTAAAGGTGTTTTTCGACCATACTCCTATTGACAGCGGGATTGCTTTTATAATCATACAGCATCTCGACCCCCTGCATAAAAGTCTACTATCGGAATTAATTGGGGGGCATACCGAGATGAAGGTGTCTGAAATCGAGAACAACACGATTGTGAACCCTAACAATGTTTACGTAATACCACCTAACAAAGATTTAACCATTAAAAATGGCTGTCTACATCTTACCAAACCAAAGGAATTGCGAAATGTCAGAAGAACCATCGATTCATTCTTCACGTCGCTTGCAACCGACCAGAAAGAAAATGCCATTGGCATTGTTTTGTCTGGAACAGGCACCGAAGGCACTCTGGGGCTTGAGGCTATCAAAGCGGCAGGTGGCTACACCATCATACAGGAACCGGAGACAGCGCAATTCGATGGAATGCCATTAAATGCAATTATGGCCAAGGTTGGAGACATCATACTGCCACCAGAGAAAATGCCGGCCTTCATCTTGAACCATTTCGCTAAAGAAAAACGTATTCAGAACAACCATAAACAAGAATCGACAAGCCCTTCAAAGGAGGAGTTACATGAAATTATTCAAATTATCCGGAACCAGACCGGCTATGATTTCTCGAATTACAAAACCAATACCATTGTTCGCAGGATATTAAAAAGGTTAACCCTCAATAGGACAGATACAATTAGGGCATACATCAAACTTCTGCACAACAACACCAATGAAACCGATAAACTTTACAAGGATTTTTTCATAGGTGTAACTTCTTTTTTCAGAGACAAGCAAGTTTTTAACTGCATCGAGAAAAAAACCATTCCCCATCTTCTCCAAAACTGCATAGATAAAAAGGAACTTAGAGTGTGGGTATGTGGCTGCTCTACAGGTGAAGAAGCCTATTCGCTAGCCATCCTCTTGCGGGAGGCCCTTGAGAAAAACAAACAATTCATCAAAGTAATTATTTTTGCTTCGGATATAGACAAACAGGCCATTGAATTTGCCCGCAACGGTGTATATTCGGAGGCTGCTATCGCCAACCTCTCCTCCGCCCGCGTGTCAAGGGATTTTACCCGCAGAGAAAGTGGCTATCAGCTAAAGAAAGAGATTCGGGAGATGGTGGTATTTGCGCACCATAACCTAATCAAAGACCCGCCTTTTTCCAAAATCGACATGATCACCTGTCGCAATCTACTCATATACCTGAACAGTGACCTTCAAAAAAAAATAATTCCCTTATTTCACTATAGCCTTAACAAGGATGGTATACTGATATTAGGCACTTCTGAAAGCATCGGAGACTACAACGATTATTTTTCAGTATTTGACGCTAAAACTAAAATTTTCAAAAAAAATCAGGATTTACCCCCCCGTAAAACCAATTCCGCATTTGCACTGCCCTTTACCAATCTGAGTCCAGTTCCTTCAATTTCAAATATGCCACATGAAATCAAACAAAAAATCAACATCGCAGGCTTGACCGAAAAAATACTATTGAATCAATACGCTCCGCCCACCGTTATGGTCGACAAATACAATAATGCCATCTACTTTTCAGGCAATACTGGTCTTTACTTCGAGCCTTCGAAAGGAGAAGCAAGCCTGAATATACTTGAAATGGCGAAGTTTGGATTAAAAGCCATACTTGATTCCGCTATTCATGAAGCT
>JBILHX010000170.1:0-4893 GCA_044350285.1 Chitinophagaceae bacterium | reverse complement strand
TACTTAGTCCATTTCAATATTTTGGCATAACTGACAATGTTGATCTTAAAAATATTCGCTGGGAGAAGGGGCGGTATGTTGCAAGCGAACTTACTTCCATTTATACGGCAAACGATGGTCGGGTAAAAGATGTTTTACAGGGATTGAATAAGTATGTCAAGGACATGCAAGAAGTAAGGGCACTTTGCTTCTGTGTATCAATTGAACATGCCCAATTCATGGCAGAAAAATTCATCCTTGCAGGATTAAAAGCAGAATACCTGGCAAGCACCAATTCACATGAACGAGAGGATAAAAGAAGGCGCTTCAAACAAAAAGAGATCAACTATCTTTTTGTGGTAGATATTTTCAATGAAGGGGTCGATATTCCAGAGATCGATACCGTATTGTTTTTAAGACCAACTGAAAGTCTTACCATTTTCTTACAACAGTTGGGAAGAGGGCTTCGCCTTGCTGATGGAAAAGAAAACCTCACTGTATTGGATTTCGTGGGCAATGCAAGACCTGAATATGATTTCGAGCACAAGTTCAGGGCATTGATAGGAAAAACAGCGACACCCGTTTTAAAAGAGGTTGAAGACGATTTTCCACACCTACCATTGGGTTGCTCAATCATCCTTGAAAAAAAGGCAAAAGAATTCATCTTAGAGAATATAAAAACGGCTACCAGTCTGAACCGAAACCAGTTGGTTCAAAAAATCCGAAATTTCGAATTTCAATCTGTGTTGCCGCTGACCCTCAGCAATTTTCTACATCACTATAACATTCCTATTCAAGCCATCTACAAAAGAGGTTCATGGAAAAGACTTTGCAACGAGGCTGGAAAATTGAATTCACTTGATGGTGCCAACGAAAAAGAAATCACAAGAGCAATCGGCAATAAATGGTTGTCGACATCCTGCAATAATTATTTTGCGTTTATTCTGAAATTGGCAAAGAACAACTTCAAGTATCCCAATGATCCCTTTAGTAAAGAAGAAGAGATCATGTTATTGATGTTGCATTATGATGTTTGGCATAATCCGGGCGGATTTGATTCATTAAAGGAAAGCATCAATGCAATTGGAAAAAATACTCAATTTGTTCAAGAAATAATTGAGGTGATGGAATATTTATTGGATCAAATTGATTTTATTGAAAAGGAGATTGACTTGCCATATCAACAACCACTCAAGCTTCACGGAAGGTATACTCGGGAGCAGATATTGACAGCATTTGGTTTCAGTAATTTTGATAAAAAAGCATCCAATCGCGAAGGTGTGGCTAATAATAAGGAACTCAATACAGAGTTGCTTTTCATTGATCTCATAAAATCAGAAGAAGATTTTTCTCCAACTACCATGTACAATGACTATGCAGTAAGTGATACCTTGTTTCATTGGCAGAGTCAAAATGCAACAAGTCCAGATAGTTCAAAGGGTTTGTCATACATTTCGCATGAAGTTTCCAAGAAGCATATTTTACTTTTTATACGTGAAAAGTCAACTGATCAATATGGCAATACCATGGGTTATGTTTTTGTGGGTGATGGAAAGCTAAAGGATTACTATGGATCAAAACCAATGAGCATTAACTGGCAGTTGAGTGAACCGATTCCAAATTATTTATGGAAAGAATCTGCGAAGTTGGCGGTGGGGTAATTTTTCTATGCGCAAATACCAGCCTGGGTGGGGTATGTTGAAAAAAAGTAATCAATTCGTATCTTTGTATAGAACAATTTAAAGAAAGGCCATTGCCAGAAATAAGTAGATTTTTTGGAATTATTATTAGGATGTATTTTGGGGATCATAACCCACCACATTTTCATGCGATTTATCAAGAAGATACTGCTGAATATGATATAAATACTTTGTTAGTTATTCAAGGATCTTTACCTTCTCGAGCTCATGCAATGGTATTAGAATGGGCTTCCTTACATAGGGACGAACTACTAGAGGATTGGAAACTTGCGGTTGAGAAAAAAGAGATTAAAAAAATTGAACCCTTAAAATAAACTAGCCATGTACAAAATCATCGAAATAAAATTACTGGGTGATTATTTATTACTGCTGAAATTTAATGATGGGGAATCAAAGATAATTGACTTTAGACCCTTGATTGGTGTAGGAATTAGTGCCAAGCTATTGGATAAAGAGTACTTTAAACTAGTTGCTATTGATAATGGTGGGGGAATTGAATGGCCCAACGGTATGGACTTTTGTCCAAATTTTCTGAAAGAACATGTTTCTGCAGATGGCATCATACATGTACCTCAAGTTGAAGGGGTAAATCATCCTGAATAGCAATGATCCAGATATAATTCAAATAATCTGGAATTAATTGGATGACTGTAATACAAGTAAGAAATTTGCGAAGCATAAAATATTGCGGCTACTTTGTAATTGAATTAAACACCGAAAATGAAGGTATCAGTAATCCCAATAGGAAATTCAAAAGGAATAAGACTTGAAAAGGCATTGCTTGAAAAATATAACATCAAAGATGCCGTTGAATTAATCTTAGAAAAAGGTTTCATCATCTTAAAACCGATAAGTTCCCCAAGAAAAGGTTGGGATAAAGCTTTTAAGAAAATGCACGAAAATGGAGATGACCGACTTTTAATGGAGGACATTTTTGAGGACATCAACCATTAAAATATGAAAAAATTAAACCTTGATAATTACCTAGGATGTATTGTTGGTGGTGCAATTGGAGATGCTTTAGGGGCACCTACTGAATTCATGGATTTGGATTATATCTTAGAAAAATACGGTGAGAATGGTGTGAATGACTATGTAGAATTTGAGAACGGGAAAGGTCATATTACAGACGATACTCAAATGCTTCTATTTACTGCTGAAGGTCTTTTAAGATCATGGCACAGAGCAAATACTAAGGGTATTTGGGGAGCATATCATCAAATATGTTTTCATTCATACTTGCGCTGGTTAAAAACTCAACAAGACTGGTATGCGGGTGATGTTACAAATATTGCTGATTCTGAAGGATGGCTTTTAAAACAAGCATTTTTATACACACGAAGAGCTCCCGGAAATACATGTTTGACTTCGTTAAGGTCGGGAATTGCCGGTACCATTGATGAACCAATTAATGACAGCAAAGGTTGTGGCGGGATCATGAGGATAGCACCCGTTGGCTTGTTATTTTATAGTGATCCAAAACGAGCATTTCAAATTGGTGCTGAATTAGCAGCCATGACTCATGGTCATCCCAGCGGATATTTATCAGCAGGATTTTTAGCTGCACTCATCGCATTTATAAATAATGGCAATAGCCTGTCAGATTCAATTCAACTTTCCCTTGACATCCTTAAAGATTACAACGGTTGTAAGGAGACAGAAAATGCAGTAGAATCAGCACTTAAGTTATATGAAAAGAATGATCCATCCTATCTTAATGTAGAAACTCTAGGGGGAGGATGGGTTGGAGAGGAAGCCCTTGCAATTAGTCTTTACTGTGCATTGAGTTATCAAAATGACTTTGAAAAGGCCATAAATCTTTCCATTAACCACAGTGGAGTGATAGCACAGGAGCCATCACCGGAAATATTTTGGGACTTATTTTAGGAGAAAACGCAATTCCTCAAAGATGGATTAATAACCTCTCTAACTATGATGTAATTAAGCAAATTGGAATTGACCTACATATTGAAGTTAAAGGAGATGCTTACAATTATGATGAAGAATGGGGGATTAAGTATCCACCTTATTGACTTTACATTGTATGAGAGCGAGTAGTTTCATTTGCCTATTTCCATATTCAAAAAATATATTTTATGTTGTTTAATTAAAGATATATTCATATTTGTACTTCATATTTTTAATTGTTTGTATATGTATTTTAATGATTATCAATTTCTTACAAACAATTTTTTAGGTTGATTTTTTCATTTTGGAAGACTTAAGAGAATATGTATATTTAAAAGATAGTAGCGAACCTATAAGGACTCAAAGCGGGCAAAAAAATGACCGAGAAAGCAATAATATTTGGCAATAAGCATTGGCGATAATTCAGGATGGTAGTGCTGGCTTTGGGATAAATTGGACAGATTTTAGCGATAGAAGTAGCGCGTTAGCATGGGTAGTAATGAACAATGAATTTGGCAAACCCGACACAATATTTTATGGCGGTTATAGTAACGACTATAATGATTTTAATTGGGAAGAGTATGAAGTTTATCGGATTATTAGCCCATATTATACTTTTTCCGGTCGAAGACCATTTGGTGAAGTAACTATTTGGGAAAGAAGATAACTGCATGGGAAAGGTGTAACTTCTAAAAATCTATGAATATTTATTATTTTAGGAACTTTTTCAATATCTTAATTCGTTACTGCCAAATTCATATTGTTAAGAAAATTTTTGTAAAAAAATAATAAAAATTAAAAATGAGTTATTTAGAAGAAGTAAGTACATTTTTTGAAAAAAATACCAAAATAAAATTCAATAATGCACTTGAAAATTCCATATTTTATTTAGTTGACAAAATTATAAATCATGAAATTGATGGTAGTAATTTTATAATGATTCCAATGCGGGAATTGGGATTTGATAATTATGCTGAAAATTATGCATCATTTTGCGGTACCATTGCATTTGCAGCAGGAAAGCGTGTTTATGAACTAAACAAACAAACTAACAAAGTTCCTGAAATCTTGGATTATGATTACTTTCTAGATAGAAATAAAATTTACATAAAAAGGGGAATATATAAAATTCCATTCGAAGACTATGGAACTAGAAACGAAAATGGTACAGTTCAGCCAATTAAATCTTTAAATTACCCTAAGCTATTACCACCGAAATTATTCATTTACAACAATAAAAATGGATATAGGAATATTGAGCTTTATAAGCAATGGGTAAAGAAATTTGATCAAGATTCATTTATAT
>JBILHX010000155.1:0-5901 GCA_044350285.1 Chitinophagaceae bacterium | reverse complement strand
TGGCAAAGCAATGGAAATTGAAAGAATCTATGTGTTAAAACAATACCATGGTAAAAATGTTGGACAAATTCTTTTTGAAAAGGCCATCGCAATTGCCACACTACAGCATTGTGAATATGTTTGGTTAGGTGTTTGGGAAGAAAACCCTCGGGCAATCAATTTCTACAAGAAAAATGGCTTGGTTGAATTTGATAAACACCTTTTTAAATTGGGCGATGACGATCAGACTGATATTATGATGAAACTTTACTTGATTGATAAATAAACGAAAATGCTTTATTCCTTGCCTCTCATTTAGTATTTTGTAATTTTTAAATCTTTAAAATATCCAACTGTCCCAACTTCTACCCACATGGCGATTGTTCCAGATTTAGAAGAGCCAAGCATTTCTGATACAATAAATGATGGTGATTGTTGGTTGTTAATAAACAGCGTTGCCTTTTTATTGATAAATTCAATCCGTATATCAATCCATTCATTTAAGCCTATGTCTGCGTATGTTTCGTAAACTCCATTTGCATCTTTTCTTAACTTGCTAAATGTATTTCCAGGGTAAGAAAAATATTGAACAGTATGGTTGCGCCGTAATTGGTCTTCAGCTCTCCCATTGCTTGGACGAAGATAAATTGCTTCAAATTTTTTATCTAACGAATCTACTCGATATGCAACGCCGATAAATCCCCTTGCAGCTGGGAAAGGAGATTTATCCATTATGCGGCTTAATACTTTTACTTCAACTGCCCCGTTTTCCATGTTGATGTTAGACATTTTGACATAGGTTGGTCCATCAACAGATGATTCGATATTTTTTTCATCAAAAGGTGATGACACAAGATCACGCTCCACTTTTAGTACTTGTACGCCATCAACAAGTATTATTTCGACGTTGGTATTTACTCGTTCGAATTCAATGTTGTTCCACATTATTTTCTGTGAATATGAACTAGCTGCCAATAAAATCAACAGCACGGATATCGTTATTATTTTCATGAAAGCAGGTTATTGTTTTTTGAAAAACGGAACGATGCTGGACCATGCTGCTGCAAAATTTTCTAAAAATGCAGGATGCCCCGCATTGGGAATTATTGACAGTTGATGATTGGAAATTAACAATGCTGCATTCAATACATTTTGCACGGAATTACTTTCGTCTCTGTCGCCAGCCATCACCAACACTGGACATTTTATTGACCCCAGTAATTCCTTCCCTACAGTTAATTTGTTGTAACAATTGGCAATTTGTTTAAATACCTCATCAAGCCTCTTAGGTTCTGGCATCAATGCAATTTGTTGATTCCAATATGCAGTATCAAATGACAATGCTTGAGAAACATTCATGTTGAACTCACGCAAACCTGGGTATAATATCCCCGCGCCAATAACCACCAATTTATTTGTTCTATCGGGGAATAGTGATGCAAATTTATAGGCAGTATATCCTCCATCACTGAAACCAATAATCATTACTTTTTCATTCGTAACTTGGTTTATTACAGTAAGTACATCTTTTGCTCTTTGTTCTAATGTTAATGTTGATGACCCAATTTCAGATTTACCATGCCCTCTTGTTGAAATGGCAACAACTTGAAATGATTTTGATAAGCTATCAATAAAACTAGCCATTTCAATTGTTGATCCAAACAAACCACCATGAAGCAATACGATTGTTTGCCCTTTGCCATAAACTTCATAATAGATTTTTGCATCAGCTGTTTGTGCATATTTCCCAGCTTTTGCATTGTTTCCATAAGGAATTTGGTGGGGAATGGTGTTTGTGCCTTGCATGAAATGCCGCATTGGAACTTGCGCAAAAGTTGCAATTCCTACGAGCTGGCCAATGACTAAAAGGTATCTTAATTTCTTCATTAAGCTTAAAATTTGTGTTTTTTTGTTTTAATAAAATAGTCCCGCTCCTAAATCAGCACCCATTGTTCCCGGTTTTATTTGAAGGTAAAAGCGATTCGTTTGGTCTTCTTCTATTTCCAGCATGCCTTCTTTGTTTACCCTCACATTTTTTCCTATTTTAAGTTTAGTTGGATCTGCAGGTGTTCCGAAATCTTGTGGACCACCGCCTTTGTTTACCAATTGATTGTATCCATAAAGGATGGAATTTTCTATAGTAAAACTGTTTTTTTCTTCTTTATCTAACACCCAAACTACATTGGCGCTGGAAATTATGTTGTTATAAAATTTGAAATCTTCTGGGGTTGACCATGTCCATACCGCAGCTCCATAGATATTCAAAATTAAGTTGTGGTGCATGGAAGATTTTTCAGCCTTGGTTTGCCACATCACTACGGCGTCTTTCACACCAAAAAATACACAATGGTCTACATTCAACTCAGTTCCGTTTGCTAAGATTCCTAAATGATTTGGGAGGGCAAATTTATTACCTAAAAACAGGCATTGGGTAACCCTCAAGTCAGACAATCCTTCACCTTCCCAAACAAGTGGATAGTTTCTAATTAAAACACCTTTTTTTGGGTTTTCATGAACAGGTTCGCCTAATATTCTCAAGCCTTGAATGGTGACGTGACTCGTATTTATTTCAATTCCATAATTTGATCCACCAGTGATGACTTTCTTGTCATTCATTTCCACTTTAAACGGCATGGTTGATACGATGATGGGCATGTTGCTAGGCTCCCATGAAGTTTTATTCGGGAGTGATTCTGCACGAATGATCAATCTTTTTTCTTTGGTGAATTTCCAGTTGACAGGATTGAAAGAAGCTGTTTCTGCTAAACCATAGGTTCCACCTGCCAGGGTTACAATGATGGATCCTTCACCAGTCATCTTGTTGATGCGCTTAGCCGCTTCTGGTAAAGTTTTGAGTGGACTTGTAGCAGCTCCTACTGCGTTGTCGTTTCCGGAATTGGCGTTAACGTATATTTTAATTTCTTTTGTAGTTAACTTCTTTTGAGCAAAAATATTGAGGTTCAGCAACAAGCAGAAAGACAAAAAAATTGTTTTATTTGATAGCATATCGGTAGTTGATGATGATGAAATTCTATTGCAAAACTACTTTCATAAGATTAAGTTTCTTGTTAAAGAATAGCTTAAAATATTCTCTATTAAACAATTGAATTGTTCAATAATTTTTTCTTTTATGCTCAAGAAATGGGTTAATCTAATAATTTTTCCCTTTCGACATTAGGATAGAATATGCTTCATCCCAATTTGGCAAGCTATCTGTTTCATAGCCATAAGTCCTGCCGGTTGCAATGCTGTGGAAAGCTTTCATTGCCTTAAGATGCACTCCGCTTCTCATGAAATCCAACATTTTTTCCCTGCTTTCCCAAGAAGTCAGTGTACATTGGTACCCTTTTATTCGCTTAACTGAGCTGGACAAATTGCCTTTTGCAGTCTGCGCTTGTTGGAAAGAGGGGATTGCTAAGGTCCAAAATTTAAAGAACCCCAAAATACCTTTTGGTTTTAATCCAGTGATTGAAACATACATGCTGCAAAATTAGTAAAAATCTAAGGAACGGTTTTGTGCAGTCATAACGTTTTTTAATTTATTCCCAAAAATTCCAATAGCCTAGGGTTTAAACCCCAGGCTATTGAGAAATACATTCCAATTTGATTTGTAATCCTTTTCACAAATATTGTAATACATTTATCTAGCAAATGGGCAATGTTAAATTTAAAAAACAAAACATCAGTAAAAAATATTCATGCAAATAAGCTGTAATAAAATCAATGTTTTTGTTTTGGTTATTTTCTTTTTTTCTGTTGCCTCTTGTAAAAAAACACCAGAAAAAATTGATGATTTGTTCAGCGGGATTGTTGTGGTATATCCCCCTAAATCAATCACCCCAACATCAACTAAAAGGATATACGTTCATTTGATGCCATGGTTTGAAACCAAAGAAACCAATCAAGGCAACTGGGGGATTCATTGGACCATGGCAACAAAAAATCCAGATCTGTTAGGTGCCAATGGAAAACGTCAAATCGCCAGTCATTTCTATCCGATGATTGGTCCTTATGCTTCCGGAGTCCCTTTTGTTGTTGAATACCAGTTGCTCCTCATGAAATATTCAGGCATAGATGTGGTTCTAATTGATTGGCCTGGCACAATGAACAAATACGATTATCCATTGCTGGTAAAAAATACAGAGAAATTTATTGCACAGTTGGAAAAAGTTGGTTTGTCGTTTGCGATTGTTTACGAAGACCAAAATCTTGTACATGCTGGCGCTGCTAAACTGACACAGGCACAGTCTGATATGGCTTATTTACAGTCAAGGTATTTCATCATGCCCCAATATGAAAAGATAAATTCAAAACCCCTGTTGCTAACTTTTGGTCCGCAAATCTTGAAAAGTGAAACGGAGTGGACAACCACTTTTTCGGCTTTAAATCCCAAACCTGAATTCTACACGTTATGGTATCAATCGAAAGAAGCTGGCGTGAATGCTGCAGGTGAATTCTCTTGGGTTTATCAAGATTATTTATCGGGATTGAATAATTTTTATACCAATGGATACACAGGGAAAAAGATTGCTGCTGCCTATCCGGGATTTAAAACATATTATTCCTTGGGTGGCTGGACTGGCCCTATCTGGACGATTGATCACAATGGAGCATCGACTTTTGAATCCACATTGACGGCTGCATTGTCTTCTCCTTTGCCTTTAGTCCAACTAGTAACTTGGAATGATTATGGCGAGGGAACAATGATAGAGCCTACCGATGAATTCGGTTATAAATACCTTACAATGCTTCAATCAAAATTGGGTATCACAGCCTATTCTATCAATGAGTTGCAAGCGATTTTTCAATTGTATCAAAAAAGAACTTCACTTTCAGGAGATGCTTTGGCGCAAAAAAAACTAGATCAGGTTTTTTATTATTTCGTTTCACTTCAGTCTGAAAAAGCAATTCAATTATTGAATTCATTATAAAGAGTAAACATAAATTTTATTGTATGTTTGGTAGAGAATATTGAATGATGAAGCATTAGTAAATTAAATATTGTTATTACCAGATTATCTCTACACCTGCAATAATTTGTCGATCAATTCCAACGCGAATTCCCTGTGGCCTTCTTGAAGCAATGTATCTTTCATTGGTAATATTTTTGATGGATAAGGTTGCTGTTATATTTTTAGTTGGGTGTTTTGTAAAAAAAGTGGCATCTGTTATATAACGAGGAGGTATCAATCCTATTCTTCCATCTCCACTTGGATTTGCAGTATTGAGCTCGTCTGCAAATTGTTTGCCTACATAATTTCCTGAAAGTCGAAAGCCATGTTTATTTTTTGATTCGAATTCAATTCCATTGTTCATCATGATGGATGACGCATAAGGCAATTTATTGTTTTTAATGTTGACAATATTTCCTGCATATTTTATATATCTATTTGCAGCATAACGGCTATCTATCAAGGTTATATTTGATGATACTATAAAGGATATTTTTTTATTCAGTGCTTTCCCAAGATCCAAATCAAAGCCTGCTTCAATGCCACGGTGTGTTGTTTTTCCTCCATTGGCAAGACCGATGGCATTTGTATTTCCTGAAGATTGTGAAACCGGTATTATTTGATTGATGAAATCCATGCTGAAAAATGTTAATTCACTTTTGAAAAATTCTCCTATGATTTTTCGCATGCCTATTTCTGTATTCCAACTGTCCTCTTGTTTTATGTCTAACGCTATACCTTCTGTAGTGATTGCATCTTTTGTTCTAGGAGGTGAAAATCCCCTGTGTATGCCCCCAAAAAATGTCGTTTCATCGCCTTGATTAAAATTGAATCCAATCCCTGGAATGACAGCTACAAGATTGTTTGAGGCAACTAAATTTGTATCCACTATTACTGTTGATCCTCCAATATTTAATCTTCCTCGCTGAATATTTCTAGAGTAATCAAATTTTTCAATTCTTGTACCAAT
>JBILHX010000154.1:0-5959 GCA_044350285.1 Chitinophagaceae bacterium | reverse complement strand
AATTTATAACACGTAAAAAAAACGACTATGTTAAAAACAAAATATTTAATGATTGCATTCTTCGCCGGACTAGCGCTGGTTGGATGTAAGAAAGATTATTTGGATATTAATAAAAATCCGAATACTGCAACAGCTGCAGATATTACACCGGATTTAACCATCACTGCACAGTTTACCAGCTCTGCTGCTAGAAATGCAGGTAGCTATGATTTTCTTGGACGCTGGTTAGGTTATTGGAGTGCTGCTGGTTCTTATTCACGTTCAACTGTGGAAATGAGCTATAACATCACCACAGACTTTGGTGCAGGTCTTTTCGAAGGGCCTTATTATACTGCTGGTCAGTACAAGTCTATCGAAGCAAAATCTAAAGAACTAGGTTGGACATTCTATGAAGGAATATCCAAAATAATGGGTGCTTATGAATTGATGAATGTTGTTGATCTTTATAACGATGTTCCTTACAAAACAGCCTTCGACTTAGTTGGAAATATTCGTCCTTCTTATGACAAAGGTGAAGATGTTTACAAAGCTTTGTTTGCGCAAATTGATGCAGGTTTGGTTTTGATTAAGGCTGCTGACATTAACGTCAACACCAATATCAAAACAAGAGATATCATGTTTGCCGGAGATAAAGTTAAGTGGGCAAAGTTTGCAAATACCTTGAAGTTGAAGATGCTTATTCACACATCTAAGACTACAACCTTCACTCCTGCAACTGAAATTGCAAAAATCAATGCTGAAGGATCTGGTTACTTAGGAAATGGAATCAGTGCAAATGTTCAACCTGGATACAGTGCTGACAGACCAAATCCTTTCTACAATTCAAAAATGTTCAACTCTATCACAGGCGTAGAGAACGACAACTACAACAGAGCAAATAATTTTTCTCTTAATTTGATGACGTCTCTGAATGACCCTCGTACAACTTACTTTTATCGCGCTCCTAGAAACGGTGGTGCCCTAAGAGGAACAACATATGGTTCAGATCCGCTATCCGCTAACTCTTCTGATAACACATCAGGAGTTGGACCGGGTGTTGGAAAATCTTTTACCATGCCAATGTGGGTGTTGACTTCTGTAGAAGCATCTTTCTTGGTTGCAGAAGCAACTGCTAGGGGATGGATTACAGGAGATGCTCAAACTGCTTATAACAATGCAGTAACTGAATCATTCAGTTGGTTGGGTGTTCCAAGTGCCGCAGGTGCAGCTTCTACTTATTTGTTGAATCCAAATGCAAAGATTGCTTGGCCTACCACAACTAACCTAGCTGACAAAATAGCTGTTATCGCATGGCAGAAATACTTTGCTTTGAATGGAATTGGAATCCTTGAAACATGGAATGATATCCGTCGTTTGAAAGTAGTTGCTCCTGATTTATCTGTAGCACCGGAAAGAGGTTCTAATCCTATTCCAAGCAGATTGCTTTATCCATCATCAGAGTATCAGTATAATACTGCTGCTGTTAAGGCTGTTGGTACGATAAATCAGTTCACTTCTAAAGTGTTCTGGGATAAATAAACCTTACTGAACTCAATTAAAAAAAGGAAAGTCATGAATAAATTTATTTTGAAATACAAAACCCCTTCTCTGATAGCATTCGTGCTGTTGAGCATGTCTTCTTGCTTGAAGGACAAGGGTTATGAAAATGGAACTTACGGAATGGCCTCTGTTACAGGTGGTGAATTCGTTTCAGTTCCTCTTGCTTCAAGCAGCCCAAATGCATTGGCTCTTGAATCTAAATCTGGTAACCAAGCGTTGTCTTTATTTCAGGTAGCCTACGAATATGTTGATGCTGCTAAAGAAGATATCAAAGTTACCTTTACAAAGGATGATGCTGCAGTCACTGCTACTGATGCAACATTAACTTTGCTTCCTGCTTCAGTTTTAAGCTTCACAGGTGCTCCTGAAGTTACCATCAAAGCTGGAACTAGAGTTTCTGGAAACTTTCCACTGAACATCAATACAGGAACATTGGATCCTCTTAAAACTTACGGTGTTGCTTTTACAATCAGTGCTGTTAGTAAATCTGGAGTTGCAATCCCTAAGAATCTTAAGACTGTTGTTTATAAGATTGCATTGAAAAACAAGTTTGATGGTGTTTACAAGGTTACTGGTCCTATGGTTGATGCAGCTAGTAGCGCATTGACGAACTGGTTACCTTTCTGGACTGCCAACTTGGAAACAACTGGCCCTAACAGTGTTGCTGTTAGAGACATGACTTACACTGGTGGTATCTTTCACCCAATCATGAGTGCTGGTTCTGCGTCTTATTACGGTGCTTTTGGTATGTATGTAACCTTTGATGGTGCTACTAACAAAGCTGTTGGCATGGTTAGTCCTTATGAGCCAGGTCAAATTCCAGGCGGTGCTACCAACACTAGAACTGCTCGTCTAGATCCATCATTCACTAGTACATTTGATCCTGCTACAAGAACTATCAGAATCAAGTATTTCATGTTCCAGCCTTCTGTTATTGCTTCTGGTCCACGTGTTGTTTTTGATGAAACTTGGACGTACCAAAAAGCTCGTTAATAATCAACAATATTAACATAAGTTATAAAGCCGCTTCATTACTTTTGAAGCGGCTTTATATTTTGTAAAACCTTTATCAACAATTATTTATGAAATCAATAGTTTGTATTTTACTATTCTTTTTTTCTCTTAATGCAGTGAATTCTCAAACTGATGCTATAGGCGATTTTAACAAACATGTGATCGAAAAATGGTCGGAAGATTTCATCAGAATCAGTCAGTATAAAGTAAAGGGTAGCCCTTATTTATTGGGAGAATCATTTGATGGCTCCCTGACCGTGAAATCAGGTGTGGTGGCTGCTAACCAAAAAATTCTTTATGACCTTTACAACCAAAAAGTTGGTGTTGAAATCAACAAAGAACTTGTAAAGCCTGATGGAGATGTTCTTTCATTTTATATTCAGTTGCCAGAGAAATTTGGTGGTGAAAAGTTGGAGTTCATCAACGCAGCAAACCTCAAGAATGTTACATTAAAAGGGTATTTAAATACGTTGGAAACGGGTAGTAAGTTGATTTTGTTGAGACAATACAAAACTCGTGTGATAGCAGACCCAGCCAACATGTATTCAAAAGATTTCAGAATATTTGAGCAGTACTATGATTATTTTATCTATAATGTTGTTACCTCATCCCTTGAAAAAATCAGGTTAAAACAAAAAGATGTTGTTACAGCATTGGCAGGATTGCCGACCTCAATCATTAACACTGCAGATAAGTATGATCTGAATTCACTTGCTACAATAAGAGACTTCATCAAAAAAGTCAACGGCAATTAAATTTGTCTTATCAGTATACATAGGAATGGTAGAATCAATCATGTTTTATTTGATTTTACCATTCCAATCTATTTTTAGCCAACTGCTAAACTACGTTTCAATTTACTGCTTTCAAAGGCAAGTTCAATCAATCTAATCACGTTATACCCATGTTCTGGTGTTTCTTTTAACGGGGATCCTTCTATTATTGTATTGTATAGATTTTGATAAAACATCCCATAACTTCCTTGAAGGGATGGATAGATTTCTTTGACAACTTTCCCATCGATGCTGGTATGAATCAACCCAAAATTTTTAGGGTCCTCTTTTCCCCAATCTTCTCCTGTTGGCAATACTCCCGCTTTCAATAAATCCTCTTGAGGGTCCTCTCCATTTTTTATGAAGGATCCTTGTGTGCCATGTATCATGTACCTAGGCCCCATCTCTCTCACCAACATGCTTGAATGTAACGTTACTATGAGGTTTTTATATTCTAGTTTAACATCAAAAAAGTCATCCACTTGTGAATAGGATTTCATTTTTCTGATGTCAGCAGTGATGAAATTCGGTTGTCCAAACAAAACCAACGCTTGATCTATCAAGTGTGGACCAAGGTCGTAAAATACACCACTGCCCGGTAGCTGCTCTTCCCTCCATAGACCATACGTTCTTGGATCTGGTCTGTATCTGTCATAATGAGCAAAAAATTCCATTGGTTCTCCCAACAATCCCTGGTTCAAAACTGATTTCATCGTCAAGAAATCGGCGACATACCTCCTGTTGTGATAAACGGCACAAACTTTTCCCGTCTTTTTCGAAAGTTCGACCAACTCCATTGCTTCAGAAGACGTATTGGTAAACGGCTTTTCCACAACAACATTTTTTCCTGCCAACAAGGCTGCCTTTGCAAAAGGGAAATGGGTTGTATTCGGACTCGCAATAACAATCAGTTGAATCTTCTCGTTTTTTAAAACCTCTTCATAAGTTTTCGCAATGGTTACATGAGGAAATTTTTCCTTGGCTGAATCTCCACTTCTTTCAAGTATTACGTCTAAAGAATATCCTGGATGTGTTGTTATAAACGGAATGTGGAAAGTTCTTGCTGATATTCCATAACTGATTACTGCTGTAGAAATCATCTGAATTAAATGAAAAATTAAGAATGAAAAATGAAAAATAGAAAGACAATTCTGTTTATTATTGTCAATTAATTTCTACATCATCTTTTAACAAATTTACATTTTTCATTATTAACATTAACTCTTCATTTGATATTTGCGGTGCCTGAGCTTGTCGAAGGCCATTCTTCATTTTTCATTTGTATAGTATTTCATTATTTTTGTCCAAAATCTAATCGATGCAATTAAAAGATCTCATTCTCTCTGCTTGGAGCAACCGTGATTTATTGAAAGAAACAACTTACAGCGACGCTGTTCGTGCTGTTATTGAAGAAGTTGACAAAGGTCGCCTTCGTGTTGCAGAAAAAATTGATGAAAATTGGGTAGTAAACGAATGGGTTAAACAAGCCATCTTAATGTATTTCGGTATACAACAAATGCAAACTTGGGACCTTGCTCCCTTTGAGTTTTATGATAAAATGCTGTTGAAAAAGAATTATAAGGAACTTGGAGTACGTGCTGTACCTCATGCAGTTGCCCGTTATGGCGCATACCTTGCAAAGAATGTTGTGTTGATGCCTTCTTATGTAAACATTGGAGCATTTGTTGATGAAGGTACCATGGTTGATACCTGGGCCACTGTTGGTAGCTGCGCACAAATAGGCAAAGGAGTTCATTTGAGTGGTGGTGTTGGAATTGGTGGTGTGCTAGAACCTTTACAAGCAACACCTGTAATTATTGAGGATGGTTGTTTCATCGGCAGCCGTTGCATCGTTGTTGAAGGTGTGGTTGTTGAAAAGGAAGCTGTATTGGGTGCCAATGTTGTACTTACCCAGTCTACAAAAATAATTGATGTTAGCGGTCCTGAACCTATTGAATACAGAGGACGTGTTCCCGCTCGTTCTGTTGTTATTCCTGGCTCTTACGCAAAGGAATTTCCTGCAGGTAACTACCAAGTTGGATGTGCTCTTATCATCGGGAAACGCAAGCCTAGTACCGATCTTAAAACCAGTCTCAATGATGCTTTAAGAGATTTTAATGTTTCTGTCTAGCACATTGATTAAGTTTTTGTAGGATTTATATCATGCTGAAATAAAAAAATATCCTTTCCATCTTTGTCTCATCACTTAACATCGATAGAAAGGATATTTTTATTGCTGAGTGTTAACGTATTTCTCCCTCAATCCCAGGTTGAAATAATCTACAACTCAATTATCCGCCAAAATAAATACCCATCAGATACATTGCAAATCCATTTTCATGATGATGCTTTGCATTGAGATCTTTGTGTAAAACATTTTCAATAACCTTTCCAGTTTCTTCCAAGATAGCATTGGTAATTGCTTCTGTTTTCATTCCATAGTTCAGCCATTCAGCATTTAATAAAATATTTATGAAAGGCTTATCTGACGTGTATGTCAGGGATGAAAGTTGATAGTTTAACTCAGAAGAAGTACCCTGTTTGATTTTTATCTTGAATTTTTCGTCTAATATTTTATTTTTTAAAGAGGATATATTCTTAATCCATTGCGCATCTTTTTGTTTGGCTTTTCC
>JBILHX010000061.1:0-19399 GCA_044350285.1 Chitinophagaceae bacterium | reverse complement strand
CGGAATATCTTTCATTTTTTGAAAATCCCAGGTAAGGGAAATAAATGAAAGGAATAAATACAGTCGCTGCATGGTGTAAAACTGAAAACCTCCCAAAATGTTCAACAAATTTAATGCAAATCCAAATGGTTACAAATTGACCAGCAATTGGAATGAGTTGAAAAAAGAACCAATGTTTCTTGAGTTCCATTTTGTCAACCATCAACCAGGTATTATAAAAAGGTACGAATGCTTTCCAGCCTTCTATTCCTGCTTTTTTAAACATCCCGAATAAACCTATGTGAAATCCAACTGCTGCAACAATGAATATAATCCAACCTAGACCCATATTATAATTTTTTAGGTTCCCAAATGTAACATAAATGCCTGATTTAATAGTCTTTGGAAGTTATGTTCGGTAAATTTAACATGATAAAAAACAGTGCTTTTTTATAAAGCATCACTTGTGGATTATAATACTTAGCAAGGTTCCTTAATTAGTGATGTAAGGAATTATTATAAGCCAACAGAAGAACGTACTTTTTTAGCTGAACTCTTTTTAGGAACATCTTTTATGGTAGCATCTTTATTGAAAGAAGCCATTTCTATTTCTTCGCAAACATCCACAGCCAACTCTAGGTGGTTCGTGCAAAAACGCATTGCTATCCAAACATGGTCAATAACAACTTCATCTATTTTACCGAAACCTTTTTGGATTAAACATTCCCAACTGCAATCCCTGTTCAAGTCGCTCACAATTTTAGAAGTAGGTTTGGGATATGCAATCCAAAGCTTTCCTTCTGAGCGAAGAGAAGGAATAACATCTTTAAGTATAGAAGAAAGTTGGGTATAATTAATTGCAAAAACCAATGCAAAATCGATTTTTCTACTACGCAACAAAGGAGTTACGTTTTTAGCAAACGATAGTTTTGTGAAATATTTTTCAAGGGTGGAGGGGATTCCTTGAATTAGTAAATTCTTTTCGTCACCAAACTCAAGCCTTTCAAAAATGTTGATGAGCATAAACAGGTAGTTTTGGTTTTAAAATACAAAATTAACATTTTTTCCACAAATAACAGAAATGATTAATCAATCATTGAAAATAAAAGACAAAAGGCCTTAAAAAAAAGGATTTTAATCTATTCTAGTGGATTTTCTTCTGTCTCTTCTTTTGAAAATAGGGACTTTACTCTCACTTCCAGAAAGAAGTCTACCAATATTTTTTTGGTGTGTCAAAATAACAAGCAATGCCACTACAATGGCAAATATTCGATATGCATTGTTATCTACATTAAAAATGATGAGAATAAATACAGGGAATGCAAGACTGGCTAAGATGGAACTTAAGGATACAAACCTAGTGAGAAATAATACGATTAAAAAAACACCTACACAGCCCAAGGCAGTCCAAGGTGAAATCGCAATAATTAGCCCAAACAATGTTGCAACACCTTTCCCCCCTCTAAATTCTGCCCAAATGGGAAAAATATGTCCTAAAACAGCCGCCAATCCTAATCCAATTTGAAAATTGGTCCTTGCAAATTCATTGTCTATGTACAAAGGGAGCAATAACGCCAACTTAACGGCCAATAATCCTTTTAGCATGTCCAGGAACATCACAAATGTACCCCAACGTGAACCTAGTACGCGAAATGTGTTGGTTGCTCCAGCGTTTCCACTGCCGTAGTCCCTTATGTCTATGTTAAACTGTGTTTTACTAATAATTACGGATGTAGGAATAGATCCCAACATGTATGCAAATATGATCAGTATAACCTCATTCATTATTGTTATTTGTTTGATGGGTATACAAATTTAATGAAAAAATAATAAACAGATTGAGATAATATGATCTTAATCAGATTTAGAATATCAACGCTATCCAACCATTATCGTTTAAAACAGCAGTAGTATTGCCAAAAATTGGTGCATATTTTTCCATTATATCATCATAGTCAGCTGCTAATAACCCACTTAAGAGCAACCTTCCATTTGGGTTTAAATGATTGCGAATCGACGTTGCATGTTCAAGCAAAACTGATTTGTTAATGTTGGCCAAAAGAACATCTGCCATGCCTAAACCATCCAAATTTGTACCTAACTCAATTGAAATATTTTTACAGTTATTGGCTGCTATATTTTCCTGTACATTGGTAACACTCCAGTTGTCATTATCTATGGCTTCAATAAAAAAGGCATCCAGCTTTTCAGCTAGAATTGCCAATATTCCGGTTCCAGTGCCAAAATCAATTACGGATTTATTGTTGAAATCAATGTCTAGCATGGCTTTCATCATCATTCTAGTTGTTGCATGGTGACCTGTACCAAAACTCATTTTGGGTGTGATCAAAATCTCATGTTCAAATCCTTCTAATTGGGGATGAAAATGAGCCCTCACATGTATTTTTCCGGGGATGATTACCGGATCGAAATTCGATTCCCACAATGCATTCCAATTCCTTTCTTCAATATTATTTTGCGTGAAATTTACGCCCAATTCTTTCGTAAAGGCAAGCAATTCTTCCATATCCACCAATGTTTCATCGGCGTAAGCGATTAATCCACTTTCAATTTCTTCCATGCCAACCCAGCCCATATCCGGTAACTTGGCAATAAGCATTTCGATGTCACTATTTTTGATGCCTTCAAATCTTATTTCCGTATAATTTATCATAAAAAAAGCCGGTATTGCTACCGGCTGAATTTGTTTTATTAAATTTTAACTTCCTGAACCACCTTCATTAAAATCTGGCTTTGACATCAATGCCTTTCTGCTCAATTTGAATTTTCCGGTTTTCGGATCTAGTCCAATCAATTTTACTTTTACAGAATCACCTTCTTTCATGAGTCCATCAAGGTTTTCAAGTCGTTTCCAACTTACTTCACTGATGTGAAGCAACCCTTGCTTGCCTGGCATGAATTCAACGAAAGCACCATAAGGCATGATTGATTTTACTTTGGCGTCGTATTCCTCACCAACTTCTGGCATTGAAACGATACCCCTGATCCAAGCAACCGCTTTTTCCAAGCCTTCTTTTGCAGGACTGAATACGCTTACTTCGCCTTGGTTTCCAACCTCTTCTATGTTGATGGTGGTTCCTGTTTCGCGTTGTATCTCTTGTATGATTTTACCTTGTGGTCCGATGATAGCACCAATGAATTCTTTGTCGATAAACAACTTAACCATCCTAGGAGCATGTGGCTTCACTTCAGACCTTGCTGAAGGATAGCAATTATACATTGCATCCAAAATGTGTAAACGACCTTTTCTTGCTTGCTCCAATGCTTCACGCATTGTTTCCATGCTAAGACCATCAATTTTTATGTCCATCTGAATGCCGCAGATACCATCACGTGTTCCTGTAACTTTGAAATCCATGTCACCCAAATGATCCTCATCTCCAAGGATATCAGTCAAGATAGCATACTTGCCATCAGAAGGGCGGGTAATCAATCCCATTGCAACGCCACTTACGTGCTTTTCAATTGGAACTCCAGCATCCATCAAGGCAAGTGAGCCAGCACAAACTGTAGCCATTGATGAAGAACCGTTAGATTCAAGTATGTCTGAAACAACCCGAACTGTATAAGGATATTCACTACCTGGCATTAATTGTTTGAGTGAACGAAGGGCCAGGTTACCATGACCTACTTCTCTCCTACCCGGACCTCTCATTGGTTTTACTTCACCAGTTGAGAAGGCAGGGAAATTATAATGCAAAATGAACTTGGTATAATCAGATTTTGCTGCACTCTCAACAAGCAATTCATCCAATGGCGTACCAAAAGTGATTGTTGTGAGTGATTGGGTTTCTCCCCTTGTGAACAAGGCAGAACCATGGGGAGTAGGAAGAACATCAACTTCCATGTCCAAAGGCCTTACTTGGTCGAGTTGTCTGCCATCTAGACGAATTTTATCGTCTATCATCATATTCCTGATGACTTCCCACTTAAGGTCTTCGTAGTATTTTTTTGCAAGTTTTTTCTGTTCAGAAGTGGCTTCTTCGCCAAGTTGTGCAATAACTTCTTTTTTCAACTCGTCATAAGCCTTTGTTCTGTCACCCTTGCTGCTTGCACTCTTAGAAATTGCATAAACCCTTGCTTCTGCAAAAGTATTTACCGTATTTTGAATTCCTTCATCAGAAGCAGGTTTTGGGTAATCTCTTTTTCCTTGTACACCTACTTTTTCTCTAAGTTCTTCTTGTGCTGTGATTTGCATCCTAATTGCATCATGGGCTACTTCAAGCGCCTTGATGAAATCTTCTTCAGAACATTGCTTGGATTCACCTTCAACCATCATCAGGTTTTTAGATGTTGCTCCAATCATGAAGTCCATATCTGCATTAGCAAGTTCCGCTCTGTATGGATTTACAATAAATTTGCCATCTACCCTAGCAACGCGCACTTCAGAAATAACTTCCTTGATGGGAATATTTGAAACTGCAAGAGCAGCAGAAGCAGCAAGACAAGCCAATGAATCCGGCATAACTTCAGGGTCTGAAGATATCAGGGTAATTAAAACCTGAACATCACAAAGATAATCTTCTGGAAAAAGAGGGCGCAATGCACGGTCTATTAAACGGCTTACCAATATTTCTGAATCACTGAGTCTTCCTTCGCGCTTGAAAAAAGATCCGGGTATCCTACCAGCAGAGGCAAATTTTTCTTGGTAATCAACTGAAAGAGGGAAAAAGTCTTGCCCTTCCTTGGGTTCCTTGTTTGCACAAACAGTAGCAAGCAAAATGCAGTTACCCTGTCTGATTGTAACGGAACCATCAGCTTGGCGCGCTAAACGACCAGTCTCAATGGTTACGACACGGTTATCTCCTAAATCAAAACTGGTTTGAAATGGTTGTTGTAACATAATAATTGTTTTTGGAATGTTCCAAAAAGCAATATTCCCAACCGAAGTTGGGAATAATACGATTCAGTAAAATATTATTTTCTTAATCCTAACTTCTCTAACAATGCACGATATCCTAGGATGTCATGCTTGCTGAGGTAGGAAAGCAGCCTTTTTCTTTGACCTACTTTTCTCATCAGACCTCTGAGGGTTGAGAAGTCTTTTTTGTTGGCTTGCAAATGCTTCGAAATCTCGTTGATTTCTTCTGTAAATAAAGCAATTTGTCCTTCAATTGAACCGGTATTTTTTGAATTGCCACCGTATTCGGCAATAATGGAAGATTTTTTTTCTTTAGTTACGCTTGACATCTCAATTTTTTTTGATTCATCTTTAATTTTGCATCGAAAATTTGGTTGCAAAAGTAGTCTTTTATTCTAAAATAAAAAAGAATTGCTTTCAATTATACATTTACTCCATGTATTTCAGCTTATACGCATATAAAATCACAAAGAGCAATCCAAAAAATCCTGTGTAAAAAGCAAAAGCCAAGCCCAATAAATTAGAGCCACCGAATACCAGCAAGGGGGAAACAATGCTAATTAGTATTCCCAATAAATACATCCTAAACCCATTTTTCTTTAACCGAAGCATCAACATGGCACCCAAAAGCGTCAATAAGTTTGAAACCAGTGAAAAGAATGCATGATCTCGCATATTTGAAACTGAATTGGCCGCTGCAGCATTTTCTATTAATTTTTCAACCTGCTCGCCTGCTGCAGGGTCGCGCTTGAAAGATTCTTCAAACTGTACCTGTAATTGCGACAAATTCTTGGAGAACTCAATGCTGATTTGTTCAGGGTTGGTTAAGCTTGAAATTGATTGAACCAAAACCCAGCTGCTTCCGAAAATGGAGAGGTAACATAGTATTGTCAAAAATTTTGGTCGAAATCGCTGAATATCTTGCTTATTTTCAAATGATGAATCCATTTTATTTAAATAATTGTTAACCAAAGTTAAGGCAGAATAAGTTTGAACACTAAATAAACAATCAACTTTGAACAAAAGGGCCGCATATCTATTGTATATTAACTATATTCCGATTACCACTAAATTTAGGAATCAACTTTGGCAGACAAACATTTACACATAATATCTCATTTTTCTCCCAGGCCATTTGACTATGAAGGTGGTAGTGATCTTTTTTGGATGGTTAAATCACTTATAACATCCGGTATTAAAATTCACCTTCATTTATACTGTGAGAAAGAATTCATCCACAATGATTTGATAAATAATTGTGCAGAAGTTTTATTCTATAAAAGAAACACGGGGCATAAAGGAATATCTATTGGGATACCATATTCGGTAAGTTCCAGAGCTGACAAAACCCTGATTTTCAATTTAGAGAGAGATTTACATCCAATTTTATTTGAAGGTGTTCAATCCAGCTTTTTCATGTATCAAGGGTATTTCAAAAACAGAAAAATACTCATACGGCTACAATGTTCTCAGAAAATGTATTTCCAAGAGTTGAATCAAATACAACCAACCTCAATTAAAAAAATAGCCACCACCATTGAAGGAAGCCTGTGTGGCGTTTATGAAAAAGTGTTGATCAAAACAGTGAATTGCAACACCATATCAAAAAACATTGCTGATGAGCTAGAGGGTTGTTCTGTTGAAAATATCAAAAGCATCATTCCCCAATTTATTGGTATGGCTTATCCATTGGGGTTAGAGGGCAATGGAAGTTTTTGTTTATTTCATGGAAGGTTATCAGAAAAGGCCACAGAAATCGCTGCATTATGGCTTCTCAACAATGTTTTCAATACGCTTGAACTGCCGTTGGTAATTGCTGGAGAAAAACCTTCAGCTATGTTGGAAGATGCGGCACACAGACAGATGCATACTTGTTTGGTGACAGATCCTACCGAAAAGGAAATGACTGAGTTGATAAGGAAAGCGCAACTAAATATTCTTCCTTCATTCGTATCGCATGGTGCAGACAATGCAATACTTCAATCAATAATGCTAGGGAGGCATGTTGTTACGAACAGAAAATCGCAAACCAATTCAAACTTTGGAGACATTTTGAATTACGCAGATGATTCGAAAGAATTCATAGAAACTACAAAGCAATTATTTGATCAGACATTTACTCAAAATGATAAGGATCTGCGTGAATTTTACCTGAACAAGGAATATAATGATGTTTTAGGGGCAAAAAAATTGCTTAAACTTCTATACTAGCATTGTCAATTACCCTGCCAGCCTCTGTTCTCAATGTTCTTGCAGGGTGCTTGTTTATTACCATGTAATCGTGCGTTGCCATAATGATGGCTGTGCCAAATTCCTGTCCTATTTGGAAGAGCAATTTCATAATTTCTTCAGTGGTTTCGGGATCTAAATTCCCTGTTGGTTCATCCGCCAACAGTAATTTCGGTGAATTCAGCAATGCCCTGGCAATGTCTACACGCTGCTGCTCACCACCTGAAAGTTCATAGGGATACTTGAACCCCTTGGTTGACAAGCCCACCTTCCTGAGGACTTCCTGTATTTTATCTTCAATCTGCTTTTCTTCTTTCCAACCCGTTGCGTTCAAAACAAATTTCATGTTGTCATGAATATTCCTATCGTTGAGCAACTGAAAATCTTGAAATACGATGCCAATATTTCGTCTCAAAAAAGGAACGGTTTTCCAAGTAGCTCCTTTTAAGTTAAAACCAGCAACTGTGCCCTCTCCTACTTTCAATGGCAATTCGCCATATAGTGTTTTAAGCAAACTAGATTTACCTGTACCGGTTTTTCCGACCAAATAAACAAATTCACCTTTATAAACAGTTATGTTTACATTCGACAAAATCAAGGATTCACCTTGATAGATGTTTGCATTTTGGATTTCTAAAACAACTTCATTCATAAGAAAAATGATTACAAGTAAAGATACAATTTACGAAACAGAATTTTAAAAAGCACTAACCAAATGAGTATATGTTTCCGTTTAAGTGAATATCTAAGCATTTTTTATCCGATGCTTCAACAATTCCAATGATTTTAGCATCAACCCCAAACTTTTGCGAAATTTCAATCATCTTGTCTGCCTTGTCTGCAGTGGTATAAATTTCCATACGGCACCCCATGTTGAAAACCTGTAGCATTTCTTTGTCGTCTGATTTGCTTGCTTCTTGAATTAAGTTGAACACAGGAGGGATCTCAAAGAAATTATTTTTGACAACCTTCATGGGAGCAGGTAAATACTTCAAGCATTTTGTTTGTCCACCACCACTGCAATGTATCAGTCCATGTATATGATCAAAATTATTTTCAAGAATTTCTTTCAAAATTGGGGCATAAGTGCGGGTTGGACTAAGTACCAGTTTTCCAGCATTGACTTCCTTGAGCAAACCATGAATTGCATCAGTAAGCAAGTGATTTCCTATATAAACTACATCATCTGAAAGTGAAGAATCAAAAGATTGTGGATACTTTTCAGCATAGATTTTTGAGAACATGTCGTGCCTGGCGCTTGTTAGCCCATTGCTTCCTATTCCACTGTTGTATTCAGTTTCGTAGGATGCTTGACCTGAACTTGACAACCCCACAATCACATCACCGGGGGCAATTTTGTCATTGGTGATCAACCTATTCTTGGGCCATCTGGCAGTCATGGTTCCATTAACAGCCACTGTTCTTACTACATCCCCAACATCTGCCGTTTCACCACCTAGGTATTTTATGCCCACCCCCATTTTGTCAAGTGCAGCAAACAATTGACTGGTTCCATCAATGATTTCCTTCAGTACTTCCCCTGGAATCAGTAGTTTATTGCGGTCGATTGTTGAATTGAAAATGATGTTATCATACACTCCAATGCAAAGCAAATCATCTAGGTTCATGACAACAGCATCTTGAGCAATGCCTCTCCAGACACTGATATCACCCGTTTCTTTCCAGTACAAATAAGCAAGGATGCTCTTTGTACCGGCACCATCAGCGTGCATGATATTTACAAAATCCTCATCTCCTCCAAGATAATCGGCATAAATTTTACAAAATGCATTGGGATACAGCCCCTGATCAAGGTCTTGGATAGCGGCATGAACTTCTTCTTTTTGGGCAGAAACGCCTCTTTTGTTGTATAAACTCATAATAAGATTAGAGATTGCAAAATTAGTTTAGAAGGTGGACATGGCAAGAATTAAAAGCGAGATATTGTCAACACGATGTTCATGCTCAATTTTAAACTAATTTTGCGAAACTATATGCAGGTACATTACAACATTGACGAATTACCCTTGATAGAACAATCGGTCATTACCATCGGTTCCTTTGATGGGGTTCATAAAGGACATGCGGCAATCTTAAATCAACTTAAATTTGAGGCGGCCAAAATAGGTGGAGAAACCGTGGTAATTACTTTTCATCCACATCCAAGAAAGATATTGCATGCGTTGGAAGCTCCTTCTTTGCTCACTTCTCTTGATGAAAGAATAAGGTTGTTTCAAAAAACAGGAATAGATCATTTGGTAATTGTTCCTTTTGATTTGAGATTTTCGGAACTTGAAGCATCAGAATACATAGACCAGATTTTGGTTGGACATTTTCATCCAAAAGTAATCGTAATTGGCTTCGATCATCGATTTGGAAAAGAGAGAAAAGGGGATTATTTGTTGCTCAAAACCATGGGGGAACAGCTGGGATATGAAGTTGTGGAAATCCCCGAAAAAATATTGAAGGATTCAAAAATAAGTTCTACCAACATCAGAAAAACGTTGATGGAAGGAAGAATTTCAGAAACTACCATGCTGCTGGGTTATTACTATCAACTCGAGGGTTTGGTAATTAGAGGAGACCAGTTGGGACGAACACTTGGTTTTCCAACTGCAAATATGGCCATTACAGAAACTGAAAAATTGATACCAACTACAGGTGTTTATGCAGTCAATGTAAAAATCAAAAAAGCTGACCAAATAATAGAAGCAAAGGGCATGATGAATATTGGATATCGCCCAACAGTGAATGGCAAAGAAAGAAGAATTGAGGTGAATATTTTTGATTTCAATGAGGATATTTACGACCGAACCATTTGTGTTGAACTCATTGCTTTTATCAGGAATGAAATGAAATTTTCAGGATTAGATGCGTTGAAAGCCCAGCTGGCAGCTGATAAAGAGCAAATCAGTTTGATACATGAGGAGCTGAAGAATTAGATGATGATTTTTACAATCATTTCCCTTATCAATTCGGCATCATCCACATCAGATTTTCCAATACCCAAACTTTTCAGGTTATAATGGTGCAGCAGTAGCAGTACTTTTTCAACATCCTCAGCACTATAGCGTTGAACTCCTAAAGCATATTGTTTTGCAAAGAAACTATTGATTCCTAACGCTGAAGCTATTCCATAATCATCCCTCACTTTGCTATGTGCAACAATATAAAGCTTGCTGAAGAAAGCATATAAAGTAGGCATGATGATTTGAATCGGAACAGCCTTGGGATTTGATGCAAAATAATTTACAATCGTAAGGCATTTAAGCAGGTCTTTGTTAACCAAAGCAGCCTGCAATTCAAATATATTGAACTCTTTGCTTACGCCGATATACTTTTCAACATCGTCTTCAGTAATCAGATTTTTCCCACTGAGGTTAATATTAAGCTTGTCAATTTCATTTTCAATTCTTTGTAAATCATTTCCAATGTGATCAACAATCAACTGCAGTGCCTTGGGCTTTATATCCAACCCTTTTTCGCGAATTAATGAGGACGTCCAACCAGGCAACTCATTGTCATATAGTTTTTTGGTGCTAAGCACCTTCGCTTTCTTGTGCAATAATTTACCAAAACTCTTTCTTTTGTCTACGCTCTTATCCTTGTAAGCCACAACAAAAACAGTTGAAACAAGTGGGCTTTCAACATAGTGTTCAAGTTTTTCAATGTCGCGTATTTGCTGTGCTTCCTTTAAAATAACCACTTGTCGCTCGGCAAACATTGGATATCGCTTGCAGGTATTAATGACTTCTTCAATTTTTGAATCCTTGCCATAAAAAACACTTAAATTGAAAGATGCATCTTCCGGACTAAGTATTTGTTTTTCAGCATATTCTGACACTTTGTCTATATAATACGTTTCCTCACCTTCGAGCCAATAAATTGGACTAAAAACTCCTTTTTTCCAATCAGCCAAAATCTGTTCTACATCCATAATTCACAATCTAGATAATAAGATGATTATTTGCCTTAAAATAACATTGAAGGAATTTAACATTGTCCAATGATATTAAAGATAAAAAAGCTTTTTCTTTGTATTCAGGTCAAAAATATCAATTCAAATTTGATTAATCACAAACAATTTTAAATCATGAGTACAAACTATCCATCAACTGGCGAAAACTACACAGAACCAAAAAAAGACAATAAGGGTATCATTATACTTATTCTTGTTGTAGCAATTATAGGATCATGGGCATATTTCTTTTATACAAAGAATCAAAATGAAAACCTCATTACGGAAAAAGATGCCATGTATTCTACTTTGGATTCATCGAAAAATGAAGTTCAAAAAGAATATGATTCTGCCATGGTGAGGTTGGAACAAATGACACAAACTAACAATGGACTTGATAGTTTGGTAAAAACCAAGGTCCAGGAAATGCAAATTTTAAAAAGCAGGTTCCGTGCTATCGTTTCAAAACAAAATGCAAGTTCACGAGATCTAGCAGAAGCTCGCAGCTTAGTAAAAGAATTGAATGGTAAAATTGACGACTATGTAAAAGAAATAGAAAGATTACAAGCTGAAAATCAACAGTTAACAGTAGATAAAGCAAACTTAACTTCAGATAAAGAAAATCTGGAAAAAAACCTTTCGTCAACACAAGTTGCCCAAAAAGAAGCAGAAAGCAAGGTTGATGTTGGATCCACTTTGCATGCGTCCTCTTTTAAAATCAGTGCAATCAATGAAAGAAATTCAGGAAAAGAATCAGAGACAAGTCGCGCAAAACGAGCTGACAAATTGAGGATTTCATTTGTTTTAGATGAAAACAGGATTGCTGTTTCAGGCACAAAAATGTTGTATATCATCGCAAAAGACCCTGCTGGTAAGGTTATTAAAGAGTCAGCACTTGATTCAGGATCTTTTGGCACAAGAAAAGATGGACAATTGGAATTTACCAACAAATTAGATGTTCAATACACCCAAGGTGAAATCAAGCCAATAAGTTTTGATTTAAAGCAAACCGACAAATATGAAAAGGGAAGTTACAACATCATTGTATATCAAAATGGGTTCAAGATAGGTGAAGGAATCGCGCTGTTGAAGTAAGCATTTTACAACCATTCTTTAATTATACACAACGGCAGATTTTCATCTGCCGTTTTTTTATAATATTGCGCGAACAGACGCCCTTCCGATATTAACCAATCCGGAGCTTCCTGCTTTTCGTCCTTCATATTGAACACTCATTTCCAGAAATGAACTTAAGCGTTTCGTAAGATCTAAAGTCCAAATGAAATTCTTACCTGGAAGCAATCCTTCTAACATGATATAACCTAGGCTGGTGTTGGCATTCCCGTTAAAAGCAATATTGCTCAAATTGAATTTGGCAGAAATTGATGTATTGGAAACCAAGTTATATTTACTCTCAATAAGCAAAGACTTAATCGTTGATTTTACTGTTCCTTCATTTTTCTTGTCTTCAATTTTATACCCTGCAATAAATCGAAAACTTGTGGCATGTGTATATGTTAAGCGAGGCTCAAAAGAAAGTGCTTTTACCGAATAATTTCGATTGCTAAATTTGGGTGTTTCAAGAATATTGCGTGTCTCTTTCCCAATAAGGTCCAACGTTATAATTTTAAACCAATTGGAACGTAGCTTAATTGAGGTGCTTTTGTTAGCACGCGTTTCGAATCCATACGATAAATAAGCTCTGTTACTAGCTTGAAAACTGTTTATGTCCACCCCCCAATGCTGACTAAATTTGTTAAAAGAAAATGAATTGCTGAAAATCTTATCAAACGAAAGCAAGGAAGAATCGGATAAAATATTTGAAAAAGGATTGAATGTTTTTGGACCTGTTGAAATTTGTTTTTGATTAATTTGAAGGGCTGATTGAAAATAAAGTCTCTTGACAAATTGGGCCAATCCCTTTTTTGAATTACCAGTCATTGCCGTTGATGGATTAATCACCACATTGTAATTGAATTGGAGGTAATCTGCTTTGATGAATTCGTTTGTTGGCGTTGTAATCCTAAAATATTTTGCTTGGTCTTTAAATTTGGCAATTTCAAATTCATTCAGTTGTTGAGCGCCATCATTGTTGTAATCAATCCAAGCATACTCTCCCTGTCCTGCAGGAACTTCAATATATGTAAAATCTCTTCTAGGCTCCTGACCTGTACCCAATTCATAGAGAACATCCCCATTAATGGCACCTTTCCAAATATTTGAAAGATATTGAGCTCGGCCTAAAAAAGTGTTATCGGCCAATTGACTTGTTAATGATGAATTTAAAATATCCAACTTTCTAAATGTGGAATTAATCTTAAACTGGTGATTTTCATGGGATAATATATCTGCATTGAAATTTAAGTTATGGCTTCGATCTGTCTGTTGCAACACCCTACCCAATGGTGTTTCATCAGTTCTTGTATAATATTTTATGCCCCACTTATCCATTTTTGTTTGGTCTGATTGCGTATATACTTGCAGTGTGGAAAATGCAAAACTGGTTGGAGTAAGGAAATCTGTGGCAATGAATGCTGATGTGTTTTTTTCAAGGGTATATTTAATGCCAAATTCTTGGCGTTTAAGGACTTCAACAATTTTTGCAATGTCAATCGTTGGTCTTAAAAAAATGCCTTTGTTGATACCATCATCAAATTGAGTAAATCCAAATAGATTGTCAATTCTCCATGATTTATTTAGAACATGATGATCTATATAATTTCGAGTAGCTGCATAATTTTTATTTCTTTGATAAGAACCTATGGAATATTTAAGATAATGACCCTTTTCGTTCTGAAGTGAAAAATTAGCATCAATCAATAATTCATCAGCAGGCAAACTAATCAGTTCCAAACCCCAATCTCGGTTGAATTCTACACTACGCAATCGTTCTACTGGTTTAAAAGAGGCTGAATTGTATTCAACATGAAGATCTGAATTAAGTGAAATTAATTTTTCAGTTGAAAGATTTATGTTGTTTTTGAAAATCAT
Organism: Chitinophagaceae bacterium; assembly: GCA_044350285.1. Classification (GTDB taxonomy): domain Bacteria; phylum Bacteroidota; class Bacteroidia; order Chitinophagales; family Chitinophagaceae; genus Pollutibacter. Next base: position 5,360 of record JBILHX010000061.1, on the reverse strand, counting down.
TCTTGCGGCCATTCCATCATCATTTGATTTATCTTTTGATGAAAAGCGATTCACGTCGTTTTTGCTAAAGGCAATGTCTGTAAGCAACTGAGCATTTTTTTTAATTTTCCAATCTGTTGCAACAGAAAAAAGTTGTTGTTGTTTGGGTGCAGCCAATAGGATAACCGGATCAAATCTTCCCCTTTTTTTTCCTGAAAGAGGATCTGGGGATATCCATTTATACACTTTCCCGTTTGCATTGTTGTTAAGATCTTGAACATAATCGCCAAGTCCATCACCTAAATCAATAAAAGATAGGCTGTACAATCCAGGAACGTTTTTTTTCTCATAAACGAATATTGTATCCTTTTGATTCAACGCATTTACGGTATCTATTTGTTTGTACAATATCTTTTCAATTGAAAAAGTATCTGACAATGCAGAGCTGTAATAGGCACCAGAGAGGTTATCTCCAATATTCGAAAGGAATTGTTTTTGATTGACATTAAGGGTTTGGCTGATGGGTGAATTTTTTGCATCCCCATTGTTATAAAACCCGACATTCAACTTGAATTTTTCATTTATTGAAACTTCATCTTTCAAAAATATTTGTGAATTCAGATAATTCCTATCAGCATATTCAAATTCAATTTGAATTCGTTTATCTTTTGAAATCAATTGTTTTGGGGTGAAAGTTATCTCTGCTGTGTTGTAGTTGATTACATAATCTTGATCTTCCCCTCTCTGCATCATAATCCCATCAATGAAAATTCTTTCTGTTCCGGCGAGCACAATAAAAAACAATTCCTGATTGGCACCTTTAAGCCTGTAAGGGCCTTGGTTTCCTTCTAAGCCCTGAAAAATATTTCGTGTAAATTTCCCTTTTGCAACAGCCCCACTCACCAACATTTTATTATTTATGGATGATGAAATTTTATCCTCAGAAGTGAAAGAAACACCCTGCAGTCTTTTATAAAAATTAAGAAGGTACATGTCATTTTGCCTGATGTCAAAATCACCTAAGTTAAGCTTCAACTTGTTTTTTGAAAATTGGATAAATACTTGATCAAATTCATTCAGGTTTTGCGTATTTCCATCTGGCTGAATGGGGATGTTGTTATCTGATATGGCCGCTGACAAAAGTATGCTATCACCTATGTATCCATTGAGTTGAAGGTTTAAGCTAGAGTTTAATACAGCATCCTGTCGATTTCCAAATGAAAGTGATCGGCCCAAACTTCCATTGGAGTTTATTTTGCCAAAATCAAACGGGTTTAGTGAAGTGGAAATGCCTGTTATTTTTTCTTGAGAGAGGTTGAATTTGTACATCACGGAATCGAATGACATTCGTTTTGTTTCCGCAGATAGAAGCAGTGATAAAACCCTGTAGTGGACTTCAACTGTTTTAAAAAGTGGTGCATTTAACCATACTAAGGTAGCAGTGGTATAATCAATATGATAAGCTGATTTTGGTACATCCTTTATCCAAAATGAATTAGGTTCGATGCTTAACGTATCTAATGTTATCGTTTTAGTTACAGTTGAAATAAATTTTACGCGTAAATTGGACATTGACTGTGAGTAGGCAGTCACAAAAGTTGATATGAATAAAAGAATTGGTATAATCCGCTTTAAAAACAAAGAATGAAGTTTCTGTAATGAATGACATAAAATTATTCATAAACATTGACTTACACATGAATCAAAGCAAATTATACCAAATGAACTTTTATTTAACAATCTTCATAGCAACAGGGTCCCATTTAATTATTTTACTTTTCTCATAGCTCAAGTTACTTGCCAACGCAGGGCCAGCAGCACGCAATCCAAATGTTGGATCTTCTACAACGTTACCATTGCTTCTAATGGCTTGAAAGAAATTTGCAAAATGATCAACCCTTTCATCATAACCTACTGGTGCGGCATATTTAATCTCCTCAGGTGGAAATGATTTTCTGTCATCTGCAGAATTTTTTTCATTGTACCATTTAACATATTCATTTTTCTGTTTTTCAGAAAAATTGATGTAGCTGTCGTATGATCCAAGTTCAGCCGCTTTGGGAAGCTTTTGTTTTTTTAATGTAAACTTATTTCCACCCCACTCTATCACACCTTCGGAGCCAACAATCCTAGTTCGGTTACTACCACCAGAACCATCTGCAAAATTCACCCTCAGTTGCATTTGGAATGCAGCATGAGTGTCTGTCTTAGGATAATCCATGATTGAAGCCAATACATCAGGCACATCCCTACCGTCTTTCCAATAACTCAATTGTCCACTAGAAAAAATTCTTGTTGGTCCGTTTGAATCAATTGCATGATGAACTGCAGAGATCAGGTGTATAAACAAATCACCAGCGACGCCAGTACCATAATCCTTGTAATTTCTCCACCTAAAGAATCGGTTTGGATCAAAATCTCTTTTGGGTGCATCACCTAGGAAAGCATCCCAATCTACTGTTTCCGGAGATGCATCTAATGGAATTGCATATTGCCAGGCTCCATTTGAGCTAAATCGATCATTGACAGCTTCTACTAAATTAATTTCACCAATATCGCCCGCTTTGATTCTTCTTTTAGCTTCTGCAAGGGTAACACTGCTTACCCCTTGAGAACCTACAATCATAACTTTTCCAGTTTCTTGTTGGGTTTTAATAACTGCATGACCTTCGTCTAAATGCTGAACCATGGGTTTTTCGCAATAAACGTGTTTACCAGCTTTCATGGCTGCAATGGAAATATGATCGTGCCAATGATCAGGAGTAGCGATGATCACTGCATCTATATCTTTTCTTTGCAACAGCTCACGAAAATCTCTTGTTGTATAAAGGTCATTGCCCCAAACCTCTTTTGCTCTATCCAGATGACCTGTATAAAGATCACAAACACCGGCAATTTCAACACCGGGAACTTTGAGTGCAGCGCGCATATCTCCAAATCCCATGATACCCATGCCTATTCCTGCTACCCTAATTTTATCGTTTGCGAGGTATTTTTTTTCAGGTTGCAGAATATGAATTTTTTCTTGGTCTAAGGCCATTGCGCCCATTGTACCACTTGTAAATAACGCAGCAGTTGAACCCAATTGTTTAATGAATTTTCTTCTTGAATCATTGGTTGACATGGCAATCGTTTTTGTTCTTTTAAAGTTAGTGGTTTGAATTTAAAAGTTCAAAAATAAAGCGATGAATTTATTTTGGGGATTGGCGGAGTTGAGGGAGTTGAAGGGGTTGATAAAGTTTAGTTGTTTAGGGGTTGAGAGAGTTTAGAAGGTTTAGTTGTTTAGGGGTTCATCTTAAGTAGTTTATTGTAAACCTATCTTAGAAAAAGACACTGTAAACTTTTTTAGGACGAGTCACCCTTTTTTCAGGTTGAGTCTAACAAATTTTCCCCTCCTATCAGGAGGGGTGGCTTCAGACCGAGCGAAGCGATGGTCTGAAGCCGGGGTGGTGGTTAGCTGCCAGTGCTGGACTCCTATGTGAAACGATGATGCGAATAGAAATATCATCAAAAATTCAATAGCCTGGGGTTTAAACCCCAGGCTATTGAGAATACATTATATATTGATTTTCAATCAATTACAAAGACGTTATTATAAGTGAGGGAACTCATTACACCACCCCATCTCGTCCGATTCGCTTCGCTCATCGGGTGACTCATCCTAAAAAAAATCACCGCCTCCAGTTGGAGACGGTGATGAAAATAAGGGTATCTTAAATTTATGGTTTGTTATAACTGCTGTTCCGGTGCCTGAGCCTGTCGAAGGCCATTCTTCATTTTATTAAAACTTAATCGCCTTAACCACTTTCGTATTCGCACCTTGCCTTACTTCAAACATATAAACCCCAGGCCTTAACTCCTCTCCTATCCTCAACGTATTCGAAGGGTTTATCGTTGTTGTTTTCAGTATGCTTCCACGTGCATCCATCATCCTTACTTGCACCTTTTCCGTACTTGATGATGTTACATTCAAGTTGAATAAGGTATTGCTCGGATTCGGGAACACCTTCACAGTCAACGACTCCACTACTGGCACAGCCTTTATCTTGTTGGTATTGGCTAAACCAAGCAGAACCGGTGTTGCACAAGCTGTAATGTTCAAAGCAAGCGTTCTCGGATTGCCTGCACATCCATTTGATGCTACCCCTTGAACGGTAATTGCATCTCCTGTTGCAACTGAAGTAAACCTAACCGTAATCGTTCTGCCTGTGGTAGCTGATGTTATAACCGCACCAGCTGGCACTGTCCACTTGTAGCTCGTTGCACTGCTTACTATCGCTGCCGTGTAGTTTGTCGTGGCAGCTGTTCCAACAATTGGACAAACTGCCGTAGTTTGTGTGATTGAAGCAGAAGCTGCCAACAATGGATTGATCGTGGCTAGCACCGACCTGCGGGTGGTTGATAAACATCCTGCAGATGACCTTGCCGCTGCATAATACCTGGTGTTTGCACTGATGCTTGGTGTGGTAAAGTTATTGCCTGTACCCAACACCGTTGTACTCGTACTCGTAGCATACCATTCAATCGTAGCTCCTACAACAGTTGTTGATGCAGATATCGTTACTACTCCTGGTCCACACCTTGTTCCTGCCGTTCCTGTTGGGGTAGCTGGGATCGGGTTAACCGTTGCTTTAACAATTGTTCTGGTAGAAGATACACATGTTGTTCCGAACCTTGACTCAACATAGTAGTTTCTTGTTGAACTAATGCTCGCAGTGGTATATGGATTGTTAGTTGACAACGCTGTTCCACCAGTGGCTGCAGCAAACCAAGCTACCGTTGCTCCTGTTGGTGGTGTAGCAGTCAATATAACCGTACCCATTCCACACCTCGACACATCACTCGCTGTTGGCAAAGCTGGTGCAGCTGTTATTGTTGCAGTAACCAAGGTCCTGGTAGCAGACACACAACCTGTTGCTGTTATTCTTGAAGCTACATAGTAATTCTTCGTAGCACTGATGCTTGTTGTAGTATACGATGTCGTTGTTGCTAAGGCTGTACCTCCTACCTCAACATCATACCATGCAACTGTTCCGCCAATTGGTGCTGTAGATGTTAAGATTAATGTTCCTGGCCCACACCTTGTTGCGCCATTTGCAGCAGGTGCTGATGGCAAGGCATTCACCGTGGCGGTGACGGTCAACCTACTAACAGACAAACATCCCGCTAAAATATTTCTAGCTTGTGCATAGTAAGATCTAGTGACACTTAAGCTTGTTGTGGTGTAACTATTTACACCAGTAACTGTACCTGATTGCAACAAGGTTCCGCCCGTTGGAGCATCGTACCAATCTACCGTAACACCAGATGGTGCCGTGGCTTTTAAGGTAACAACTCCCGATCCACATACAGATCCATTTACTGGAGTTGTAGGCGTGGCT
>JBILHX010000153.1:0-6017 GCA_044350285.1 Chitinophagaceae bacterium | reverse complement strand
AGACAATATCATCAACATACTTCCCTCCATACTTGATCAGGTCGACCAACAAATTGTGGTTGATCTAGGTTCAACAAAAAGTTTGTTGTCTGAAACCATAAAAAATCACACAAAAAGGGGCCGTTTTGTTGCTGCTCATCCGATGTGGGGCACCGAATACAGTGGCCCATCCGCTGCCGTGGCAGGGGCTTTTGAGGAAAAATCCGTGATTTTGTGTGACCTAGACCAAAGTGATGAGGATGCGGTTGCTTATGTGAAATACCTTTTTGGTGAACTGAAGATGAGGGCATTTGAGATGGGGTCGCAAGACCATGATCTACATGCCGCATATGTCAGCCACATTTCACACCTGTCATCTTTTGCCTTGGCCAATACAGTGTTGGAAAAAGAGAAAGAAGACCATGCTATTTTTGAAATGGCCAGTGCTGGTTTTGAAAGTACGGTAAGGCTTGCAAAGAGCAATCCGGACATGTGGACACCCATCTTCAAACAAAATAAGGAAAACTTACTTGACGTGCTGAATGAGCACATCATGCAATTGAGAAAATTTAAATCCTGCCTAGAAAAAGAAAATTGGGATTATCTCCACGAATTGATTGAAAACGCAAACCAGATCCGTAGGATCATTCATTAACATAAACAACCATCTTTTAAAAAACGTTAATTTTACATCATGGAATCTACAGAAACAAATCATCAGTCAATTGTAAAGTCTGCCTGGAACAAACGTCCCTTGATTATATCTGGCCCCTGCAGCGCGGAAACAGAGGAACAAGTGTTGGAAACAGCGCAGCGCCTTGCCAAAACTGGGAAAGTTGACATGCTTCGCGCAGGCATTTGGAAACCAAGAACCAAGCCCGGCATGTTCGAGGGTATTGGTGCAAAAGGATTGCCATGGCTTCAGCAAGCAAAAAAACTAACTGGTTTACCAACGACTGTTGAGGTGGCTACAGGAAAGCAGGTAGAAGATGCACTGACTTTCGATGTTGATGTGTTGTGGATTGGTGCCCGCACAACTGTGAACCCTTTCAGCGTTCAAGAAGTTGCAGATGCATTGCGTGGTGTGAACGTGCCGGTACTTATCAAAAATCCAATCAATCCTGATCTTGAACTTTGGCAGGGTGCAGTTGAACGCGTTGCGCGTGCTGGCATCAAGGAAATTGGTTTGATACACCGTGGATTTTCTTCTTATGGAAATACTGAATTTAGGAATGCTCCTATGTGGCACTTGGCGATAGAAATGAAACGAAGAATGCCAGGTATGAAAATAATCAATGACCCTTCTCATATCTGTGGAAGGCGTGATATTCTTCAAGCTACTGCTCAAAAGGCTATTGACTTGGATTTCGATGGCTTGATGATTGAAAGCCATATTGATCCAGACAATGCTTGGAGCGATGCGAAACAACAAATTACCCCTGAGAGGCTTGCAGAAATGTTGACAGACATGATTTGGAGAAGGGAAGACGTTCCTTCTGAAACCTTTCATGCTGCATTGGATAAATTAAGGGAGCAGATCAACCACATCGATGATGAATTGATGCAGTTGATATCTCAAAGGATGAACATCGCAGAAAAAATCGGTGCATACAAAAAGAACAACAACGTAACCATACTTCAGTCTACCCGTTGGAATGAAATTTTGGACAAGGCCGTAAGAAAGGCTGAAAAGTTGGATTTGAGTGAAGAGTTCATCACAAGATACATGGATGCTGTTCACATGGAGAGCATCAATAGGCAGAATAAGGTTATGAACGATTGAGCCCCGACTCAACAAAATTGAGCATGGTTCAAATATATTTATATGTGCATATCATCTGGTCAACACGAAACAGGGAAAAGATTTTATCAAAACCTGTTCGTGTTGTTCTGTATGCACACTTGAAAAAGCATGCTGAAGAAAAAGGGATTCATGTTCTAACAATCAATGGGGTAGAAGATCACGTTCATTTACTTTTGCAATTGCACCCAGCACAGAATCTTTCTCAAGTGATGAGGATATTGAGGTCTGAATCAACAGAGTGGTTAAATGGAACTCAATTACTCAAGGCAGAATTTTCTTGGTCTGAAGAAACCATCGCATACTCTGTGAGTCCTGGCGCATTGCAACAAGTGAATGCCTACTTAGACCGACAAGAAGAATATCATTTGTCGAAATCATTTGAAACCGAAATAGAGGTATTTCTAAAAACTGACAACAAGTTAGACAACAAGTTATGAAAAAAATAACGTATTCCTTTTCACAGAGCAATGTAGATTGTTATCTAGAGGCGGCTTTCAAAGAGTTGGACCAAGTGGTGGAAAGAGAGAAAGCCATTCTCATTACGGATGAAAATGTATTTCTGGCTCACAAGCCCAAGTTTAAAAATTGGAATGTCATCACCCTAAAACCGGGTGAAGAATATAAAGTTCAGGCAACTGTGGATGCAGTTATTAAGCAGCTAATAGCATTTCAGGCCGACAGGAAAACCATCTTGGTGGGAGTTGGCGGGGGTGTGATAACAGACTTAACAGGTTACATAGCTTCAGTGTACATGAGGGGAATAAAGTTTGGATTTGTGCCAACGAGTTTGTTGGCCATGGTGGACGCATCCATTGGTGGAAAGAATGGGATTGATGTAGGGCCGTATAAAAACATGGTGGGTATTATTAGGCAGCCGTCGTTTTTATTTTATGACCTCAGTTTATTGAAGACATTGCCTGATGAGGAATGGTCTAATGGCTTTGCAGAAATCATCAAGCATGCCTGTATTTTGGATGAAAAGACTTTCCAATTATTGGAGCAGCATAACATTGCGAAAGTGAAGCGTAACAAGGAATTGTTGGCTGAAATTGTGGTGCAAAACATCACGTTGAAAGTAGGCGTTGTTCAGAACGACGAGTTTGAGGCGGGCGATAGAAAATTGTTGAATTTTGGGCATACCCTTGGGCATGCATTGGAAACGCAGTATGAGTTAACGCATGGACAGGCGGTTTCGTTGGGAATGATATTTGCTTCATGGTTATCAGAAAAATTGCTTGGGTTTGGTGATACATCGCGGGTGGAGGAGGTTCTTGTTAATTATGGATTGCCAACAAGAACAAATTTTCAGGTGATGCGGGTGTTTAAAATATTGAAAATGGACAAGAAACGCGTGGATGCAGGCATGAGTTATATTTTATTGGAAACAATCGGGAAAGGGATCATTAAACAGATTCCTGTGGATGATCTAAAACAATATTTAGTGGGATTCAATAAAATCAATAAAGGGTAAAAGGTTCATGAAAGCAATTGTAAATCCATCAAAAATTGGGGGGCATATTTTGGCACCCCGTTCAAAGAGTGACATGCAGCGCGCCTGTGCGGCGGCTTTGTTGCATAAAGGGACAACATTAATACATCAGCCAGGACATTGCAACGATGATTTGGCAGCATTGGATGTCATCCAGAAACTTGGGGCTGTAGTTGTAGACAAGGAAGGCAGCATTGAGATAAAAAGCGAAGGCGTAAAGCCGATTAATGATGAAATTAACTGTGGAGAGAGTGGGTTGGGTATCAGGATGTTTACACCAATAGCCGCTATTAGTGAAAGGAAACTAAGTGTGATGGGATCAGGTTCGTTGTTGAAGCGCCCGATGAATTTTTTTGATGAGATTTTTCCGAAGTTAGGGATTGCGATTTCATCCAACGAAGGAAAATTGCCTATTGAAATTCAAGGACCTTTAGAACCTAGGTCCATCGAAGTGGATGGCAGTTTGAGTTCACAATTTTTGACAGGACTGTTGATGGCATTTTCTGCATCGGAAGCGAGCGATGTGGTTATCACCGTAAATGATTTGAAGAGCAAGCCCTATATCGACATGACCTTGCATGTGATAAAGGCATTTGGCATGAAAGAGCCTGTGGTAGAGGGATACCGTTATTTTTCCTTTGGCTCACAAAAAAATGAAGAAAAAAAAGATCTTATAGAATATACTGTTGAGGGAGATTGGAGTGGCGCTGCATTTTTATTTGTAGCAGGTGCCATCTCAGGAACTGTGGTGATAGAAGGCATGCGAGAAGATTCTGTGCAGGCAGATAAAAAAATACTTGAGGCAATAACCCATTCGGGAGCCTTGTTGTCTTGGGAAGATGGGAAGTACACCGTATCTCCAGCTCCGTTAAAGGCCTTTGAATTTGATGCTACTGAGTGTCCAGATTTGTTTCCCCCATTGGTAGCCTTGGCGGCATATTGTGATGGCATAACCAAGATATCTGGTGCGAAAAGATTGACGCACAAGGAAAGCGATCGGGCATTGACGTTACAGGATGTCTTTGGCAAGATGGGGATTTTGATAGAGCTGCAAGGAGATTTGATGTTGGTGCATGGGGGAACAGGGCTTACAGCAGCAGAGGTTGCGTCGCATCATGACCATCGAATCGCCATGGCAGCTGCTGTGGCAGCTTTAGGGGCAGATGGTGAAGTTGTTATTCATGATGCGGAGGCCATCAACAAATCATATCCGGATTTCTATAAGCACATAATTTCATTGGGTGCGGAGGTAAAATTGCAAACGAATTAAACCAGTGTTATGAATCATTTTGGGAAACTTTTTTCTGTATCTATTTTTGGGGAATCGCATGGCGAAAGTGTTGGCATGGTCATCGATGGTTGTCCAGCAGGCCTGCCTTTGTCAGTTGAAGATTTCATCAAAGACACAGAAAGAAGAAAGGGGGGAAATCAGAAAGGCACCACGCCAAGGCAAGAGGAAGATCTTCCGTTGTTTAAGAGTGGGGTGTTTAATGGCAAGACAACTGGGGCTCCTCTGACGTTGTTGTTTGAAAACAAGAATACACGATCGGGTGACTATGAAAAGCAGCGAGCAGTACCAAGACCTGGGCATGCGGATTTTGTAGCCAATGTGAAATATGGGGGCCATGAGGATTATCGAGGTGGAGGGCATTTCAGTGGAAGATTGACACTGTGTTTGGTGGCAGCTGGTGTGGTGGCCAAAAAAATCCTGAAAGGAGTGAGTGTGGTTGCTGAAATTGTTTCCATTGGTGGTGAAGCAGATGTGGAACTAGGTCTTCAAAAAGCGATTGAAAATAAAGATTCAGTGGGAGGGATAGTGGAGTGTAGGGTGCAGGGATTGCCAATTGGATTGGGAGAGCCGTTTTTTGATTCTGTGGAATCATTGATATCCCATGCTGTATTTTCAATACCAGCAGTACGTGGCATTGAATTTGGAACAGGTTTTAAGGCTGCCAGTATGTTTGGGGTTGAGCACAATGATGCCATCGAAAATAGGGAAGGGAAAACCAGCACAAACCATGCTGGTGGTATCGTGGGAGGTATCACAAACGGGAATGAACTTGTTTACAGAATAGCGATAAAGCCAACTTCATCAACGCCCAAGGATCAATTTACCTACAGCTGGGAAACGGGTGCCATGGAAAGCTTTGCTGTGAGAGGACGACATGACCTTTGCATCGCCTTGCGGGTGCCGCCAGTATTAGAGGCCGTTACCGCAATGGTAATAGTAGACCTTATGATGACAGCAAGACAAATAAATTCCGTATATTCATAAACAGAAAAAAAATGAATGAGTAAGATTTATCACATCACAACAAGCAGTGAATGGCAAAAGGCCAAAGAGACAGGAGCTTATGTAGCACCAGCGTTAAACGAAGAAGGTTTCATCCATTGTTGTGATGAAAATCAGGTAGATTTTATCAAAGAAAAATATTACTCGAACAGCAGTGATCTTGTAAAGCTTCGTATAGACACCGAAAAGTTAACTTCTCAATTTGTGTTTGAGTGGTCACCTTCTTTGGAACAAACATTTCCGCATGTGTATGGACCGATTAATGTTGAAGCGGTTGAAGGGGTTGAAGAAGTTTAAGGGTTGAAAGTTTAATGTTGAAAAGGTTGATTTTTATTCTAAGTGTGACTAAATTTCACTGCCGGTTATTTTTCCGCCAAGATCTAGTACACAGTATTTTTGTTTTCCTTTCATTGCTGCTTCAATAAAGCCGTTTACGTTTACCGTATTGAATT
>JBILHX010000060.1:0-19602 GCA_044350285.1 Chitinophagaceae bacterium | reverse complement strand
GTTTAGAATATTTGGACCAGGAAAAAACTTTATAAAAGATATAGAACCCGAATACATTGCTATTTCTGATGACTCTAAAACAGCCTATGTTACTTTACAAGAGAACAATGCCATTGCTGAAATAGACATTGTTGCAGGAATGGTGAAGAAAATAAATCCGTTGGGTTTCAAGGATTACTCTTTAGCAACAAACGCAATAGATGTAAGTGATAAGGATAGCAAAATAGAGTTTGCTCAGTTCAATAAAGTATATGGTATTTATATGCCTGATGCTTTGGCATATGTTAACTACAATGGCAATCCATATTTATTTACTGCCAACGAAGGAGATTCTAGAGAATATACGGCATTCGTTGAAATGAAAAGGGTAAATGCTGTCACCTTGGATGCAACAAATTTTCCAACAGCAGCTACATTAAAGACAGATCCAATATTGGGTAGATTAAATATAACCACTACTTTAGGGGATTCCGATGCAGATGGGGATTTTGATGCATTGTATTCATTAGGTGCAAGGTCATTCAGTGTTTGGGATGCCAATACAGGAAGTCAGGTTTTTGACAGCAAGAACGAATTGGACATCAAAGCAAAAGAATTGGCTATATATGATGATACAAGAAGTGATGACAAATCTGTTGAACCAGAATCAATTACGATTGGTAGAGTTGGAAACAAATCTATTGCAATTGTTGGATTGGAAAGAGCAGATGCATTTGCAATCTATGATGTTACTGTTCCTACTGCACCTGTCTTTATAAAAATGTACAAAACAGGTGATGCCCCCGAGGGAGTGTTGTTTATACCAGCATCTAAGAGTCCAATTTCGCAGAGTTTAATCGTTATTAGCAGTGAAAATGATGGGTTGATTAAGATATACAAAACCACTAAATTCTAAATCAAAACTCTTTTTTATAATTCCTATTGTTTTAAATGTTGTTTTTTATATGTGAAGTGAGAGGGTTAATGACGTAAAAAATCATTAATCCTTTTTTTTATCCTCAAGATGTTTCAAAATCAAGTGCACTAGCATTTTTAATGTTCACCTTTGACTGCTGCATGAAATTTGTTATTTTATCTTCATGCATTCTGTTAGATGTTAAGATAATGTTATCAATGATGCATATTATACATATTGTTTAATGATTGTATGCGTTTATGATGTTCAAACATAAACGACTGAAAACATTTTATTTTATTTGATGTTGTAATTTAAAATAAACAAAATGAAAATCAAATTTATTGCCTTAACATTCCTTGCTACAATTTTCTTTGTAGGTGCAAATGCACAAAAAACAATTGTTGATGTTGCAGTAGGATCTGCAGACCACACAACTTTAGTAGCCGCAGTAAAGGCTGCAGACCTAGTTTCAACTTTACAGAGTGCTGGTCCTTTCACCGTTTTTGCACCAACCAACGCTGCTTTTGCAAAATTGCCAGCTGGTACAGTTGAATTTTTGTTGAAGCCTGAAAATAAGGCAGCTTTAGCAAAAATTTTAACCTACCATGTTGTGTCTGGTACCTTGAATGCAACTTCTGTATTGAAAGCAATAAAAGACGGTGGTGGCTCTGTAACATTGAAAACAGTAAGTGGTGGTAGTTTAGTAGCTTCTATCAAAGCTGGTAAAGTAATTTTAACTGATGAGAAAGGTAATTTCGGAACAGTTGTTGCTACAGATTTAGCTGCTAGCAATGGCGTAATTCATGTAATTGACTCAGTTGTATTGCCTAAGTAAATATTATGCCTAGCGAGATAATTGCATTTACTTTCAAAAAGCCACTATTCAACATAGTGGCTTTTTGCTTTTCTGAAACTCCTGTTAAATATATTCTACAAAATTTCAGGAGTAGATAATTTATTTTTAATCAGTATTTTTCTCTGTTACTTTTCTCAAACTGTATAGGTAGAATGAAATTATTGAGAATAAAAACCCAATTAAAATAATGATGTAATTCATGGGTTTTTCAATGGTCAATGACATTCGAATCAGAATGGTTGTGATTATAAAACTTGCGTTTCTGAATATTGTAAAGAAAGAAAAGTGATACATGAATGATATGATCAAAAGAAACACATCAACAAAAATCATTATTGAAAAAAAATCTGCATAAAAAACGGTATTGGGGTTTGGGTAATTATTGTTTAAACGGATGGCCTCCAGCATTTCAAAGGTCCAATGGTATAAACTGCTGATACTTAATATCATCAAAATTAGTATCATACTAAGTGATACAATTTTCTTGATATTAATAAAATTGTTCAACTCGCCCACTATTTCAGACTTTCTGTTGTTCTTGTATATTTTGTAGTATAAAATGGTAAAGCTCAACATAATCAACGAACCGCCAAGATCGTACAACAAACTAATAAATTCGTGGTTATTTATGTTCAATGAGTTTTTATAATCGAAATCAGCAATGTCATGAAAGAAACTACGAAGTGTAATCAATGTGATTACCTCAAATTGTTTTCCGATAAATTCAGATATGGATTTAGGTATTATTATGACCAATAAAAAAACTTCGTAGAATAGAATGAAGCTGAATGGCGTATAAATAGCCTTTAAATAACTATGCTGGAAGTTCTTAAAATAAGTAAAATTGTTACCTAGAAAAATAATTGCCAAGTGAATTAAAAAAGCAAAGACAGCGGCACGAAGTATCAGTAGTTCTACCTTTCGTACATTCTTTTCACAGCAAAAGGAGTCAAAGTAACTACCTGCAGTTTTTAGTAGACTATTCATGGGTGAACAGTTTAATTTATTACTTCCCTGACCTGAATTTATTCAGGGCTAAAATGAAACCTGCAGCAAATAATAATGTGATGAAAGCTGCAAAGTATGGTATGATTTCTATCATTTTTGGTTATTTATAAGTTTTAAAAGTATTGCAAATCCTAAAATGGATGGAACCCATAAGCCGATGAATAGACCTGCTTCTTTTTCACCCTTGAACCATAAAATTTCAGAAAAAATTAAAGATAGAAATGCAGCTAGTAGCATGAGTATATCTGTCGGAGTAAATTTTTTTAGCATATTTTTTATTTATGTAAAGCTAATTCAATATACAATAATTAGTTCATTCTAATGGGTTTATGTTAATATATTTATTCAATTTTACAATAGCATTCTTTATTTCCTTTTGATTTATTGACATACTCTTAAATATAATAGCCTTTTTCAATTTTGAACCCACATCCAACTACTCATAATCTTTAGTTTTGTACATTGGTTTCACTTATTGTCTTTTTTTTATTTCAAGTTTTGCTACCTTCAACCAATAAGAAAAAACATAAACTAATGCCATCAAAAAAATCCAAACCGAAGTATCTCTTCATAGTTGCTTTCCTTTTTATACTATCCGGTTTTGTCAATGCGCAAACTAATGACATTGCTGTCATCAAACAAAGAGTCTTGGCAGAGCTCTCAACTTCTCAAATATCAGATAAACAAGTTGAAAACATCCTTTCAACCATGAATGCAGATGGTAGTTTCGTTGGCATCGATTACGCAGATTTGAGTACTGTTGCAGGATTCCCTCATCAGCGGCATATTGCTAACTTGTTTTACCTTTCAAAGGCATATCAAACAAAGAACTCAACATCATATCATTCACAGCAACTAAAAGAAACCATCATTAAAGGATTGGACTATTGGGTACGGAAAGATTTTATAGGTGACAATTGGCACGACAATCAAATCACCACGCCAAACATTTTAGGGAATATGATGTTGATAATTGGCAGTGAGCTTCCAAAGGACTTGGTAGAAAAAGCGCAGCCGATTATTGGCAGGGCTAACATGAATGCCTCTGGTGCACGTCCCAGTGGTGACAGGATTGTGATTGCGGGGATATTAGCCAAGAATATGCTGTTTAGGGAGAACCTTCCTGAATTCGAAAAAGTCATCAAAATCATTGAAGGGGAAATAAAAATTAACACTGGTGGAAGAGGTATTCAACAGGATTATAGTTTTCACCACCGTGTAGACAGGGTCAACAATACCACGTCTTATGGTTATGGAAAATATGCCAATGCATTCGGAGAATGGTTGTATTATGTATCAGGAACAAAATATCAATTCTCAAAAGAAAAGATCAATCAACTGGTTGATTATTACATAGATGGCATCAGCAAACAACTTGTGTATGGTATTTATGAAGATGTAAGTGTGAAGAATCGAGATATCACGAGCAAGTCTTCATTTCAACCACGTGGGACCTTAGAAATTGAACGACTACTTATAGGAACAGATTACAGAAAAGCTGAGTTGGAAGAATTGATAAGCCTAAGAAAAGGTACTCAAAAACCAACCAAATCGTTTGCGAAATTCTTTTGGCAGACAGAACATTTTGTATTCCAGCGTCCGAATTTTTATACAACCGTAAGGATGTTTTCCACCAGAAACTATAACATGGAAATGCCTTATAACGGGCCAGGAAAACCAACACATCACCGGGCTGACGGTACCAATTATCTTGTGTTGAAAGGAAATGAATACCTCAACATTTGGCCTGTGTATGATTGGCAGAAAATATCCGGAACCACCGTATTGCAAAAGCCAATATTGCATGGTCCAGAAGATATCCAGAAGAAAGGTTTGACTGGTTTTGTAGGAGCTGTAACAGACAACTTGTATGGTGCTGTGGTATTCGATTTCAAGAGTCCACACGACATGGTTGAAGCCAAGAAATCATGGTTCTTTTTTGACGAAGAATATGTTTGTCTAGGTGCCAATATCCAATCTGATAGCAAACTGCCGGTAGCCACTACAGTTAATCAAGTTTTGCTGAAAGGGGATGTAACCGTTTTGCAAGATGGCAGTAAAAATGTACTTCCAAGTGGCAACAGAGTTTCTGGAAAAGTTAAGTGGGTTTATCATGATAGGATAGGTTATATCTTTCCAAATCCATCAACAGTGGCTATTTCAAATCAACAAGAAACGGGTTCTTGGGCATCCATCACTGATCAGAAAAACATTAGTAAAGAACCCGTTAATGAGCAGGTATTTAAGCTGTGGTTTGATCATGGAAAATCACCCAACAATGCAAGTTATCAATACATTGTAGTACCCGATGTATCGATGGACCAACTAGCTGAATCAGGTCAGAATAACAGAGGAATCAACATATTGTCCAACAATGACACCATTCAAGCAGTGCATCATTCAAAACTCAATATGGTTCAAGCTGCTTTTTATCGCGCTGGTAAATTAACAGTGTTACCCAATTTTACATTAACGATGGACAGCCAAGGGATGGCCATGGTTAAGTTGCAAGGTAATCGAATCAAAGAGCTTAGTTTGTCGGATCCATCAAGACAATTAAGCCGCGTTTCTATTACGGTGCCTGGAATATATACAACAAAAAAAGAAGGGCTCATTTGTTTGCCCAATCAACAATTAAAAAACACTTTGATGATTGTGGATGTTCCGCAGGGTGTTTTTGCTGGAAAGAGTGTGACGGTGTCATTTTAAAATAGGAAGAATACAAACTTCAATGGCAAAAGTCTTATTTGTTTACAGCGAATATCTGTGGTAAACAAATAAGACTTTTTTCATGATATAAAATCGTAAAAAGAAGTTGGTTTTTAAAGTGATAAATTTTATTCACTCAAAATTGACATACGGTCTTTGCGAAAATCATTTCAACGAATTTTCAATATTTGTTACGAAATATGAAATAGGCTCAGTCTTTAAGGTAGGGTCTTTAGCAAGGTCATCCCATTTCCTTAATTCAATCGCGTCTAAATAATGGGTATGTGCGATGAAATCAGTTAATTCTGAGTCATTAAAATTTCCACCTTGAAATTCAAGGCTAACTTGTGAAGGCTTTGAAAGTGTTTCCCAATAACCTTTAACGGTAGTACACAAATATCTTTTTGCAGCAACGTGTAATTTTACAGGTTCAACAACGGATTGTTTAAAATATTTGTTTAAAAATTTAGCGGCCAATTCTTCATGAACATCATCAATGCCATTGTCGCTTGCGTCATTAGGTAAATCGTGCAATAAATGTCCAATATCGTGCAGCAAAGAAGCTGTTATTAATTCGTCAGACGCATTGTTGTTTTTTGCATAGGTTGCGCATTGCAGGGCATGTTCAAGTTGCGTGACAGCTTCTCCACCGTACATGGAGCTGCCGTTTTTTTCAAATAAATCTAAGATTTGTGAAGTGATTGGATTTAGCATATTGTGTTTTTTAAAAATGATATTTAGTGATAATAAACAATGGATTAACTTTTGCTATCTGAGTTTTTTGTAATTCTACCAAGAATGACTTTATTCAGTTTGTTGAAATAAACATAATTCATGATAGACAAAGTGATGATGATGATGGAACAAACGAACGCGTTGTTTATGAAAAAGGATACCCAGCTATAATTGGGTGAATAGAAATTCTTGAAAAGTAAAACAAAGGTACTTCCTAGGTAGCCAGCTGCGTCTGCGCTGTACATTAAATATCCGATGTTGCTTTTGATTTTAAAATGAGCAATCCATCTTTCAAAAAACAAGGCATGAAAAGCGATGTATGGTAAGTACATAGAAAATCCAACTATTATCATCCAAATGGTGGCATTGATTAGTTGGTTATAAAATAACACTGTTGAAGTAAGCAACATCAAACCTCCGCCAAGAATCAATATAAAATTGATGAAAAATGCCCGTTTGTTATTTTTGATGACAATCATTGATCCAATTATGATGAGCACCAAGACGGCTATTGGAATTTCAGAAGCCACCAACATGAAAGGAATATTTTTTACACCAACGCTTTTCCAAAATTCAACTGCGAAATTATCCCTTAGATCTCTGAATACAGTTAAGCAAACATAGATAATCACAGACATGATAATGCCCGGTGCAAAAAGAGAAAAGAATGAATTTCTTTCTTTTTTATTCATGGGTAATCTTTCGGTTCTAGACTCTTTATCATCCTCATTTGGAGGAGCAAGTGAAAACAAAAGATAGATACCCAATACTAAAATTGGAACAAAAATTAAGCCAGTCAAAAAGGGCATCCAGTTTTCAGAAACGTGAATGTTATCTAACAAATAGCTTCCAACACCTTTCACTATACCTGATGATACAATGAAACTAGAAGCCATTGCAGCGCCGAGTATTTCAGTATCTCTCCTGCCTTCAATATAACTGAATACTACGCCCCAAATCATTCCCAAGGGTAATCCATTCAAAAACATGAAAGGAAGATTATAAGGCATTGGAACAACTGCAAAACATAACAGTGAAACCCAAGAAATGGCCATGAGCAGGATTAACGTAATTGTTCTTTTGCTAGCAGATAATTCAGATATGATTTTAATTCCGAAATATTTTGAAAGCGTATATCCGATTAACTGTGTTATGATTAATAGAATTTTGTAATCTACACCCCAAAGTTTTTGGTGTTGGAATTGACCTGCTGTAAAAGGTTTTCTAAAAGCATACATGCTTAAATAAGTAATGAATACAGCAAGACAAGCCCTTAAAATAAACAGTATTCTTTCTTTTTTTAACTTTTTTTCCATGTATTATAGATCTACTGATACCCTAAATGGGTTGTGGTTGATAGCATATTCAAAAGCTTCATTGACATCTGCTAATGAAAATCCTGTTTTTATTAATTTCTCAAACTCAAAAACACGGTAGTTTTCTTCCATAAATGATGTTGCAACTATAAGGTCCTCGTGGTTGTAGTTGTGTAAGCCTTTTATGGTTAATATATTTCTGATGATATACTCAGCATTAACCGTTACTGAAGGTTGCGCATATACTGCTCCAATCCAAATTGCAGTACCACCAATGTTCAAAATTTTAACAGAGTTCTCCATTGCAGATACTGCGCCACTAAATTCAATTACAACATCACCTTTAATGTTGATGGCGTCTTTTGCTAGTAAGGTTTTTGTGGCTCCAAATTGAGTTGAGATGTTTAAGCGCTCACTATTTTCATCAATTGCAATGATTTCAGCAGCACCCATTTTTGAAGCCATAGCACAGGCAATAATTCCCAACATACCCGTGCCATAAATAACAACAGATTTATGCTTGATGTTACCTGCCATTCTAATGGAACCTGCTACAGTGGCAACACTGCAATTAATGAGCGTAGCTAATTCGTTGGGTAATTCGTTTTTAAGAATAATTACAGCAGTATTTTTCCTTAAGATAGTGTACTCGCTAAGTCCTCCATGAAAGTGACTGTTTTCATTTATTTGTTCATGTCCATATTTAAATAAATCTTTTGCTTTTTGTGGGATACCAATTTTTGAAAGCTCATCATCTGGAGAACTTGCATACAGTGCCCATGTTATTTTATCTCCAATTTTTAATAATTTGCCTTTTATATCATACGTTGCACAATTTGGACCAAATGAATCAATCACGCCAACAATTTCGTGGCCCAAAATTGTAGGGGATTTTTCATTTCTTTTACCTTTGTATGTATGAATGTCGCTTCTGCAAAGGCTTGTACAAATGTTTCTGACTAATATTTCACCTTCATTTAAAGGGGGTAAATTTTTAGCTTCAACCGAATTTTTTTCTACGCTATTTTTGAAACAAGCAAATTTCGCCACACAATCTAGTTATTTGGTAAATGTATCATTTTGTAATCCTAATTTTTTGATTGAGTTATCAATTAACGATTTGATAATCTTTGTAAACAATAAAAAATTCATTGAGCTAATGGGGAAATCGGATCTTCTTATTCAACGTCTATTACTGCTTCTCTTTGTACAATTTATCCAATAGCTCATATCTTCTGTCGTCCAGTGCTTTTTCTGTCCGGGACTTCACATCAATGATCATAACGGAAGGTGTTGCGTCATTCTTTACTGCAACCTGCCATTCCGGCAACCCTGCTCCGTTTGGATTCCAGGTTTTAATGAAATTCGCAAAGAAGCCAGACATGGTTTCGGAAACAAGCATGTCGTCTGCTGTCCACGCATATTCTTTCATCAAGTGAAGATTTCCCATACAGTATTCAATTTCACATGCATGCGGTGCGCCAACAGCAGGAGATTGGGGTACTGAATTTGTTTTTTTCATCGTTCCACCAGCAAGACCAGATGCCATTGTTTGATCCACCAAAGGGGGACGGAGTTTGCTGTATAGGTAACGGTAAACTGGGGCATCGCTGTTCTTGCGGTGAAGGTCGAACCACTTCCACGTGGCAAATGATATGAAGCGGTCTGAGGCCAGGGCCGTTGCTGAAAGTTCCACTTCTTTTACCGATTTGCCCGTATAGGCGTCTAGCATTTCATTGACATGATTTGGATAATCTGCCTTTATCCTGTTTGCATAATTTTCAACTGTGTAGGGTTTACCCTGCATAAATGCCGAGCCTGGGATTTCAGCTGAATTCCACCCAACCAACAAGGGTATCTGGGCCTGCTCTTTGGCTGAAAAAATCTCATTCAGCTGTTTTGGCAAGAAGTATCCATCCAGTACAACAGGGAAACCAAATCTTTTTGATTCAACATACATTTCATATATCTCCCTGGTGTTCAGTGCCCTTAATGCTTTTAAAGATGTCATTCCTTGTTCTTCAGAAAATTGCTTTCCTGTTTTCTCTGCATCAATCAATGAAATGGGCGCCATTGTAGGAGGAATGCCTGCACCACTTTCACCAATAGCACCGTGCACTAAATTTTTTGACAATGGAGAACTCATGAGATAGCTTACGGCAACAGATCCTGCAGATTCACCTGCGATGGTCACATGGTTAGGATTACCTCCAAATGAAGCAATGTTTTTTTTGACCCATTGCAATGCAGCCACTTGGTCAAAATATCCATAATTTCCGGACGACTTATGCGCAGATTCTGCACTGAGTTCGGGATGCGCAAAATTCCCGAAAATATTCAAGCGGTAATTGCAGGTTACCACAACGATGCCTTTTTTTGCCATGCTTTCGCCATCATATCTCGGTTCGGAAGCATCTCCAGCTACATTTCCTCCGCCATAGAAGTAAACTAGGACAGGCAGGTTTTTTGTGTTGCGTTTTGCAGGAGTCCACACGTTCAAGTATAGACAATCCTCGCTCATGTTGTTTGACCTGAAATTCATGTCTCCAAAAACAGGCGGTTGCATAGGCCTCGCTCCGAAATGCTTTGTGACTTTAATCCCACTCCATGAATCCAGCGGCTGTGGCTCTTTCCAGCGGAATTCGCCAATTGGCGGTTTGGCGAAGGGTATGCCAAAATAGGTTTGAATCCCTGTTTTGGTATCATAATTGCCTTCAATGATTCCTTGTTGAATAGTAGACTGAACCGAAAATGAAAAATTAGTGGATTGTGTATAAGACATCATGCAAGAGCTTAATAAGATGGCTGTAAAGAATTGTCTTTTCATGAAGAAAAATTTAGAAAGACTTTAGTAATAGTTGATCAATTTAAGAAAAAAAGTCAACAATACTTGAAATGTACTTGATGGAAAAGGACTGCGTTCATGTATTTTTCATGATTGATATCATATTTATCCAACCACGGTTATAGTAAATTTACACCTATGGAATTTCATACAAAACTCATATTGCATCCTACGGATTTTTCAGACAACTCTATAAAAGCATTGAAAGCTGCTGTTGAATTTTTAAGTATTCCCAAAACGAGGTTGGTTGTTTTACATGTATCGGAACCTCATGCATTTAAGGGGAATATTACCAACGGCGAATTAAAAGGAGAACAAAAGGCTAGGGCTGAATCATCTTCTCAAGAGTTGGATAATTTCCTTAAAAAATGTTTTGGGACTAACATGCCGGTGCCATTGCCTGAGAAAATAATTCAATTAAACTCAATAGTTTACAAGGGAATCCTTGATTATATTGTTAAATCAGATCCATTTATGGTGGTAATTGGACAGAAAGGGCATTCAAAGCTGCCTCATCTAGGGATGGGCAGTAATACCAAACATTTGATAGAGAAGTCGACCTGCCCAGTTTTAGTTATACCTGCTCATTTTCAACCTGAGTAACTGGTAATAAGATGTAATAGATTTCTTCACCCGCTAATTATTACAACTAAACAACAAGCTGCCTGCTTATTTTTTAAGAAATTGAATATATTCTTTGGGTGTTATATTGGTAATTTCTTTAAAAGCGGCATAAAAAGTAGATCGTGAGCTAAATCCACATTTATTGGCAATGGCTTCAATTGTAAAATGTTGGTTTTTTTCATCTCCAAGCAGTTCCTTTGAATAGTTTACCCTGTATTGCATCCGAAAGGTGGTAAATTTAGTTTTGAGTATTTCATTCAAACAATAAGTAACGTGGTTGAGGGGGACTTGCAATGATTTGGAGAGATTTTCTATGGAAAAATCTTCCTTTGTGTAAGGTTTTTCGGTTTCCATATGACGTACAATTCTGTCAGCAAGTACCAAAAATGGGTCTTGGTCGCTTTTAGGAACATTTGCACCTTTTTCACCAAGTCTTGTTCTTTTTATAGGTTCATCTATTTTTTTCTCTTCGTCTTGACGAAATTTAGCATTAGACATTCCGTACAGAACTTGCGGGAAAAAAAGAAGGGAAAAAACCATCATGGCTAAAAGAGCGCCCGTAAACTGATGAATGGTCGAAAATTTTTCCAATGATTTAACAGGATTTTCTAATGCACCCACAACCGTAATTGCGAGAAGGCTTAGGCTGATGGTGATTAGTAAGCCAAGAAGAACCAACAACCAGCGATATGTCATCTTATGCTGATGAGTTGGCATTTTAGTAATGCTGCTTTTTAATTTAGGATGAATTAGTGTTATGTAAATTGAAAAAAATAGGTAAATCAGCAATTGAACTGGCCTAATGATGAATGCGATGATTGGAGGGAAAATGAAATTATAGTGAAATTTTAATATCATGTTCATATTACCCATTACTTGAGAAGCAATGGCATATTTTTCATCCCAAGGTTTGATATACCAAGGAATTACTCCAATAAGATGAATGGCTGCAGGAACAAAGTGTATCCAATCATGTTTATTGAGTTTTGTGCTGTTGTTTAGTGTTCCTCTGACGTACAAATAAATAAAAGGACCAATTAAAAGATGAGTTGGCGTGAAGTTGTTTAGAAATACGGTGATCCAAAATGGGTTAATCCCATATACAATGAAATAATGAGCCAAAGCGTATACAGAGAGCATGATTAAAACTAAGCTCAAATAAATGGCATTCTTGTTTACCTTCCAGTTGAAAATGGAAAGAATGATGGAAAAAAATATTGTGGACAGCGCTATGTAGAGGAGCATTTAGGGCTTTAAGAAATTATAGGGAATATGCTTTTCAATCGATTTGTTAGCAAATTAGTCGAAATAGTGCAATTAAAAAAAGTAGACAGTGTCTTAAAATTGAATTTCCGCCCAATTTTGTGTGAATAATCATAATATGGGACATCTAATTTTAAACATGATTTGGAAAATATGCCCAAGTTGTTAACATTTGTGAATAAATAACCAATTTAGGACTTTTGAAAAAAAACTTATTGATATTTTTATTTATATGTTTTTCCATTCACGCAATAATACTTTAATTTTGTACGTTTAAATACCTATCCTGATAAAGTAATTATTACAAAGGTTCATTCGTCAGTACTTTCTAATGAAGGAATTCCGTTGTAAACTAGATAAAAGTTTAGTTTTTAAAATAATTTAAAGTTTAAAATTCATTTTATGAAGATAACAGGTTTCACGAGTCTATTAGAGACTTCTTATGGCAAAACAGCGGTTTCGGCTAATTCACTCTTGAGTGGTTTAAGAATCAAGCATGAGGATAATTGGTATTTAGTAGGTGATGCATGTAAGAACTTGGGTAGGAATCCCCACAGGATAGTTAATGCTACACCAGAGGAAATAGATTATAAGGTTCTCTTTTTATCAGCATTGTTGATGTCTACTGATCAGTATTCTGAAAAGATAAACCTAACATTGGGTTTTCCGTTCTCTACCTACAACTTGTTCAAGCCATTGGCTGAGCGTTTTTTGCAAAAAAAGAACTTTACCATTGAGTACGATTCATCGGTTTATAAGAGAGACGGTATCGTTGAGAAGAAGTTGATTGATATCGAGAATTTCGATATTATTCCAGAACTGGCAGCTTGTGTAATTGGACTGAAGAGGGAATACAAAGTGAATGAGAACAACTTTTTGATGATCAGTCTTGGTTTTGGTACCACGGAAATCGGTGTTGTAACTGATGGTGGATTAAACAAGAGAACTGTAATCTCGGTTCCAGGTATCATTAGGTGTATCAAAAACTTGAGGGATGAATTGGAGAGGGAACATCTCATTGGTTTTATGACCGATCATCAGCTTGATGAGGCCTTCAAAAAGGGAAGTTTAATCCTCAATAGGACAAACATCAACGTACAAGTCATTCGCACAAATATCCTGAAAGCATTTTATAAGGAATATATTTCCGATACCATCAGGTCTATGATTTCTGACCGTGATTTCGAAAACCTTCAGAAGATTTATGTATGTGGCGGCGGCGTTAACTATCCTGAAATTCGTGATGCATTCAAGGCAGAGTTTGAAAGGGTGGTTCCTGTTGAAATGGTTGCAGAACCAGATACATTGGCGGCCGTGGGATATTATCATAATTCTTTGAAAATGCAGCAAAATTCAGCTACCAAGTCTATCGGTATAGACCTTGGAAACTCATCAACATACATTTGTTCTAACAATACTACAGACTAAATATGAAATTTTTTGAAAAAAACGTACCTTCCAACTCCTTCTTTATTTCAAATGAACTTAGCATTTGCGGAACCCTTGAGGGAAACCTCTCAGGAAGAATTGAAGGTGTCATAAGGGGAGATGTTAAAATAAACGGTAAAGTGATCATTGGTGAAACTGGTGTGATAGAAGGGAACATAAAGTGCTATGAACTTGTGGTTAATGGAGTTATTCACGGCGATGCGATAGCACATGCTTCGATTGTTGTGAGCCACACAGGAATCATTCACGGAAATGTCAGCTCTAATTCCATTGTGGTTGATCCAAAGTCAAAAGTCAGGGGCAGCATTAAGAAAACCATGGATCATGATATTTCGAGAGAAATCAAAATGATTGAGGTTCAGGAAACCAAGTTTGTTGAGGATAAAGTAAAGGAGGATCTTGGAGATTTATTGGTGGATGGCAAGTCAGCCAGTCTGAAAAATAAGAATGGCTTTTGGTAGTAAAACGCTGATTTCAGCTCATTCAACATCATAAATAAATTAAAGTGGGGCAGGTTTCAAAATCTGCCCCATTTTAATTTTATAATTGGTCTTTATTAAACATGACGTTTTCGCGTTTTACATTCTGTTAACATGCGAAAGCTCAAATTTCATTTGTTCTATTCTTCTTCAAATGCATATTCAGGTTCTTCAACAAGAAGTCTGTTTTCTACAACGTTAACGCCAGGGGCATTCCAAGCAGCGGTTTCTGCATCTTCTTTTTCAGCAAGCGATCGCACCATTCCGCGAAGTATTACTTTATTCCCTGTTATCTCGGTTTTAACCCTTGCTGCATCAATGGTAGCGCTTCTGTGAAAAGCAGCCGTGATTTTCTGTTTTACATCAGTTACCAATACTTTAGCCCGCACCGTGATGAAATTGATTACTGATCTTACGCCACTCAAATTTTCAATGGCAGTTTTGGCATTGGTACGTTGGTATTCCCAATCCACCTCTCCGTCAAGTCTGACATTTCCTTCTTCAACCTTGATTTTAATTTTTTCTTCTTGCACGGCAGTATGCCATTTCAAGGCGTTGAGTACGGCTTCGGCTATTTCAGTGTCCGTTTTCTTATGTGTTGGCGATACGCCAATGACTATGTCTTCTGCTATTGCTTTTACTCCAGAAACTTTTTTTGCAGCCTTCTCTGCCGCAATTTTTTTAGAGTAGGAATCAACTTGTCCGGATAGCGTTACTATGCCGTTTTTTACGGCAACACCGATTTCAGATGCATTTAAAAATGGTTCCCATTTAAGTTCTTCCATTACATCATTTTGAATTTGCACATCGCTTTTCATTGGTTTGAATTTTTAGGATTTAAAAAATGTCTGTTAATATAAACAAAGTAACCAATTCTTTCACCTTGCATTAATGAGTGGGGTCATCTGTAAAATTGATTTGAGTCACTCCCAGAACCTATTTTACAATCCAAAAGCATAGTAATATGTTCCAGATAAATCTGCATATACCCCTTCAAGCATCGTTCCTCCTTTGCTGTTTTTTAACTCCTGTATGAAATCTTCTTCATTATTTACTCTTTTGCCATTAACTTTCGTCACAATGAATCCTTCCCTCATGTTGGTATAAAATGAAATGATTCCTTTGGAAATGCGCAATACTTTGATGCCTCCGTCAATGCCCAAATTGTGTTTTTCTTTTTCATTGATTTTTTCCACTTCAATCCCCAGTTTCATTAAGATGTCTTGACCGTCCTTTGCCACAACGGTTTCTTGCAACGGCATCAATGTGACAGCTAAAGTCTTTTCTTTACGGTCTCTAATTAACGTGACACTAACCTGTTCTCCTGGCTTGTGTCTGGTAATCAATTCCCTGAGCTCTGTTGAAGTTGACACTTTTCTGTTGTCTAGTTTAATGATGATGTCCTTCACTTTAATTCCCGCACGCATAGCCGCACCATTTTCCTGTAGGCTGTCAACCATGACGCCACTGGTTATGTCAATTCCCAACGCTTTGGCTTTTTGCCCATTCATGTCGCTGATAATTACACCCAAGTATCCCCGCATAACTTTTCCATACCGCAATAGGTCGTCTATTGTTTTCTTGACAATTTCAACGGGTATGGCAAACGAATAGCCTGCATATACTCCTGTTGGTGTTGATATGGCTGAATTGATTCCTATTAACCTTCCCGTTACATCGACCAATGCGCCACCGCTGTTTCCCCTGTTAACCGCGGCATCAGTCTGAATGTATGATTCAATTGCAGCCCTGTCTGTCAATATGTTTATGTTCCTGGCCTTCGCACTAACAATTCCGGCGGTAACTGTTGAAGCTAAGTTGAACGGATTCCCAACCGCCAATACCATATCCCCCACTTCAACAGAATCAGAATTGCCGAATTCTACGAAGGTCAATCCCTTTTCTTCTATCTTTAACAGTGCCAGATCTGTGGCGGGGTCTGTTCCTATTACTTTTGCCTTGTAGGAACGTTGGTCGTGGAGTACTATCTCAAGTTCATTGGCATTGTCCACCACATGGTTGTTGGTAACGATATAGCCATCGGCTGTTATAATCACTCCAGATGCGCTTCCTTTTTCTATCCTAGGACTTTGTTCTTGATAGGGGTTGTTTCTTCTTAAAAAGTCATCGCCAAAAAAATCCCTGAAAAAATCAGGCAATTCGGGAGCAGATTTAATTGAAAGAGTAGACTTTATATGAACGACACCAGGAGTGGCTTTTTTCGCTGCATACCTGAAATTCATCAAACACTGTGTTGTCGTAAAAGTTCCAGCACCTTGACTCTTTATGGTTTCCTTTTGCCTTTCTTCGATGCTTTTGAATTTAGCTTCCTTTGGTATAATGCTTTGAGTCTTTTCTTGTCCAGTGCATCCTGAAAATAAAAATATGCCAAAGAATACGTAAAATATTACATGTTTCATGTTAGGTTCCATTTAGTTCTAGGAACATAACAACATTATTGCTTCTGGTAGAAGGCACAAATGATTGAGGTCAACTCAATGAATGATTCTCATGAAAATCATTTCAAAATGGTGACGTATCCGGCAAATTTTGGCCTGCCATTCTTGGGGTCGATAACAAAATAGTATGTCCCTGCTGGCATTGTATTTCCCTTGTACTTGCCATCCCAAGGTTTTGTGTAGTTGTAATTTTGATAGATTAACTGTCCACTTGTCGTAAACACCTCTACAACCGATCCGGGGTATTGATCGAGGTATTTGATCTCCCAGAAATCATTGATGCCATCCCCATTGGGGGTGAATGTATTTGGAGGTCTGGGCATGAAAACTGCTACCACATTCATGGAATCGAAACTGGAGCAGCGTCCCCTGCCTATGGCTTCCACGAAGTAGGTGATGTCTTCTTGTGGCCTGATAACATAAGGTTGCAGTGTATCTGTTCTGCTCAAATAGGTTGAAGGTGTCCAGATATAGCGTATGATGTTTCCTGAAACCGTTGCCTGAATTGCTTTTTTACCGTCGGTAATCACCTTTAAATCTGGACCAGCTGATATTTTTGGGTAATCGAATACAGTTATCATTTTTTTGATGGTATCCGAATAGCATCCAGCAATTGTTTGGGTAAAATAGGTTACGGTATTTGAACCGGCACTTGCGTATAGATGATTAGGGTCTTTGTTGGTATCGGTTTTGCTGTCTCCGAAGTCCCAAAACCATTTGTCTATGATGCCATCGCTCGATGAGCTTGCATCTTTGAAGTTGGCAATGTCTCGAATACAGAGTGAATCTTCGCTTGAAAATCCTGCTTGTGGTTGTTCAAAAACATCCACCAGTTGTTGGGTTAAGGAATCTTTGCAACTGTTGCTGCTGGTGGCAATTAGCTTCACATCATATTTCCCGAGGGCCTTGAAATTGTGTTGTCCATCTTTCAAGACAGAGGGGTTTGGGTTGTTTGCATCGCCGAAGTTCCACAAGTAGGTTAATAAAGATGCTGATCCATCAGCGATGGTGGTATTGTTTAAAAACAAGGCTTTCCCAAGTGGTAAGCAAACTTTTGGGAGGTCAAAATTAACTTTTGGAAGCGGATTGACAGTGATTGGCATTGATTTTACATCGCTGTAACAACCACTGTCTGTTTGAACCCTAAGGTTAACATTGTATAAGTTGAATGCATTGAAAATATGGTGGACCGTATCTGTATTTGAAATGTTTCTTACAGCACTGCCATCATTAAAATCCCAATTATATTTTACTACTTTTCCAGTAATTGTTGAGGAGCTGCTGTTAAAAATGATGGTATTTTTTTCGCAATTTAATGTTGAGAATTTGAAGTCAGCCACTGGTTTCGACCAAACAATAATGTTGCTGGAGGCAGAATCCTTACAGGCTCCTGTATTTGAAGTATACATGAATTTCATTTCATGCAAGCCAATGCCAGCAAGGGCTGGATTGAATAATCCGGTTGCGTCAACGCCATTGCCGGTGTATACAAATGTTCCGGCAACGCGTGCATCAAAGCCAGTCTCGGTTAGCTGTTTGGATGATGCATCAAAACAAATACCGGGAATGTTGTTGAAGGTTACTTTTGGACTGGCATTGACTGTAATGTTTTTGGAAATGAACTTGCTGCAAGACAATGCACTACCTGAGTAGGCTACCAATTTAATGTTATATGTTTTGCTTCCAGGTGATTGAAAATCTTTGTATCGGAAAGCATATATTTTGTTGATTTCAGGATTTTCATCAACCGTTTTTTGCGTTAAATCGTTTGCATCCCAGTAGATTTCTATTCTGCTAACGTTACCTGGATAAACCGTTGATGTATTTTGAATTCTCACCGAATCGTTGCTGCATAAACTATTTGGTTTAAGTATGTCGAATCCGGGAACTGGGTTTGAACCGTTCACCGTAAAATTTGAAGTAAGTGAATTGGAGCAACCTTTGCTGGAGGCTGTCAGCGACACTTGATAAAATCCAGCGATGTTGTATTTGATGGATGGATTTTGTTTTGAAATATCAGCATTTGTAAATGTGGGACCAGGAGATACGGGAGTCGGTCCAGCATTGAAATTCCATTGGTATAAAAAATTTGTTGCACCATCAGCAGCTCGCGTTGTGTCTATAAAAACGGCATTGGCATCTTCCAAGCACACTTCAGGAATGATGAATCCGATCTCTGGTTTGGGATTTACAATCAATTTTGGGTTGATAAAAAAAGTATCGCTTTTACAACCAGAATTTGAGGCCACAAGAAGGCCAATGTTTTTTATTCCGTATTGTTGATACTTTGTTGTTTTGGGGTTGTTGTTGTTGGCTGAAATTATCCCACTGCCATCATTTAAATTCCAAAACCATTTTGAGATGGATCCTGACTCAATGGTGGAAGCATCGGTGAATGTAATATCCTGATCAACACAAATGGAAGATGGCATGGAGAAATTAGCAACAGGTTTTGGTGTAATGCTAATTGTTTTTGATACTTCTTCAGCAATACAACCAATGCTAGTAACCAATTTCATTTTAATGTTGTAATCCCCAGCTGCATTGTATTTGATGGGTTTGATGTCAATTTTATTTGTATCAATTTTAACGCCGTTTCCTAAATCCCATATCCACCTTACTGCATCATATTTTCCTGTGGTTATGTACACAGAGTCTTGGATGCAACCTGTTTGCATTGACGTGAAATCAGCAATGGGCTTTTGTGTTTCCAGTTTAAGTGTTTTGGATGCAGTGCCGCAACCATCGCTAATGGATGTTATTGTATAGTCACCGTTGTTGCTGGCGTTGAAATTATTGATGGAAAGTTGAGGACCATTGCTGGTGAATCCATTTGGACCTGTCCATGTAAACGTTTTTGCATCCTTATTTGAGGCAGTGATGTTTGTATTTGTATTGTAGCAAATCAGTTTGTTTGGACTGAATATTGCAGTTTTATTTGCATCGTCATCTAGGTTTATT
>JBILHX010000059.1:0-19919 GCA_044350285.1 Chitinophagaceae bacterium | reverse complement strand
GCCTGTGCTGTTGGCGTAAACCATGCTTTGGTTTCTTCAGGAAAACTGAATTCAGTAGATTCATTGGTGATCTTGATCAATGGACCGCCATTTTCTAATTCCGGCACTTGATAGCGAAAAGCCATTCCTTGATTGTATACGCGGACAATAATTTTTAATTGTTTATTCTTATTGTCCAATTTATTAAGGGAGAAAATGGTTTCGTTGAACTGATCAACTACCTGCGAACGCTCGCCATATATGGGTTTCCAACTCGTATCTGTACTGGAATTAACAACAGATTTCATCTCTATGTTTTGTTCCCAATTTTCGCCGTTGACCTTAATTCCAAACTTAGATTCCAACACAATAGGCTGCTGCTGATAAGTCATTTTATAACAAAGACCATTTGCTTTGTTGAAGTCAACCTCAACCAATATATTTTTATCTGGAGAGATTATTTGATATGGCTGCGCCGTGGAAAAAATTGATATCAAGAAAACAAAAACGAAACTGAAAAGCAGGAATTTTTTCATGTACTGAATGTACAAAAGACTGTTCTATTGTGATGATTTTTAGTTTATTTTTTAGATGGACATTGAAACTCTTAACAGTTGTAAAATCTTTGGGTAAAAGTTATTTGTGTTACCGTTGAAATAAAAATTGCTCAGAATTATTCGCATTGATATTGGGATGATTCGCATTAAAATAAATCCCTTCCATCCGTAATCAATCCCAATCCATTAAACCGGCCTTTGTCAAAATCAAGGCGACTCGCTTTTACTGCAATTGGAAAACGCGTATTTCCAGCCACCATTTTGAGGGTATTGTTGTTTGAAGTGGTGAACTCAATCTTGTCTTTGGACGTCTTCTTCAAGGCATTGATCACCTTGTTATTGATTTTGAAGTCAGTTTCAACTTCTGCAACAAGTTGCTCAGCTGTAACGACCCCAGTGATGACCAATAAGTTGTTTCTGTTGGCATTGCGGAGCAGCACAGGATTCGGATGAATAAAATCAGCCGTACTAAGAAAATCGGTCAGATCGCCTAAAGGCACTACTTCAGACAACGCATTTTTGTATGAGATGCTGACCTTTTTTCCAGCATTGATACTCGCTGTGAAATCTACAGCAGGGAGTCCAATGGATTGCATCAGCTCCTGCACCAACGTGATTCCGATATGAAAAGCGTAATCATTTTTATGGGTGTCGTTGATCGATAGACTGGCGTCTTTTGAGACCCGTAGTTTGGCTTGACTGCTAAAAGCATGCAAGATATCAGTATAGTAAAGTTCTGCTTGGTTCAAGCCCTGTTTTAGCCAAAGCTGAAGAGGCTTGTGGTTGCGTATAGGTCCATCGATGAGATCATATCCCGCTTCGCGGAGATGCTGTTGTAGGGAAGTGTTTAGCATGGAAATAATTGAAATATATTGTTGTATGAATTTAAAAAATCATTTTAATATGAATCAATATTCAACTCATTAAATTTTAATAGCCAATCTACCAAGTCTTCACTTGACTTGAATAAAAGGTATACTCTGGTGTATGTATTTCTCCTTCCTTCACCGGATACCAAACTTCGTTGATAGGACCCTTCAAAATATGAATGTCTTGTGCAGGCATATAGCTCTGTGCCAACATCATGAGCTTCTCCCCTTTGCGGTTAACAACCATGTCTACAACCATCACAACATGCCCTGGAAATCCACCCTTTATGAGCACATCACCAATTTGAATGTCCATGATGGATTTCTTTTTAAGTTGTTTCTCTAGGCTCCAACTGTTACAGAATCCAAAAACAACTTTCATGTGCTTCATCAGGTGAATGTAATTATATGGAGGACTGAATGGCAAAGGCTCTCCAGATACTGCATTAAAAACAATCTTATCATACTGTTTGGTTTTGAACAACCACTCAGCCCTCAACCTCATGGCGGCATCTGCGCATTGTTGCAAATTCTCATTACCAACAGAAATATCAAGGACTGCATATTGAGCGGACTGATTTCCTTTTTTCTCACCATTGTAGAGGTAAACTGTTTTGTCGGACTTAAGTGAGATGCTTCTAAGATAGTCACCAAAACTATTTGTTTGTGTTCGCTTGAAACCATGTGGGATCTCAATGTTGATGATGGCGGGGAATAAAAAAAACAATGCAATTAATTTCATAAATAAGCTAGGTTAGAAAAATTTAAATGGTGCTTTGTCTTGTATTTGCATTTTAGAAAAAAAATGAAATAGTAGGAATTACGAAAGTATCATTTAAGATGTTTAAGAATTGTGAAAGTATGGTGGGGTGAAAATGAAATGAATTTTTCAATTACACTTGATTGCTTATTACATTAAACTGCTTCGAATGCCCACTCTCCCCATAAATCTCTACATTTGATATAAGACAAAATGATTCCCATGGGCAAGATTAATTTCTCTTTTTTAGCTGCATTCATTTTTACGGTTGTGTTGGGAAGCTGCAACTCCTCTAGCGTACAAAAAACGTATGCTGAATGGGGCGTCACTGGCGGCAGCAAGGAAAATATCCGTTATTCATCCACCAAACAAATCGATACCAACAATATCGGCAACCTCGAAATTGCCTGGATTTATCATTCCGAAAACAACGACAGTACACGCTTTGGTGCGATGGAATGCAACCCAATCATCATCGATTCGGTAATGTTTGGCGTATCACCCAAACTAAAACTTTTTGCCATCAATGCATGTACTGGAAAGGAGCTCTGGACATTCAACCCAGCTGATTCAATTGCCAACAGCACCTGGCACCGCAGCAGTGTAAACATGAACCGAGGCGTAACCTACTGGTCTGAGGGCGAAGACAAAAGAATCATCTATACCGTTGGTCCCATTGCGATGGAAGTTAACGCAACCTCAGGTAAACTGATTTCTAGCTTTGGAACCAATGGCGGTATTAACTTGGCGATTGGATTGGGAAGAGATTCCTCTAAAGTCTTTGTAGCACCAACTTCTCCAGTGATGGTCTACAAAAACCTGTTCTTCCTGAGCGGATTGGTGGGAGATGAAACTCCCGGTCATATTCGTGCTTTTGATGTAAAAACCGGAAAACAAAAATGGATATTCCATACCATCCCCTTCCCTGGAGAAGCAGGACATGAAACATGGGAAGACAGTACCGCCTACAAACACATGGGGTCAACCAACAGCTGGGCGGGTTTTAGCTTGGATGAAAAAAGAGGAATCTTATATGCCCCAACTGGAAATCCTACCAACGATTTTTACGGTGGGGCACGTTTGGGTAAGGGATTGTATGCCAATTGCCTGCTGGCGATAAACGCCGAAACCGGAAAACTGATCTGGCATTTCCAGACGGTGCACCATGATGTTTGGGACATGGACATACCTGCGGCACCTGCATTAATTACAGTCATGCACGACGGAAAACCAGTAGATGCAGTGGCACAAACAACCAAAACTGGGTTTGTGTTTTTGTTTGATCGGGAAACTGGAAAGCCTCTTTTCCCAATTGATGAAGTGGCTGTAGATCAAGTTAGTCCACTGAAAAATGAAAAACTCTGGCCGACGCAGCCCATGCCACGTTTGCCCAAACCATTGGTGCGACAGTCTTTCACGCATGATGATTTAAACAACCTGGTGAGCGATTCCAGTTATCATGACATTGAGAAAAGGTTTTTAGGTTATCGTTCAGGGAAAATGTTTAACCCACCTTCAAAAGAAGGAACGATTATTTTACCCGGCTATGATGGTGGAGCAGAGTGGGGCGGCCCTGCTTTTGATCCTGAGACAAAGCTGCTTTATGTGAACACCAATGAAATGAGTTGGGTGTTAAACATGGTAGAAAACAAGACGGAAAGAAAAAAATCAACAACCAATTTGGAAGCTGGCGCAAGACTTTATACACAACATTGCATGAGTTGTCATGGTCCTGAAAGGCTTGGTGGCGGCGATTATCCATCTATTGTAGGGGTGGAGAAAAAATATACAGCACAGCAGTTCACTCAACTGATTACAACTGGAAGAAGAATGATGCCAGGCAACAACAACCTTACCAAAGAGGAGAAAAATGCGTTAGCAGCTTTTATCTTGAACATCAAGGATGAACAGAAAAAAACTTATACCGGACCAACTACCAAAGATGGAGAAGCACCACAGCAACTGTATGGCTTCACTGGATACAACAAGTTCTTAACCCCTGAAGGCTATCCTGCAATCAAGCCACCTTGGGGCTCTTTAACTGCCATCAACATGAATACAGGAGAGCAGGTGTGGAAGATACCATTTGGAGAATTTGAAGAACTGAAGGCAAAAGGAATTCCAGCAACTGGTCGCGAAAACTATGGTGGTCCAGTTGTAACCGCTGGTGGTCTTCTTTTCATAGGCGCTTCATCGGATGGGAAATTTAGGGCCATCAACAAGCGGACAGGAAAAATCTTGTTGGAAGTTGATTTGCCAGCACCGGGAGTAGCAACGCCGTCGGTTTATGAAGTGAAAGGGAAACAATTTATTGTCATTGCCTGCGGCGGTTCAAAATGGGGAGGTAAGTCAAGCGATGCGTATGTTGCGTTTGCGTTGAAGGATGAATAGAATTGGTATCAAAAAAAATTAATACCCAACTTTTATGAGATCAATACCCAAAAATTGAAATAGCCTGCTCTAAACCTCAGCTAACTATCCAACCACTTCTTAAATTCAACCACTCTTTCCCTACTTACAATCTTCGAATCACCTTCTAATTTGTTGGATGTAATGGTTAAGCGGCTATTAAAATGTGCCTTGACTTTTTCAATAGCTTGTATATGAATAATTGTTTGTCTGTTGATACGAAAGAAATCCTGAGGTGATAATAATTTTTCCAATTGGTCTAACGTATATTCTATGATGTACTTTTTACCCTTATCAGTTACCAAAAATGTTAGACTTTCCTTTGATTCAAAATGGTGAATCTCATTGGTTTGAACAGTATCAATGGTTTCACCCATTTTAACCATAAATCGCGTCTTATATTGATTACTTAATTTTTTATAGGTGTTTGAAAAAGTTTCTAAAAGCTGCTTGCTTGCGATTTGTTGCTGTTTGTTGTATTTGTCCAATGCAAATTGAACATCCTGTAATGAGACTGGTTTTAACAGGTAATCAATGCTGTTTTGTTTGAATGCTTGTATGGCATAATTGTCGTAGGCTGTTGTAAAAATAATAGGTATTTCCAAGTCGATTTGACTAAATACTTCAAATCCATTTCCATCTGCCAAATGAATATCCATAAAAATCAAATCACATTTCAGACCATCACTAAATATTTTCACAGTAGATTTTACAGTATCAATGAATTTTATTATTTCAATGTTAACATCAACTTTTCTTAAGAGCAATGCAAGATGCTCAGCAGATAATTTTTCGTCTTCTACAATTACTACTTTCATTATTTCAACATTAGCGGTAAAGTTACTTTGAAACTATCCCTATTGATAAATACTTCGACCTTTTTATCTGCAAAGTAAGAATACCTTGCTTGTATATTCTTCAGCCCTATTTTTGAACTTTCCGCCTTATCGGTTCTCTGTTGAATATTGTTTTCAATTATTAATGTATTGTTTTCTGTATAAATGTTTACATTCAGTGGATTTGCCTGAGATGCTTCATTATGTTGAATCGTATTCTCTACCAGCATTTGCAAACACATTGGCGGCAAATATTTATACATGTTTTTCTCATCAATGTTTATTGAAAAAGAAAGAGCATTGTCAAATCTTATTTTCAACAAATAAATGTAATGATTAAGAAATTCCAATTCCTCATGCAAGGTTACCAGTTCTGAATTTTTGTTATCTAATACGTAACGATATACTTTGGATAATTCATTAATGAAATCCGCTGCTTTATCCTGATTTTGATAAACCAATGATGTAAGCACACTTAAATTATTGAAAAGAAAATGGGGATTAAGTTGATTTTTAAGATTCTGCAATTGAGCTTCTACACTTTGGGTCTTGTATTTTTCTACTTCAAGTAAACTTTTTTTCCATGCCTTAAAAAAATTGAAGCTAATGTATATCGCAGTTAGTGCCAATGCAAAAAATAGGGCAGGAAAAAAAATTTCCTGCATTTTTCGGTTCACTATTCTGCCATCACCAAATCTCATTTGATGCAATGTAAACATCAATAAAAATAAGGTAATTGAAGTAAATAGCATAAAAGCCATTACCTGTGCAAACAATCTTCTTTTTGAATTTTCTATCCAGGTATATTTTGTATTAAGCCATTTGTCAATTTTTTTGTTGCCTTCCCACAATATCAATATGATTGCCGATATCAGCAATAAATCAAAACCCAATACTTCTGGAATCCTAAAAAAAATAGTTTTAAACAATAAGGCAATGGCGAAGGCGCCAAGAACTTTATAAATAAATAAGTTTTCTAAATGCCTCATTTAAAATTTTAATCTGATTACTACTAAGTTGAGTGATTTTTTTTATACGGTCGTTAAATATTTTTTTATAATCAACACTTCATTTCTAAAAGGAATCAACAATAATTTCATTAACATACAAGAACGGGGATATACCTCTTAAGGGAAACCCCATTTACCAGTTTTAAATATCATGAGGATTTAATCAAATAATCAGTTTATTTCAGCAATTAGAATTGCATTTTATAAACAAGGTTTGGAAAAAATCCCAATTGATAGGTTGTCCTTATATCCTGTTTTTTATCATCATATCCCTCTGAAAATACATTTTTGTGATTCGTCACATTTTGTAAATCCAGCGAGATTGTTTGCGATACTTTTCTCTTACTACTATTTATCGTATATCCGACTTTTATATCTATGCGATAATAATTATCATAATATACTGAATAGGCATTGGTGGAAAGCTGTTCGCGTCCAGTAGCCTGAGAAGATGCTAAATCTATTGGGGTATAAGCCCTGCCACCTGCATTTGTAAATTTAACATCTGTTGAAAATTTATTTAGTTTTGCTGTTCCTACTTTCCATTCTTTTCCTGCCAATGCATTAAAAACATATTTTCCGTTGAAAGCTGTATTTCTTTCTACACCGTCGCTGCCCTTGTATTTTGAACTATATATTGAAGAAGTAAATAAACCATAATATCCTTTGCTGAAAAACTTTTCAATAGTCAATTCTACGCCATAGTTTTTTCCTGTTCCATTGTTGATTAGATTGTCTTGCAAATCTGTTCTAAAAGAAGATCCTGTATTTAGCATAGAATAGCTACTTGAATATGAAGTTATTGGTGCATTGTAAATAGATTGAAAATAAACTTCTGTTTTAATACGCCAGTCGCTAAATGGTTGAATGTTATATCCTAAAACAAATTGGTGGCTTTTTGTGAAATCTAAATTTTTATTATTATACACTGTTTTGCCATTGGCATCTGAAGTTTGTAAAAAATAAACATTGATGGGCTGCATTTGAGAATGCAGGCCATATCCGAAATTAAAACTGCTTTTATTGTTGACATTATAAATAAGTCCAAGTCTTGGCTCTAAAGCAGTAGAATTATTTAGGAGAAACAATTGCGAATGTATACCGGCATTCATTGTTAGCTTTTCGGTTAAATTGTATTTAACGTGGGCATATGCCTGTGCTAAATTGGTATTGCTGTTATAATCCCATATTTGTTTATAGGGTTGGTTGATATTGTCCTTGGTTTTATAAAATAAATCCAACCCAATAACTTCGTCCTGTATGCCAGCTTTAAAAAATAGTTTTGAATTGATTTTAGAATTATATGTAGTACTAAAATTATAGCTAGATTTCGCAACATTACTGACTTCCTTGATAAAGTCTGATGATGTAAATCTGTCTGAAGCATATCCTGTTTGATCTGTGCTTGAGTAGTTGATCCCAACGGTAGAACTGATGTAAGATTTCTTATTGATTTGTTTAAAATGGTTTAACCCTAGAATTCCGATTTTGCTGGCAAAATCTACCTGATTGCCATTTCCATACAATGTGTTAGAACTTCCACCACCAATTTCAATTGAGCTTGTTGCTAAAATTCCAAACATTGAAAATTTACCAAACTTGGTAGTCCCGCTGGATAATTTAAAAGAAAAGTCTTGATAAGTAGGGGTTGCTGGAGTGCCAATATTCACACCTAGTTTTTGTGCAACTCCAGTTAACGCATATCGATAACCTACCAAATAAGATGCATCGCTTTTTTTACTGAATGGTCCTTCGGTTGTTGCTTCTAAACCAGTAATAACTCCTACTTGTAAAGTAGTTTCTCTTTTTTTGTTGTTACCATTCCTAAAACCTAAATCAAAAACACCAGCAGTTGCATTGCCATATTCTGCTGGAAATGCTGAAGTAAAAAAATCCGAACTTTTTAATAGGTTGGTATTTAAAGCACTAACTGCTCCTCCCGTAGTACCGACAGAAGCAAAATGATTCGGATTGGTTACATTCATGCCATCTATGCGCCACAATACACCAACGGGAGAATTGCCACGGATTACGATGTCGTTTCTGCTGTCGTCAGGTGCACTCACCCCTGCAAAATTAGCAACCAATCGGGCTGGGTCGCTTCTTCCACCTGCATATCGATTGACTTCTTCCATGGAAAATGTCCTGGCACTTACACTCGACAACTTATTAATGGTACCCCCTTTATTGCTTGATTTGATAACAACTTCATTTAATTGATTAAATGTCTCTTCCATCGCAATATCCAAAATTACTTCCTTGCCTGAAGTAACAACCACATTGGGGATTGTTATGGTTTTGTAACCCAAATAAGATATTTTTACTTCATATCTATCAGGCAAAATATTGGTGATTACATATTTTCCAAGCGAATCTGTTGTGGTCCCTTTTTGTAAGGAAGAGATTTCTATAGAAGCGCCAACTAAAGTAAATTGAGACAGTTTGTCGGTAACAATACCCCGAATATTTTGTGAATTTTTTTGCGCGATTGACAAACTGGAAATAAAAAGTGAAATAATTAAAAAATACTTTGCCATCGTTCAATTCAAGTTGATTAAAGTGCAAGCTATCCATTGCATCCATTGATGGTAAGCTAAAGTTAGTTGAGCTGTTGAATTAAATGGTTGAATTGTAAAATCCGATCGTGGTCTTTTGATCTTGCTGACTTTTGCTCTTATTATGAATTGAAATGTTGCGGATGCATCGGGCAACCACAAATATTGTGCAACTGAACTTTGGCTTAAATTAAGAGGATGGAAGCATTGACGTTTCGGCGGTATTGATTTTCATCAGTCGCTTTAACGCCAACGCTGTTGTAAGCCGATTTTAACGGTCTTGCTGGTTCAATATTGTAATGGTGGGCCAACTACTTTCATATCATGGTCTGCAAATATTTTAGCGCCTTGTTCTGGCGTGGGTGGCGAAGTCAGGTTACCAAGTGTACTGAAAAAATCCTCCATTTTCCCTGATGGTTGAAAAAGAAAAAACATTTTTCCATTGTCCGTCAGTTGTGCAAATGTATGGGGTACTGTTCTTGGCAAAAAAATAGTGTCTCCTGCTTTTAAAGCATGCTTGTCCGCCCCTACCTGAAAAAGGTACTCACCTTGAACGATAAAAAATATTTCGTCTTGGTGTGGATGAACATGCAATGGTGGACCACCTTTTTCGTTTCCCGTATACTCAAAGATTGTAAGGTCTCCGTTGGTGTCTTTTTGCGAAACCTTAATGTCGTTAGGATTTTTCCCACCAATCAATGTTTTTTCTCCAAACCTGCTTTCTGTGGCTTTAACCACGAAGCTCTTGTTCGGTCGTTCCAACTTTTCTCCTTGGTTGTTTTTTGCAATCAAGAGTGCAGGTAATGCTGCTGCCGTTGTCAATAAAAATTTCTTTCTTTCCATGGTTGTATTGTTTAAATTGTACAATACAAATGTCACTACAATTGAAAGCAGTGTGGTGGTATAAAAACGACATTCTAGTAGGTGTCGGGTTCTCCAAATTTTCTTTCGGGAGCTTGAAGGTCAAGCAAATGAAATTCGGTAGGCGATTGTTGTGTAAATTTTTGATACGCTTTTGAAAGATGTTGATAGTCATAATATCCACAATGAATTGCTATTGTAAGCCAATCAAAATGTGGAAATTTATTTTTCATGCGATAAGCTTTTTCAAATTGTGCTATGTTGCAAAAATGCTTTGGCGAAACACCCATTCGCTCCACAAATTTCCGTTCATATTGCCTTGTGCTTAAGCATGATTCTCTGGCAAGCCAATCAACGCTGTATATTTCAGATGCATTTAAAATTTGCCGACTAACAACATCCATTCTGTGGTACTCTTTCGAAAACCGA
Source organism: Chitinophagaceae bacterium (assembly GCA_044350285.1). Lineage (GTDB taxonomy): Bacteria > Bacteroidota > Bacteroidia > Chitinophagales > Chitinophagaceae > Pollutibacter. The sequence continues at coordinate 9,654 of JBILHX010000059.1, read as the reverse complement.
TTAACCTGCTGCAGTAAAAAAGCTTCAACAGTTTCTACCATCTGATTGTAAGTTGTTGCTTCGTTAAGTCTGTCATTAACTTCTTTAATGCTTTTCGGAAAAACAGTCTCTGCATCAATGTAGGCATTGGTTAATTCATTCGATGGCATTCCAGTTAATCTGTACAAACCACCTGGCTGAAAAACTATTTGAAAATTAAGGAAGTCATTACTTGGATAGCGATTTGTAAGTTCATTCTGTTGACCACAAAGAACTGTTTTGAGGTTGCTAACCTGTTTATTGTTGGCGGGACATTCAAAGGTTTCTGTTTCTTTTGGAAAAAAACTTAAACACTGTTCGGGACGTGGCGGATATGGTTTAAATGGAACCACAACTGAGCTGTCAAAAACAAAATGCACTATTCTATAGGTACGGATGAACTCAGACAAAAATGGGCTTGGTCGAAATTCTAATAGTACCATAGCTTCGTTGTTTTTGTCTAATCATTTGCGTGTGTAAATTGTTGACCATAACTCTCAGGTAATCTCACTTCCCCATATCATCCAAAGTAAGAAAATTTGTCACTGGTATTTTAAATATTGATATTGAATAAAGTACCTATATAATATTTAAATAATACTAGTTCCAATTTTTATTTTCTCTTCATTCGAAAATACAACATGCCCGCTTTTCACTTTGGATAATCTCTTGTCTTTTTGTCTAATAAATGCATATTGTCATCTATCGTCTAGAATTATATTTCGACTGGCTAACGCGAATGATGTGTTGTACATCGATTTAAAAGTAATGGAAGAAGAAAAAATGGCTGCAGGAAATAAAAAACATCAGAACCCCAAAAGATACAATCGTAAAATAGGTTTTTGTTAAGTTGCCTGAAGAATCAGTTTGTCAACTCTTCAACTTTTTAAACCCTCATCATTTCATGTGAAAAATCCCATTCGTTCCGGGTGCTTTAACGGTTGATACTCTTGCACTAGAAAGCATCTTTGTTCAATGAATCAAGCATTGGATATTGAAATTGATATACTATCAGAATCTGTTGTGGAAGTTTTAACTGGGAAAATTTTTAAAACACATGTATCAAAAGCAAGCATAGAATTCCTGAATAAAATTCACAAAAAGAATGGATGGAAATTTAATTGGAAAAAGGAAGCGAAAGATCCCAATAAATTGGTTTACAAAATGGTCTTAGATTCTAATAAGTCGATTTTACTTGGACTGATTAGCTTCGAAATAAAACAGGATCATGTGCATATTCACCTTATTGAGAACTCCCCAGAGAATGTTGGAAAAATAAAAGTGTACCAAGGTATTGCAGGAAATCTTTTCGCATTTGCTTGTAAATTTTCTTTGGAAACTGGGTTTGATGGTGCCGTGGCATTTTATGCAAAAACAAATCTCATTCAACATTTTTCAGTAACTTTAGGTGCAACACTTTTTAAAAATCAAAAAATGTTAATTTTTAAAATACCTGCTGAAATTCTTATAAATAAATATTTTAAAGATGAAAAAAAATAAGAAAATCGAAATTTTTGAAGATATCATATGCGCTGTTTTACAAATAAAAGAAACTCCAGAAATGGAAAGGGAGACATCTGAATTCATCAAAGCCCACAAGGAAAAAATGGCTGCAGAAAATGAAAAAAAGCGTAAACAAAAAGCATCAAAAGTAAAATAAATATTTACGTGTTTAGGGGAACTACTTCTCTAATTCTTCAACCTCTTCAACCTCTTCAACTTCTTCAACCTACTTAAGTTTTACTCATAGCTACACAAAACTGAATCTTCACGTTAATTAACATCATTTCTTTGTGACATCAAAATTGAAATTGGTATTTAACAATAATACGTTGTTGTTTTGAAAAATGTTTTTACCGTTTATTTGTCTTCCAAATTGAATGATTTGACTCATGTATCCTGCTTCTAATTTTATCGTTTTGTTGATACGATATCCCATCAAAATCCCAATTCTATTTTGGTCAAATATATTTGCATTTACCATTTGACCAAAGCCAATTAATATTTCATCATAAATGGCAACATACGGTGTTTTATCTTTTATCTCTTTCCCTTTTAATGGAAATTGGGACTTAAACATATATCGCATTCTATGTATTAGAGGAAATTCATCTTCCTTATCTAGATTTGCAGTTGTATATCTACCAACAAAACGTTGCTCTAGCATAAACCTGTGTGAAAAATCGACTATGCCTTCTTTATGAGAAAGCTGTGCCATTTGATATATTCTATGCTCGGTAAAATCCTTTCCTAACCCATTTATTGGAATCTCCCCGTACGGGAAGGTTTCAGCCCATGCATAACCGAGTCTAAACAAAACCCTTGGGTTGAGTTGATAATTTATACCAACCCTTAATAAACTTTGCTGCCAATCACTAATCAGATTATCCCTCCTCCATTGATACTCTGTATGAATACCAAAATTTTTAGAAACTTTAAATGTTCCAAAATAATTATACCAACCAATGCTTTCCTTCGTATTGATGCGGTTGTTTTGACAAAAGGCATTTGAAAAATTGCAACATATAAGAACGGATATTATAATTAATACTTTCATTTTTCAAAGTTAACTAGAGCGCTCAATACTTTGTTAGACTTCATGATAAAAAAAAGGTGGTCCGTTTCCAGACCACCTTCTCTTATTACCTTTTGGCTAAAAACTATGCCAAATCAAATCTATCCAAATTCATCACCTTGGTCCATGCTGCTACGAAATCTTGCACAAATTTTTGTTTGGCATCTTCACATGCATAAACTTCAGCCAATGCCCTTAATTCTGAATTAGAACCAAATATAAGGTCTGCACGGGTTGCTGTCCACTTGATTTCTCCAGTTGAACGATCCCTTCCTTCAAAAACATCTTGTGATGCTGAAGTGGCTTTCCAAGTAGTATCAAAACTGATCAAATTAGCAAAGAAATCATTGGTTAAAGTCCCTGGGGTCTTGGTGAAAACACCGTGGTGTGACTGGTCAAAGTTCGTGTTCAACACCCTCATTCCACCTATCAACACTGTCATCTCTGGTGCTGTCAAATTCATCAACTGCGCCTTGTCTATCAACATTTCTTCTGCTGATGCTGTGTAACGTGCATTCTTGTAGTTCCTGAAACCGTCTGCGGCTGGCTCTAGCACTGCAAATGATTCAACATCAGTTTGCTCTTGCGTTGCATCTGCACGTCCTGCTGTGAACGGAACCGTAATTTCATGTCCAGCATTTTTTGCCGCTTGCTCAATTCCCACAGAACCGCCTAGAACAATCAAATCCGCTAGTGATACCTGCTTGCCGCCTGTTTGGGCTTCATTGAAAGCGTTTTGGATTTCTGCAAGAACGTCCAAAATTTTTGAAAGTTGAGCTGGGTTGTTGACTGCCCAATATTTCTGAGGAGCGAGTGCAATGCGAGCTCCATTTGCGCCACCTCTTTTGTCTGAACCACGGAACGTAGCTGCTGATGCCCAAGCTGTTGATACCAACTGAGGTATGGTTAATCCTGATGCGAGGAGGCTTGCTTTCAATCCTGCAACGTCCTGATCATCTATTGATGAATAAGTAACTGCTGGGATTGGATCCTGCCAGATTAATATTTCCGCTGGTACTTCAGTACCTACGTAACGTGAACGTGGACCCATGTCGCGGTGTGTCAACTTGAACCAAGCACGTGCAAATGCATCTGCAAACTGATCTGGGTTCTCAAAGAAACGCTTTGAAATTGGTCCGTATGCTGGATCTACGCGCATTGCGATATCTGTTGTTAGCATCGTTGGAGCATGTCTCTTGGCTGGGTTGTGTGCATCTGGCACCGTGTCTGAACCTGCACCAGCCTTAGGCTTCCACTGGTTTGCGCCGGCTGGACTCTTTGTTAATTCCCACTCGTATCCGAAAAGATTCTCAAAATAATTGTTGCTCCACTGTGTTGGTGTGGTTGTCCATGCACCTTCCAATCCGCTGGTGATGGTATTTTCACCATTACCGCTTCCCAATGTATTCTTCCAACCTAGACTTTGCTCCTCAATACCTGCTCCTGCTGGTTCTTTTCCAACATACTTGTTTGGATCTGCTGCACCATGGGTTTTACCGAAGGTATGTCCACCTGCAATCAAGGCAACTGTCTCTTCATCATTCATCGCCATGCGAGCAAATGTTTCACGGATATCCCTTGCTGATGCAATCGGATCAGGATTTCCGTTTGGTCCTTCTGGATTCACATAAATCAATCCCATTTGAACTGCTGCTAGCGGATTCTCCAAATCACGGTCGCCAGTGTAGCGTTTGTCGCCCAACCACTCTCTCTCAGATCCCCAATAAATATCTTCCTGTGGCTCCCAAACATCTTCACGACCACCGGCAAATCCAAAGGTTTGAAATCCCATTGATTCAAGTGCGCAGTTTCCTGCCAGGATCATAAGATCGGCCCATGATAGTTTCTTGCCGTATTTTTTCTTCACTGGCCAAAGCAACAAACGTGCCTTATCCAAATTGGTATTGTCTGGCCAGCTGTTCAATGGAGCGAAACGCTGTGTTCCTGTTCCACCGCCGCCACGACCATCGGTTGTTCTATATGTACCAGCACTGTGCCATGCCATGCGTATGATGAATGGACCATAATGTCCGTAATCTGCTGGCCACCAGTCTTGTGAGGTCGTTAGTACATCAATGATGTCTTTCTTCAATGTGGGTAAATCAAGCGATTTAAACTCTTCGGAATAGTTGAATGATGCTCCCATTGGGTTTGACAAAGAAGAATGCTGGCGAAGGATGTTCAATTTCAGCTGATTAGGCCACCAGTCGCGGTTACCCGTTCCATTGCCTGCACTTTGCTTTAATGAGGCACCTGAAAAAGGGCACTTGGCAGCACCTGAATCGTTACCTGCGGATGCGTTATGTTCCATATTTAATTGATTTTTAGAATTTTAAAGAAGGCAAAATTACGACTATCTCCATTTACTTCTTGAATCGCCAGACATATACAGGTAAGTTTTACAAAAAAATGATAAATATCAAAAGAATGGCTTTATCTCCTTGAAACCTTCACTGTATATCTGAATGTTATTTAACAAATCAATAGTATGACATTAACCATTTCTTGGCAATGTTTGTTTAATCGCACAAGTAATTTAGCGGAATCCTCATATCCTATAAATTCCAACTTAGAAAATATTTAATACCCAGATTGCATATCTGGCAAATACAAAAGTATAAGTAAGGCATGGATTGACTTTTACACTGATTGATTTTTATTTATTTATTGTAAACATTTAACTAGGTTATGAGAATATCACTGTCATTACTATGCCTTTTATGTTATGCCTCTTATGCACAGCAGCCTTTCAGTCCCATTGAAAAATCCTTCCCTCTGAAATGGAAAGCAAAAATTGGCATTGCCAGTTTCAAAACTAATGTAGTCTTCAACAATGGAACCTTGATCATCGGTTCAAATGGTTCAAATTTTATGGACTATAATGCTTACGACAAACAATCAGGTGTTTATGTCATCAACAGGAAAACGGGTGGAATCATAAGAAAAATTGGAGGTGAGGAGTTGGGTGACATGGACGTAAATGGTACGTTATTACATAACAACAAACTGTATTTTGGAAACGACAACGAAGAGTTCCTTTGTACAAACCTCGATGGTAAAGTATTGTGGCGAAATCCAGCCTCCGGCGATATTGAACACGAACCTGTGTTGGTTAGCAACAAGAATAAACAATGCATCGTGTATGCTACCGAGTCAGGAGAAGTTAAGGCTGTTGATCCTGAAACTGGATTAAAAATTTGGAACTACTATACCCCAGATTTCAAAGGTTGGAAGCCAGGTGACAACAGAATGGTTTTTAAAGTAAAAGCATATTTTTCTAATTCTAATTCATTTTACATAAAGCCTTTATTGGTCGATTTAAACATAGATGGAGTTAATGACCTTGTTTATGTTACATACGACGAAAAAATATTTGCTATCAATGGAAATGACGGAAAATTGTTGTGGAAAAAAAATTATCAAGGTTTGAATTCCATGATTGCAAATATTGGAACACAAAAAGAGCCTTTGATTTTTGTAACACATAGTGTTTATAATTCTAACGATATTAGATTAAACAAATTCGATATCATCAACAGAAAAGGCAATACAGTCAAACAACAAATATTTGGTTCAAACGACTATGTATCTGGATTAAATGCATTGAATATTGACAACGGCAAACTTATGTTTGCCTGTCGCGATTCAATTATGTTAATTGATAAAGTAGGAAATTACTCAACAAATTCAAGGGTAATTCTTTACGATTATGTTAGTATTAATGGTGATTGGGTAAAAGAAAATAGAAATGGATATTCCCCTATACTTGCAAACAATATTTTTTTATACAAAGGACTGAAGTCTGCACTGGTATTGAATCAAAGGGATTATGCAAACTCGAATACAGGATTCGTTGAAATCGTTTCAATAGACCAAGGAAAAGTTTTAGAACGATATGCTTTACCATCAGCAAGTGAAATGCCTCCAGTTATAGATGATATAGACATGGATGGAAAATTGGATTTGTTGATCAGCGGTTTCGATGGATATTTATATTGCTACTCCCTCAACATCAAAAAATAATTTACCTAAATATTCTTTCATCATATCATTACTACATAAATGAAAAAAATCTATATAAAAATTGCTGCAGCATTGCTGATATTATTGAGCTTGTTTTTTGTTTGGATGAAATTCTCTAAGGATAAAATCCAATATGAGCAGAACATTCATCCTCCAATTAAATCACAAGATATTGCATTTGAGGAATATCGTTTTCATAAAGACAGCATTGTAAAAATTGAAAGAACAACAGGCACTTTGATAAGTATTTCACCCAACACATTTGTTCATAAAAATGGAACAGAAGTTAAAGACAGCGTCTTGTTAAAGGTTAGGGAATTTCATAATACAGAAGATATTTTTAGGGCAGGTATACCAATGTCTATCGACAAAAAAAGAAAACAATTTTTACAATCGGCTGGAATGATTGAATTGAGGGCCTTTTCAGGCGGTCAGGAATTAGAAATCAGAAAAGGAAAAACAATAGGCATTGAATTGGCTTCATTCAAAAAAGGTGATAATTATCAACTGTACCATTTTGATGAAAACAACAATTGGAACATAAATGGAACATTTACTGCTGGTGCTAATACTAGAAAAATTAACCGCTTGAAAGAGTTGGGTATAACTGATACAACAACTAAATCAGACATCGTATTTGATTTGGTAACCAATACATCTGAAGCTCCTTATTTGAGGGCTTTCAAAGATTTGCGTTGGAAAGTATTAGCAGAAGACATCGATGATGGAATAGAAGAAGCCATGAGAATACATTGGGATGAAGTGAAGGTGGGGAAATTGAATCAAAAAACAGGCAAGCATACTTTGTCATTTTACAAAGAACAACAATTTGAAGATGATGGTCCAGTTGAATTGAGTTTTGACATACTTGCAATTCCTGTTCATGCAAGAAATCTACAAGCAATAAATGAAAAGCAAAGGAATAATCGGGTTAAAGAATTTGAAAATATAATGCTAAAATTAGAAGATGAAAAAATACGATTGGCTCAGCAAGCAGACTTGATGAACTCTTTCAAAATTGACAAAATGGGTATCTGGAATATCGACAGGATAATGAAAATGAAAGATGTAGAATGGAAAGAAGTGGAGATCAATTTTTCAGAAAATGTTGATAAAGACATCAATAAATTAAGCCTCTATGTATTGTATGTTGATGATAATTCCTTGATTGAATATTTACCAGGTGATTGGCAGAAAATAGGTTTCAAAAAAGGAATCAAAATGAAACTAAAATTGGTTATGCCAGGTGGGAGTTTGAAAGAAATAGGTTCTGATGAAATTGAGGAACAACTTAAAACAGGGTTGAAAAAGCTGACTTTTCAAATGTAATAATCATTTCTTGTTGAAAAATAATGTAGATTGATTTTTATTCAACAAGTGTATTTTCACTTTCAACATTCATCAATTTTCAAACCGCATGAAATTAATTTCAACAACTACCATTTTCATTTTCATAACTGTTTCTCTTTTAGCACAACAAAAAAATCAAGCTGAAAAGATGCTGTTCATTGGAAATAGTTTTACTTACTACAATGGTGGACTTGAAAAACATTTCATGCTCTTTTCAGCTTCAGCAAAAAAAGCAAAAAACATCATAGCCACTCGAGCAACCAAAGGAGGTGCCACTTTAAGAATTCTTCATAAGCAACAATGGGTTCACGATTCTATTCGAAACGGCTATGATGTTGTTGTGCTACAAGAAGATATACCTGAACTGACCGAACACAACACAACAGCATTTTTTGAGTATGCCAGTTTATTTAACAAAGAAATCCAAGGAACCGGCAGTAAAACTGTGCTATTCATGGCATGGCCTTATGACAGGTTGAATTGGATTTCGATGGATCAAATTGCTGAAGCCCATCAACTAATTGGTAAAAAACTTGGTGTTCCCGTTGCTCCAGTAGGATTGGCATTCATGAATTCACTGAAAGAGAGGCCTTCGTTGGCGATGCTTGGAAAGGACAAAGAACACGAAACCATCCATGGAACCTACTTGGCAGTTAGTGTTATTTATGCCACTATTTATGGAAAAAGTCCCGTAGGTGCAACTTATACACCAAAAGGTATTTCAGCAGAAGAAGCTGAATTTTTACAGAAAATTGCCTGGAAAACGGTTAAAAACTGGAATTCCTTGATAAAAAACCAATAATCATCCTCAAATTAAACCTTAAACCCAAAACCTTAAACTAGTATTAAACCAGCGGCTTCAACTTCTTCCCAATCAACTCAATGGTTTCCATCAATTTTTCATGTGGAAGCTCTGCTGTATCCAATTGAAAAGTCAATCTGGAAATTCCGCCGAGTGAATTGGAGTGACGAAGAATCTTTGCAGCCACATCCTCCGGACTACCAACCAAAAGGGCGCCGGTTGGACCAGCCTGTGCTTCAAAATGAGCCCTGGTTGTTGGAGGCCAACCCCTTTCTTTTCCTATTTTGGTCATGGATGCGGCATAGCCGGGGTAAAATTCTTCAAAAGCTTGCTCTGTGGTTGCTGCAACATACCCGAGTGAATGCAGACCGACCTTGAGTTTTTCAGGTGCGTGTCCGGCCTTAATGCCTGCTTGTCTGTATAAATCGACCAAGCGACGAAAACGGTGGGTCTCTCCACCAATGACTGCAACCATCAAGGGCAATCCGAGTGTACCGGCGCGTACAAAAGATTCCGGCGTTCCACCAACTCCCAACCAAATTGGCAATTGTGCTTGTTGTGGCCTTGGATAGATGGGTTGGTTTCTCAATGGCGGACGATATTTCCCGGTCCAACTAACAAATTCATTGTCGCGAATCTTGAGCAACAGTTCGAGTTTCTCTATAAAAATCTCATCGTACTCATCTAGGTTTAATCCGAACAATGGATACGCATCAATAAAAGAACCTCTTCCTGCAACGAGTTCTGCCCTTCCATTGGAAATTAAGTCTAAGGTGGCATGGTTTTGGAAAACTCGTACAGGATCTGCTGCGCTGAGCACGGTGACAGCGCTTCCCAATCGAATGTTTTTTGTTCTTGAGGCAGCTGCTGCCAAAATAAGGGTAGG